>NZ_CP125296.1:2100000-2309677 GCF_030412785.1 Paraburkholderia sabiae
AAGAACACTTACGATTCGATCAAGGCTTTTGCGGAAACCGACTTCACGGAAGATTTGAAGAAGATCGACGTGCCGACGCTGATCATTCACGGTGACGACGACCAGATCGTGCCGATCGACGCTGCTGGTCGCGCATCCGCGAAGCTGATTCGCAACTCGAAGCTGATCGTTTATCCGGGCGCGCCGCACGGTCTGACGGATACGCACAAAGAGAAATTCAACGCCGATCTTCTCGCGTTTATCCAGAGCTAACCGCGGCTGGATCATTCGCTTCAAGGGCAAGCACGTTAGCGTTTGCCCTTTTTTCGCGCTATCGGCTTAAAACCTTCTATGACGCAAGCTGCCTGATCTGCGATTCATAGACGCTCGCGCCTTGTCGTCGCGCAACGAAAAACGCTTCGCGCAAGCACGCGGCGCTAGCATCGTGTTCACCTTCGATACGATGCGCACTCGCTTTCGTTATCAACAGCGTCGGCAAATACAGTCTGTCTTCATTCGACTCGATTAGTCTGATCGCTTCGTCGCAAACCAGAATTGCGCGGCGGGCGTCGCCATTCGCGCACAGTGCGATGGCCAACGAGTTGCGAAACATCGAAGCCGGCATCGTGTAGTGGCATTTCACCAAACCGTCGATACATCCTTCCAGCAGCGAAATGCTCTCCCCCGGCCTGCCGTCGGCATAAGCGATCTGCCCGCGAAGCCCGAGCACCGCGAAACGATAGGGCGTGAATCCATTCACCTGGACGACCGCTTCGTATTCGTCGGCGATTTCGCGCAGTCTCGGCCAGTTCTCCTGCCACGCGAAAACTTCTCCGGCCCATAGCAGCGTTACGCATCGGGTTGCGGAATGACGCAACGACCGCGCGCATTCGATTGCTTCATCGGCGACGCGTTCGGCTTCGTCAGAGTCTCCTGTCAACCACAGGTTACGTGCCTTCCCGCTCAGTGCACGCAGATACGGGTTGACGCCCAGTTCCGCCGGTTCGACGGCTGCCATGCCGCTCGCCTTACCCGACAGAATGACGGGCTCCCAAAGACGCGCCGACGCTGCGATGTCGCCCTTCATATGCAACGCGACGGCGAGCATCGAATGAACGGCTGACGTGTCTCTGCCGCTCGCGGCGATCCATTGCGCGGCTTCGCTTGCGAACGTGAATGCGCCGTGGAAATCGCTCGTGCGATACAGATACATGATCAAGCCGCACAGCAGCCGGTCGTGCCGAACCGCATCGCCCATCGACATCGCAATGGAAAGCCCGCGCTCATATGCACGGCCGACTGCTTCGCTGTCGCTGCTCGTGAACATCAAGGCCTGCCCATAAGCAGCCGTGAGTTCCAGTTCCATCAGCGTGCCGCGCTCGTCATCGCCGAGTTTCGCCAACGCGATCTCGGTCCATTTTCTGGCCTCGCCGAGCATCGACTTTTTCAGCAACAATTTCGCATACGACACGACCAGCTTGCAGCCATTGATCAGATCCTGCTCGCGTATGAGCGCCCATTCGAGCACTGCGCGCAGATTGCCGAGTTCGGCCAGGCGGTTGGCCGTTGCTTCTTCCTCTTCTTCCGCTGCGTCGTCATCGAGCCACCTCGCCGCATACCACGATGCGTGCCGCGCGGACAGTTCGTCGATTTCGCCGGCCTCTTCCATTTTCACGCGTGCATAGGAACGGGTCGTGTCGAGCAGAAAATACCGGACTGCACCTTCGTACAGCCGGACATCCAGAAGCGACTTGTTCGAAAGCTGATTGATCGCCTTCATCACGTCGGTGCGTTCGATGTCGTTTGCGCCGATCACGGCCACAGCAGCTTCCAGCGTAAAGCAACCAACGAACACGGCGAGCCGCCGCAGGCAAACCTGTTCGAGCCCGGTCAACAGACCATAGCTCCAGTCGAGCGTTGCACCCAATGTCTGATGTCTCGGCACAGCCGTACGGCGACCGTGCCACATTAGCCGGCTCTTCTTGTCCACGAGTTCCAGTATGCCGACCAGTCCGAAAGTCGGCATTTGCCGCGCGGCGAGTTCGATTGCCAGCGCAATGCCGTCCAGTCCACGGCACAGCCGGCTCACCGCCTGGGCGTTATCGTCGGTCAATTCGAAATGACAACCCGCCTGCACGACGCGCTCGACGAACAGACGTATTGCCGAATAGTTCAGCGCATCGCGCGCCTTGAGTACTTCTGTTGGCGGCGGCACGTCGAGAGGCGGAAGGCGGAAGACGAACTCGCCATCGACATTCACGATTTCTCGCGACGTAACGAGGATGTAGATACCCGCCGCATTTCGATAGAGTACTTCGACGGTCTTCGCCACGCCGTCTATCAGATGTTCGCAACAGTCGAGAAAGACCAGCGTGCGGGTGTGTCCAATCGACGCGCACACCTCGCTCATCGACGATGCGCTCTCGCGTCCTTCGCACAGCGCTGCGAGCAACGTCGAACACACCAGGTCCGAATCCTGAACCACGGACAGATCGACCGAAACGACCCTGCCTTCGAAGTCGTCACGCAAGCGATCGATCGCAGCATTCGCGACCGTCGTCTTTCCCATTCCGCCTGCGCCGACAATACTGACGAAGCGCTGCTCGGCGAGTTGCCTGACGATCTGATCGATCTCGCGCTCACGGCCGACAATAGATGCGCCGCGACGATGGAAACGAAAATGGTCGCGCGGGAGCGGCGCTGCATTCTTGAGCCCGATGCCAGGCTGAAGCGCGTCACTCGACGCGACGGTGGCGACGAACGTATAGCCGCGACCGGGCACGTTCATCACATACGTCACGCCGGGATCGCTTTCGGCGAGTGCTTTGCGCAACGCGACGAGATGAAAGCGCAGACTGCCTTCCACGACGACGGTATCGGGCCAAACTTCTGCAAGAAGTTCTCGCGCGGCGATCAAAGTGCCGGCGCGACGCACGAGTGCAACCAGAATATCGAGCGCTCTTCCGCCCAGCTTGATCTGCTTGCCGTGACACACCAGTTGCCGCTTATCCGGAAACAGAAAGAACGGCCCGAACGAATAGCTCGCTGCGTTTGAATGCGATACCGTCGTTCCGAATTTCAATAAGCTGGCAAACAAGTATCGTCTCGCAGGAAGTCACGGTTCTTACCCATTCTATATTAGCGGTACGTAAAATCGAACCCACTAAATGGCCTTGGCAGCCAAAACTGAAACTTTGACAATCTTCTCTATCGAGCGCGTCTATCAGCGCATCGTGCACTAGATCGCTTTCAATGCACGGCTGCGTAGATCGGGGAACGCGTCGATCTGACGATCGAGCAGAATGAAGAGTCTCGCAATTTTTCCATCGAAAATAGAAAAGTGCAGATTGAGAATGAGCGGATCGGGTAATCCGGTCGAATCGAATGTCCCCGTTATCGCACCCGTCACTGTCGTCACGCGATAGTGCTGGAACATCTGCATCACTTCGATTCTCAGGTTGTCGCCGATCACTTCTCTCGCGATCCATGCTTCAATGGCGGGGCGCCCCCAGAAGTCGCGCAGTTGATCGTTGACGAGTGCATCCTCTCTGAAGAGTGCTCCCATACCGCCTGCATCGGCACGGTTGAGCGCCAGCAGGAACGAAGCGATCACTTCTACGTCTTTTTGTGCGGTCGTCCGTATTCGGTCTTCCCGATCACGCATCCCGTTTCCTTAGCGGCATCAAGAGCGCAAATGTTCACCCATCCTGCCGCTTTTGTCTGCTATGTGTTGTTAGCGCTTGCTAGCGATTGCGATATGTCCATAGCGTTTAACCTTTCACGGCGAGTCTTCGTCTATAAACCAGCGTCGAAAGACTTTTGTGAGGAAACCGCGTTTCATGGATTCGACAATGCGCAATCACCACAGCCCGCGAGCGGAAGAGGTTATAGATACGCTCTCGGCAGGATTCACGACCAGCTATGCGGCCGTGATGACTTTTATCGCCGTTGCAAAGGAAGAGAGCTTCGCCAAGGCAGGCGACCGGCTCGGCATCGGAAGATCGTCCGTCAGCCGGAACATCCAGAAACTGGAGCAGCAGCTTGGAACCAAGCTGTTCTCACGCACGACACGTAGCGTCGGTTTGACGGCCGAAGGGGAAATCTTCTACGAGTCGTGCAAGCCGGGCATCGACGGTATTCTCAACGCGATCGAACGCATGCGCGATCTGCGTGGCGGCCCGCCGCGCGGACTCTTGCGCGTCAGTTCAACGGTCGGCTTCGGCAGAAAGGTCATCGCGCCGCTGTTGGCGAAGTTCCGTGTGCTTTATCCCGAGGTATCGATCGATCTGATGCTGACCGACGCGCACGCCAACTTCACGAGCGACGGCATCGATATCGCATTCAGAAATGGACGCGTGGACGATAGCCAGATCATTGCACGGCGCATCATTCCGATGCATATGATTCTCTGCGCTTCGCCGGAGTATGTTCTAGAGAAAGGATTGCCTGCGCACGTCGATGATCTCGCGCAGCACCGTGCGATCAATTTCCGCTTCTCGTCGGGCAGAATCTACGAGTGGGAATTCAAGGTAAAAGGCGCGCTCGTCAAACACGCGCCATCCGCGCACCTGACTTTCAACGATGCGGATCTCGTGCTCAATGCCGTTCTCGAAGGACAAGGCATCGCGCAAGTGGCCGGCTATCAGGCCTGCGATCACATTGCGACAGGACGCCTCGTGTCCTGCATGAATCAGTTCGCGCCCGACGACCGGAGCCACTTTCTGTGCTATCTCAGCAAACAGCACATGCCGTCACGCATGCGGCTCTTCATCGACTTCATGCTCGAACAGATACGATCGCTCAATCTTCAGTGTGCGGTCGATACGGCCGTGTCGAGCGATGCGTCTGTCGGGTGATACAGGCAATGAACATTAACGATCTGCTCGCGCGTGCCCGTCGTCAGCGCTTCATCCATGCCCTGCTCGAATATCGCACGTATCGTACCGATCAGCATGGAGACCAGTTTATGGGCAATCGTATCGATGTGGACGGAATCCAATTGCGGCGAACTGGCGAACATCGAAGTCGTCGTGTCACGAAGTCTCGCAAACGCTTCGCAAAACAGTTCTGATCTTTCGATCCGCATCCACGCCAGATGAATCGCCCGCACATCGCGCGCTTTTTCGATGTTTGCAGCAAAGAACGCATCGGCGACAGCAGTGATCATGTCTCCCAGATTCGCGCCGTTCTGATCGCTGCATGCAATCTGCGCGCACGCCACGACATGGTTGAGATGACGATGCACCAGCATGTCGATCAGTTCATCTTTATTCGCGAAGTACTGGTATAGCGTTCCCACTGCAAAGCCCGATCGCTTCGCAACACGGGTTGTCGTCAGTCCTCGCGTCCCCTCGGCAATCAGTATCTGTACTGCCGCCTCGAGTACGGCCTCGATGGTGTTTGACGCGCGCGTCTGGCGCGGTAATTTGCGAGGCTGTGGCGTATCCCACTTCCTTGAATTCATCATTGCAACGGTCTGTAGAACAAATGAACCATTCGCCCGTCACGACAGATCTCGTAGTGAAAGGCGCATGGGCGTCGTGATATTGCGTTGAAAGTGCGCGCATGTAATGTGCCAGTTTCTACTTCGTAAACTGAGCCACTTTTTCAACGTCACAAATCTCTCGATCAAAACGTCTTGGTTAGGAGTGGATGGTTTTCGTGCATGGTTGATTCGAATGCACATGACATTCGATCCAGCAATCACTGCAAAAGCCGATAACTGACTTTTCAACCGTTATGAACGATCGATGTGAAATCCCAACGGAGGTAAGTGGACGCGACCGGTCCGCTATCGCGTGGCCCCTTACTTTGGGTTCGCCCGATCCGGCCAAGGGCTTGCAGCGTTGGCTGTACGAAGCACTGAGACTGGCCATCGTCAGCGGAAGGTTGCCTGGCGGCAGCACGCTGCCGGGAACGCGCACGCTTGCGCGGCAATACAGCCTCGCGAGAGGTACCGTTGCCGCTGCGTACGAACAACTGCTGGCGGAAGGCTATCTGGTGACACGCGTCGGAAGCGGTACGCGCGTGAGCGCCGTATTGCCCGATCAACTGCATCCCGCCAAAGCGGCGGACGCATCTTCGGTTGCTATCGAAACCGCGCACACGCGCGAATCGCGCGCGCCATGGATCAGCCGTCTCAAAGAGTGCGATTCGCCTTTTCCGCTTGCCGACGCGAATGCATTGCCGCAGCCGTTTTATCCGCATCGCGGCGACATTCGCCTCTTTCCCGTCGATTTGTGGCGTCAACTCCATGTGCGCCAATTGCGCACTTCGCGGCTGCTGACGCTCAACGACACGAGTCCTGCCGGATTGCTCGCACTACGAGCGGCCATTGCCGAGCATCTCGCCATCGCGCGCGGCGTGCGCGCTTCACCTGAGCAGATCGTCGTAGTCGGCAGCGTGCATCAGGCGCTCGATTTATGTATGCGTCTGCTAACGGGCCCTGGCGACACCGTGTGGATGGAAGACCCCGGCTACATCGGCGCGCGTCAGATCATGCACGCGAGCGGAGTTCGTGTCGCCGATATTCCCGTCGACCACGACGGCATGCGCGTACTCGACGGCATACGTGAAGCGCCATCCGCTGCGCTGATCTATGTCACGCCGACGCGTCACGCACCGCTTGGCGTGCCTCTGTCGGCTGAACGGCGAGCTTCATTGCTTAACTGGGCTGCCGCAAGCGGCGCGATTATTTTCGAGGACGACTACGACAGCGAATATTGCTTTCGTTCGAGATCGTTGCCGGCGTTGCGCAGTCTTCCCGGCGCCGAGGCACACGTCGTGCTCGCCGGCACATTCAACAAGCTGATGTTCCCTTCGTTACGGCTTGCGTATGTGGTACTGCCGCCGCAACTCGTCAACCCCTTCGTTCGCGCGGCGTCGGTCACGGTCCGCAGCGCAAATGGTCTGACGCAGGCCGTGCTCGCGGACTTCCTGAGCGAAGGACATTTCGATCGACACGTGCGCCGCACGCGCAAGATCTATGCGAGCCGCGCGCAAGCATTTGAACGCGCCGCACACGCTCACTGGCAAGGTTTGATCGACGTTCAACCGGCCGATGCCGGACTCGACGTGATCGGCCATCTGCTGCCGTTCGATGAACGCACGGCTATCGAGAAACTCAAATCAGCGCGAATCGACGCAGCGCCTTTGAGCCGATACACGCATCGCCACACACAAAAGCCAGCGCTCGTGCTGGGTTTTGCGCCCTTCAATGAAGAGGAAATCGAGCGGGCAGCACAACAGCTCGCCACCGCACTGCGCAAAGGCTAACGACATGACGGATGCGTCTGCGACGCCGAAGGAACTGAAAGAACGCGCCGACGAAGTATCGGTCGCGTTCCTCATGCTGCTCGAACGCTTGCCGCCCGAGGCGCGCGCGGCGTTCCTGCTGCATGAACTCTTCGGCGCAAACTATAGTGAAGTCGCTGCCGCAATCGGCAAATCGACAACCGTGTGCCGCCAACTCGTGAATCAGGCGAAAGCGCAACTGCATGATGAATGTCTGCGGAGTGCAGTTCGCCGATCCAGCTCCGAATAGATTGCCGCTGGCATCTGTGTTCGCACTGCGCGAGATGGCCGCCAACGGCAATCATCAAAGATGCTCTTATTGCAGCGTATATCCGTTATCGACGATCACATCCTGTCCATAGATGCCGCGCGACGCAGGGGATAGCAGGAACATGATCGTGTCCGCAATCGCCGAAGGTTCGAGAAAGCGGCCGGAGAGCAGGCGCTGATTGACGCGCCCGGCTACGGCTGACAACTGATCTTGCGATAAACCCAGGGTCGACCAGATAGCCGTCGCGGTCGGGCCCGGCGAGACGATATTGATTCTGACGTCATCCGTAGCGAGTTCTACTGCGAGCGTTCGCGCGTGCGCCTTGAGTGCCGTCTTCGAAGCGATATACGCGGCAAGACCCGGAAACGTCACTTGCGACAGGAATGTTCCAATGAAAACCACCGACGCAGGCTTTGCCAATTGATCCCGCAACACCGACAAGGTATTCAATGCGCCCGCTCCATTCACCGCCCATTGACGTTCGAACGCAGCGGACTCAAGACCATCGCCCAGTTGTGCAATGCCTGCATTCGGCAGCAGAAAATCGATAGCGCCGAATTGCCGTGCGCGCTCCGCAAGCGCAGCGAGATCGGCGCTTTCAGTCACATCGCCCTTGAGCCATTTGAGTCTCTCGCCATGCGTTGCTTGCAAGCTCTCCAGTTCGCGCATGGTTCGGCTCATCGCCAGCACGCGCGCGCCGTTCTCCAGCAAGCGTTGCACAGTCGCGAGTCCAATGCCGGAACTTGCACCCGTCACGACAGCAGAGCGATTCTCGAATCCTTCAAACATGGTTCTTTCCTTTTCATTCGTCGATTTGTATTCTCTCGTCGTTCAGGCGCGATGTCGCACGTCACGACCTGCTTTACTACACAAGAATCGGGCCAAGGAAAGAACGCACTATTTACAAGGTTCTTGAATCGTAAGATGTCGAATCGACCTGAAGCGATTCGACTACTTCAGTAGTCTTATCGACAAAGAAAAGAATGTTCTCCGCTATTTCGAAAGCGCGAGATGTTCCGCGATGAAGTCGATAAAGATCCTCGCGCGGGCAGGTATGTTGCGCCCGAATGCATGAAGCGCCAGGACGGGAACCGACTGCAGCGGCACCTCCGGCAGTACGATCTGCAATCGGCCCTCATTCAGATCGCTCTGTACCGTGGTTCGCAGAATCTGTGCGATACCGAGTCCACTCACAGCAGCCACTCGCATGGCGTCGCCGCTATCGGCGTCGAACATGCCTTCGACCGACAGCGTCTTGCCGTCGGCGAAGACAATGGGAATTGCACGTCCATCGAGCCTGTAGCGCACATGGCGATGTGCTGCCAGTTCGGCGGCTGTGCGCGGCGCGCCGCATGCACGCAGATACGCGGGCGAAGCGACCAGCACCAGCGGCAGACTGACCATCCGTTGCGCGTATAAGCCGCTGTCCATCACGTGCCCCGCTCTGATCGCGATATCGAAGCCCTCGCGAATGAGATCGACGTGACGATCGCTCACGCTGACTTCGAGCGCCAGCTCCGGATTGCGCGTCATCAAATCGCGCGTAATGGGCTCCAGCAACGTACGCCCCAGATCGCCGGGCATGCTCACACGCAATTTTCCGGCGGCGGTTGCAGGGGCTGCGAGAACCTGGTCCGCTTCTTCGAGACCGCGTATGAACGGCGCGACGCGTTCGTAGTACCTTTGCCCTTCGAGCGTGAGCACGAAAGCTCGCGTCGATCGCTGAAACAGCGTGACGCCTAGCCGCTTTTCCAGGCGCGCGACGCTTCTCGACACGGCAGACGGCGTCGTGCCCAGCGCGCGCGCTGCGGCGGTGAACGAACCGGCTTCGACGGCCCGCACGAATGCGGGCAAACCGCTAAATCTTTCGGATGACATTGATGACCATTCGGCAAAACTGATAGCGCCGCTGCGCGACTGGAGCGGCTTCCGGCAGAACGCTACATTGAAGCCCTACGCCATTGCGGCGGACGATTACGGAGAATGAATTGAATCGACTCGCAAACAAAGTGGCCGTCGTGACGGGCGGCAATAGTGGAATCGGCTTGGCAACGGCCAGGCTGTTCGTCGCCGAGGGCGCGAACGTGGTAATCGTCGGACGTCGGGCCGATGCCGTGAATGCAGCCGCAGCCGAACTCGGCGATCGCGCAATCGGTTTGACGGGCGACATGGCGGACTCCGCGACACATGAGCGCGTCGCATCGCTGGTTGCAGAGCGGTTCGGCGGCGTCGACATTTATGTCGCGAATGCAGGCACCAACACGATTGCGCCGTCCGACACGGTCAGCATCGAGTCATACGACGAGCATTTCGCCACGAATACCAAAGCGGTATTCTTCGGCGTTCAGAAGATTGCACCGCATATGCGCGAAGGTGGCGCAATACTCTTGACGAGTTCGATTGCCAGCACGCGCGTATTCGACGGCCACGCCGTTTATGCCGGCACGAAGGCCGCAATCGAAGCGTTCGCCCGCAGCTGGGCAATCGAGTTCAAGGCACGGCGCATTCGCGTCAACGTGATCAGTCCCGGTCCCGTCGACACACCGATTCTCGCCAAGCTCGGTATCGAATCCACCGACCGTCCTGCATTCGAGGCCGCGATCGCGAACAGCATTCCGCTTGGCCGCCTCGGTCAAGCGGACGAACTCGCGCGCGCCGCGCTTTTTCTCGTCAGCGACGAAGGCAGCTTCGTGAACGGTGTCAATCTGAAAGTGGACGGCGGCATGTCGCTGATATGACCGACCGCGTCGCGTTCAAGGTTCACTCAGCGGCGCGGCGATACTTCGCAACGTACTTCGCCTGCGCAATGACCTTGCCGTGCATCTGGTAAGCGACGAGAGCCGGACTCGAAGCCGCCTTCACGTCGATACTCGGCACGGACAACGCCGACGCCGTGACGATGTATCGATGCGCGGTGCCTTGCGGCGGGCATGGTCCGCCGTATTTCGAGTCGCCGAAATCCGTCAACGTTTCGAGCGCGCCCGCGGGCAGCATGTTCGGATTTCCGGAAGCGCCCTTTTCAAGCGACGATTGCGTCGCCGGTATGTTGACGACTTCCCAATGCGTCCAGCCCAGACCGCCCGTCGGCGCATCGGGATCATGAATGTTCACGACGATGCTCTTCGTGCCCGGCGGAACATGCGTCCACGAAATGTGCGGCGAAACATTGTCGCCATGACAACCGAATCCGCCGTACACCTGTTCGTTCACGAACTGCCCACGACTCAGGCCATCGACCTTGATGGCAAACGGTTCGGCAACGGCGACAGCCGGTACGATCGACAGCAACAGCGACGCGCAGAGTGTCGCGCGAAAAAGGACGTTGGCTTTCATGGTGCGCTCCTTCGAGGAGTGGAACGTGCGATTTCCAGCATTGCAGATACGGCAGCAGCGCGTGATAGGGAACGTGCCGCTACCGCATTCGATGCAATACGTCCTAGCCGAACGACGCTTCCGGATTGCCCGCCGCCAGCGCCTCCGCGCGATTCGGTGCGGGCGGATAGATCCACATCGTGTTGATCATCTGCTTGCGCGCCTTGCCTTCGGCGTGCGTCAGCTTCATCTGCCGATCCCAGCCTTCCGAATAGACAGCGCCCCACTCGCCGAGATCGACGCACGTCGCGTAGAACGGCTGCCGATACGTCAGCGTCGGAACGCCGAGCAGATCGGCGGCCACATTGTGACCGCCGAATTGCCCCATGATCATCGCGTGCTGACAGGACATCAGCGCGTAATGGCCGTCGTCGTCCGTCAGTGCGCGCGCGACGTCGCCTGCCACGAACACGTGGGGCGCTTCGGGCACGCGCAGATCCGCGGCCACTTCGGCGCGTCCCAGCGGATCGATATGCGACGACACCTGTGCCGCCAGCGGGCTCGCGCGCATGCCGCCCGCCCAGATCACCGTGCCCGCTTCGATGTGCTGGCCCGAAGCGGTGCGCACGCCTTGCGCATCGACGGACACCACGCCCGATCCGAGTACCGTCTCGACACCCAGCTTCTCGAATGCGTCGGCAATGAAGGGACGCGGATTCGGGCCGAGATCCGGGCCGATCGTGTCTTGCGAGCCGATCACGACGACACGCACGTTGGCATCGGCACCGAATTTCTCGCGCAGGCGCTTCGGCAATTCCGTCGCGACTTCGATGCCCGTGAAGCCGCAGCCGACCACGGCGACCGTGTTGCGTGCCGGAGAAGCCGGCTGTTTCGCCAGTGCGTCGAGATGTCGGTCGAGTTCCACTGCGTCTTCGATGCGGTCCACGGAGAACGCATGCTCGAGACCCGGAATCGGCGGACGGCTCAGCTTGCTGCCGCTCGTCAGCAGCAGGCGGTCGTACGCGAGCGAGTGCGTCTTCCCGTCGGCGGACACGACGCTGACCGTCTTGTCCTGAACGGAAATCGCATCGACGCTGCCCGCGACGAACTTCACGCCGATCGCGTCGAACAGCGGCAGCAACGGCGCGGCCATGTTTTGCGGCTCGGCTTCATACATCCGCGGACGGATCTGCAATTCGGGTTTCGGCGAGATCAGCGTGATTTCGACGTCGCTGCTCCGTACGCCCGCGCCATCGAGCACGCGAGCCGCGCCTAGTGCGCCCCACACGCCGGCGAAGCCGGCACCCACGATCAGGATCTTCTGCGACATGATATTTGCCTTCGATTTGAGAGTTGCGAAGCCGACGACGGTTGCCCGGACTCGTGACGAGCGGCACACGATCGACGCTGGAGACATCGCTTGTGCGACTATCGACGCAACGGATTGTAGGTAGCGGCAACGCATGCCAGAAGCACCGCGCGCGTGTTCACCATGTTGTTCGCACGGCAACAATCGGCAAAGCAGAAGGAGGGAAACGGAACATGCGCCGGACTCGAAACGGCGTTCGAGCCGGCATGATGAACTAGCGCGCGAATTCGGTGGCCTTCACGGCCTCGGCGAGATAATCGACGAATGAAGCGATACGCGCCGATATCGCCGTGTTGCGATAGTAGACGGCATTGATGGGTTGCCGCACGTCCTGCGTCTGACGCGCAAGAAGTTGAACGAGGCGCCCTTCGCGACGGTCGCGGCCCGTCATGAAGTCCGATAGACAGACGATTCCCGCGCTCTCCAGCGCCAGTTGCCGCAACGTTTCACCGCTCGACGACGCGATGCTCGGCTCGATCCGATACGGCTCGTTGTCCGCGCCGACAAGCGGCCACACATTCAGCGACTCGGGCTGCGTGAATCCGAGCAGCGAATGCCCGGCAAGATCGTCGACACGTTTCGGCTGGCCGTGCGCCTTCAGATATTCCGGCGTCGCCAGCACGCGGATACGGCTGCTGCCCACGGGACGGCTGTGCAGCGTCGAATCCTTGAGTCGGCCGATACGAATTGCGACATCCGTACGCCGTTCGAGCAGATCGATGATGCCTTCGTTGCTGTTCAGTTCCAGTTCGACCTGCGGATAGCGCTCGCGATAACCCGCCACCAGCGGCACGATCACGTGCAGCATGAACGGCGTCGCGGCATCGACGCGCAAACGTCCCGAAGGCCGCTCGCGCCGCGCGGCAAGCTGTTCTTCCGCGTTCTCCACGGCGTCGATGATGTCGCGCGCATTCTGCAAAAACGCCTTGCCTTCTTCCGTCAGTTCGAGACGCCGAGTGGTCCGGCGCAAGAGCGTGGTTTGCAGCTTCTCTTCGAGCCGCCCCAGCGTGCGGCTCGCGCCCGACACGGTCTGATCGAGTTGTTCGGCCGCAGCCGTGATCGAGCCCGTGTCGACCACCGTGGCGAAGGTCTGCAATTCGTCGAGTGTGACTTTCATACTTGATTTGAAATCAAAAGTGTTTCCTTTATAGACCAGTTTTTCTGCAAAAGTAAAGCCGGCACACTGCGTCCATCCGATCAAGCTTCCTTCAAGCCTTCTGACAGACGACCATGCCACTTGCCCTTTTCGCGCTGACGCTCAGCGCCTTTGCAATCGGAACGACCGAATTCGTCATCGTCGGTCTCATTCCGACGATCGCCGCCGACCTCGGCGTCACGCTTCCTTCTGCCGGCTTGCTAGTCAGCCTGTACGCATTGAGCGTCGCCGTCGGCGCGCCGCTGTTGACCGCGCTCACGGGACGCGTGCCGCGCAAGACCTTGCTGATCGCGCTGATGGCACTATTCACGATCGGCAATCTGGTGGCGTGGCGCGCGCCGTCGTATGAATCGCTTGTCGTTGCGCGCATTCTGACGGGGCTCGCGCACGGCGTGTTTTTCTCGGTCGGGTCGATCATCGCGACGACGCTCGTGCCGAAGGAAAAATCCGCGAGTGCGATTGCGACGATGTTCAGCGGCATGACGGTCGCGTTCGTCGCGGGCATTCCGCTCGGCACGTTCATCGGCCAGCACTTCGGCTGGCGCGCGACGTTCCTCGTAGTTGCGCTGTTCGGTGTCGTCGCGATGCTCGGTGCGCTGTTCTTCATGCCGAACAACCTGCCGCACAAGCGCCCTGCGCCGCTGCTTCAGCAGGCTCGTGTGATTGCGCATCCTAGCCTGTTGCTGGTGTACGCGATGACGGCTGTCGGTTACGGCGGCTCGCTGATCGCTTTCACGTTCATGGCGCCGATTCTCGAACAGATCACGGGATTCACGCCGTCGCAGGTCAGCATGGTGCTCGTCGCGTATGGCGTGTCCGTCGCCGTGGGCAACGTGTGGGGCGGCAAGCTCGCCGACGCGCTCGGTCCCGTCAAGGCGCTCAAGCGCATCTTCCTGCTGCTCGCAGCCGTACTGCTGGTGTTCACGTTCACGTCGCACAACCCGTGGCTCGCGGTTCTCACGATGCTCGCCTGGGGCGCCGTCGCGTTCGGCAACGTGCCCGGTCTTCAGGTCTACGTCGTCAAGCAGGCGCAGCAGGTTGCGCCGCAGGCAACGGATGTCGCAGCGGGATTCAACATCGCCGCGTTCAATCTCGGTGTGGCAGGCGGCTCGTCGCTGGGCGGCGTGATCGTCGCGCATCTCGGCCTCGGTCACACGCCGTGGATCGCCGCTGTCGTCACGCTGTTCGCATTCGCGCTGACTGCGTTGAGCGGCCGCTTCGATCGTCAGGCAGACATGCCCGAGCGCAACGCCGAAGAAGCCGTTGCAGTGACCCACTAAACACGCATTCGAACACTTTCAATCTGGAGAGCACTGTCATGAATCACATTCCCGCATTCGGTCTCGGCACGTTTCGCCTGCAAGGTCAGGTCGTGATCGACTCCGTGCGCGCCGGTCTCGAACTCGGCTATCGCACGATCGACACCGCGCAGATCTACGGCAACGAAGCCGAAGTCGGCGAAGCGATTGCGGCGTCGGGCGTTGCACGCGACGAGCTGTTTCTGACGACGAAGATCTGGACCGACAACTATTCGCGCGACAAGCTCGTTCCGAGCCTGAAAGAGAGTCTGACGAAGCTGCGCACGGATCGCGTCGACCTGACGCTCATTCACTGGCCTGCGCCCAACAACGGCGTGCCGCTCGACGAATTCATGAGCGCGCTGGCAGAAGCAAAAGCGCAAGGGCTCACGCGGCAGATCGGCATTTCCAACTTCAACATCGAACTGACGAAGCAGGCCATCGCCGTCGTCGGCAAGGAGAACATCGCGACCAATCAGATCGAACTGAGTCCCTATCTGCAGAACCGCAAGCTCGTCGACTTCCTCAACGCAGAAGGCATTCACGTCACGTCGTACATGACGCTCGCTTACGGAAAGGTGCTGAAGGATTCCGTTATCGGGCAGATCGCGAAACGTCACGAGGCCACGCCTGCACAGGTTGCGCTCGCGTGGGCGCTGCAACTGGGCTATTCGGTGATTCCGTCGTCGACGAAGCGCGAGAACCTTGCGAGCAACCTGCTCGCGCAACAGCTCGTGCTGACCGCCGACGACATGGCGCAAATCGCCGCGCTGGAGCGCAATGGACGCGAAGTGAATCCCGAAGGACTCGCGCCTTCGTGGGACTAGCCGGACGCAGCACACGCAACCTCGACGCAAGGATTCCTGCCATGAAGCACGACCCGCTTTTCGAACCTCTCACGCTCGGCGAGATCACGCTGCCTAACCGGATCGTGATGCCGCCGATGACGCGCTCGCGCGCCAGCCAGCCCGGCGACGAAGCCAACGATCTGATGGCCGCCTACTACGCGCAACGTGCCAGCGCCGGCCTGATCGTCAGCGAAGGCACTTACATCTCGCCGCTTGCGAAGGGCTACGCATGGACGCCCGGCATTTACACGCAGGCGCAGATCGACGGCTGGCGCAAGGTGACGACGGCCGTGCATCGGGCGGGCGGACGCATCTTCGCGCAACTGTGGCACGTCGGCCGACTGAGCCACACGAGTCTGCTCGGCGGCGCACAGCCGGTGTCGTCTTCCGCGCTTCAGGCCAACGGCGTCAACGTCTTCATCGCGAGCGCCGAAGGCGGCAACGTGCCGGGCTTCGTGCAGGCTTCCGAGCCGCGCGCGCTGAGCAAGGCGGATATCGCCGATGTCGTCGGTCAGTATCGCGACGCAGCCCGCAACGCGATGCTGGCAGGCTTCGACGGCGTCGAACTGCATGCGGCCAACGGCTATCTCGTCAATCAGTTCATCGATTCGAACGCCAACAACCGCACCGACGAATATGGCGGTTCGCTGGAAAACCGGCTGCGATTCCTGAACGAAGTCACGCGCGCGCTCATCGACGGCACGGGTCACGCGCGCCGCGTCGGCATTCGCCTCGCGCCGCTGACGACGCTGAACGGTTGCGTCGACGCCGACCCCGAGACGACGTACATCGCGGCCGCGAAGATGCTCGGCGAAATCGGCGTCGCGTACATCCATATCGCGGAAGCCGATTGGGACGACGCGCCGCATATGCCCGTCGAATTCAAGCTGCGCTTGCGGCAAGCGTTTCCGGGCGTGCTGATCTACGCGGGCAAGTACACGGCCGGGCGCGCCCGCGAAGCGCTCGACGCGGGTTGGGCCGATCTGATTGCCTTCGGCCGCCCGTTCGTCGCGAATCCCGATCTGCCGCAGCGCCTGCGCGACGGCGCGGATCTGGCGCAGCATCATCGCGACACGCTGTTCGGCGGCGGCGCACAAGGCCTCACCGACTATCCCGCTCTCACGGGCACCACTGACTGACCAACGAACATCATGCGAATCGATCTTCCCTCACGCATCGGCTTCGGCACCGCGCCGCTCGGCAACATGTATCGCGACATCCCGCACGACGAAGCGATCGCCACGGTGCAGGCCGCCTGGGACAGCGGCATCCGCTACTTCGACGCCGCGCCGCTCTATGGCGCGGGCCTGGCCGAACTGCGGCTCGGCGAAGCATTGGAGGCTTTTCCGCGCGACCAATACCTGATCGGCACCAAAGTTGGACGCCTGATCCTCGACGAACACGAATCGACGGCACAGCGCGATCTCGGCGAAAAAGGCGGTCTCTTCGAGCACGGCCTGCCGAACCGGATCGTCTACGACTACACGGAATCGGGCACGCTGCGCTCGATCGAAGAGAGTCTCGAACGTCTGCGCACCGATCGTCTCGACTATGTGTGGATTCACGACCCTGCCGTCGATTTCCACGGCGAACAATGGCGCGACGTATTCGACATCGCGATGTCGGGCGCGGCGAAAGCGCTGACGCGTCTGCGCGACGAAGGCGTCATCAAGGCCTGGGGACTCGGCGTGAACCGCGTCGAACCGTGCGTGCTGGCGCTCGAACAGGCCGACCCGGATGGCTTTCTTCTGGCGGGTCGCTATACGTTGCTCGATCACACTGCCGCGCTCGAGAAGCTGATGCCCGCGGCGGCGGAACGCGGACTCGGGATTATCGTCGGCGGTCCGTATAACTCGGGGCTGCTGGCGGGCGGCACGCACTACGAGTATCAGAAGGCGCCGCAGACCATGATCGATCGCGTCGCACAGATCAAGGCAATCTGCGAACGCTTCGGCGTGGATATTCGCGCCGTCGCGTTGCAGTTCTCGCTCGCGCATCCCGCCGTGGCCGGCGTCATTCCGGGTGCGAGCCGTCCCGAACGCATCGCGGAGAACCGTGCGCTCGCCGCGCAACCGCTTCCCGCCGAACTGTGGCGCGAACTGAAGTCGGCGGGTGTCATCAGTCAGCACGCGCCGACGCCCGCCGTTTGAACGTAGGCAAGCAACGAGCTACCGTTGCCGGCCGCCGAAGTTCGGCATCGTTCCGTTGGCGCGAGCACGCCTCAATTCCGCGACCACCTCGGCGCGCGTCTTGGGGCGTCCGTTCGCGGCCGCCGTGTGTTTGCGCTGCGCCGCGCCGAGAGCCCGGTGCGATTTCCCATGCTCCGTTCCGTGCGAAGCGACCTGCCTGCTTCGTACGCTTCTATCCTGCTGGCTCGCTGTCGAACGCGTTTCCGTTTCGCGAGTTTCGATTGGAGCGGGAAGCCGGGCGTTGTCGCTGGTGGCGACCATGACGGGCGGCTTCGCGTGCGCCGCTCTCGCTTCGCGCACACGCAATTCCTGCTGGAGCGCCAGCGCTTGCGGCAGATCGCTGTGAACCGCGAGCACTTCGTCGAGCAGAACCTTGGCGGTCGTCAGATCGTTGCGTTGCAGATTGTCGGTGACGGCCTGGAGGACGAAGGCGATGTCGGCGTCGGAGGTGTCGTCGCGAGCCGCGACGGGCGGTGCATCGTTGAGGGGAGGTGGCGCATTCTGCGGATCGTCTGTCATCGAAACGTCTTCATGATGGAACGGCCAGAGGTCCGAGAGTGCGTTCGACTCGATATGCAGCACGACTGCCGCGAGCGCGAGACCGCCCATCACGATGCAGCCCGCAAGCGCCCTTTTGTCGAAACGACCGTTCATCGTTTCCCTCCTTTACATGACGAAAAGGCGCATACGTGCAATGCCGATCAGAAGAAGCACGTCCGAAGCGGGTGCGGCGCGAGAGAGCCGTCCCGGAGCAAAGTGACGAGCAAGAGCGATGCCAGACGGCTTGAACTATCGCGACATCGAGGTGGAACCGCTTCGATCCGCCGCTGTCGTTTTCTGCCGGTTTCCGGACGCATGAGCGACAACGCCACGCCCTGCCTGTCAGCAAACTCTAGCCAATGATCTTGCCTGACGTCGCGTGCCCGCGTGTTGTTCCGCTGCGCCTGTTTCGACGTCGAGGCGTTCCGAAGCCAACTGGCGCCCGATGATTCGACCGGCATATGCCGCCCGGATACCTGCCGTATTTCGCGGGTTCGCCATGCCATGTCAGGAGTGTGTCAATGAGCCGTTCGCAAGCGCGCGTCGCAAAGCGCCATTCTTCGAGTTCGCGTCTTAAGCTCGAAGACATCACGATCGTTGATCACTCGCTTCTCAAACGTGCCGTCGGCGCGATGGCGCTCGGCAACGCGATGGAATGGTTCGACTT
The DNA here is from genome assembly GCF_030412785.1 of Paraburkholderia sabiae. Lineage (NCBI taxonomy): Bacteria > Pseudomonadati > Pseudomonadota > Betaproteobacteria > Burkholderiales > Burkholderiaceae > Paraburkholderia > Paraburkholderia sabiae. The sequence goes on from NZ_CP125296.1 coordinate 2,118,923, forward strand.
CGGCGTGTACAGCTACATCGCCGTCACCCTCGGCAAAGTGTTCTTTCCTTCGAGCAGCCCTTCGGCGCAGCTGATTGCGACGTTCGGCACGTTCGCGGCCGCGTTCCTCGTGCGCCCGATCGGCGGCATGGTGTTCGGTCCGCTCGGCGACCGGATCGGCCGGCAGCGCGTGCTCGCGATGACGATGATCATGATGGCTCTCGGTACGTTCGCGATCGGTCTGATTCCGAGCTACGGCTCGATCGGGATTCTCGCTCCGGCATTGCTGCTCGTTGCGCGTCTCGTGCAGGGCTTTTCGACGGGCGGTGAATACGGCGGTGCGGCCACGTTCATCGCTGAGTTCGCAACCGACCGCCGACGCGGTTTCGCAGGCAGCTTCCTCGAATTCGGCACGCTGGTCGGTTATATCCTCGGCGCCGGGACGGTTGCGGTTCTGACGGCGTCGCTGTCGCAGGAAGCTCTGCTGTCGTGGGGCTGGCGCGTGCCGTTCTTCATCGCGGGGCCGTTGGGTCTGGTCGGCCTGTACATCCGGATGAAGCTCGAAGAAACGCCCGCGTTCAAGAAAGAAGCCGAAGCGCGTGAAGCGGATGAGAAGTCGCGCCCGAAGCAGAGCTTCATGGAACTGCTCGCACAACAATGGAAGCCGCTGCTTCAGTGCGTCGGCCTCGTGCTGATCTTCAACGTCACCGACTACATGGCGCTGTCGTATCTGCCGAGCTATCTTTCCGCCACGCTCCACTTCAACGAATCGCACGGTCTGTTCCTCGTGCTGGCCGTGATGGTCCTGATGATGCCGATGACACTGTACGCGGGCCATCTGTCGGATCGCATTGGCCGTAAGCCGGTGATGCTGCTCGGTTGCGTGGGTCTGTTCGCGCTGTCGATTCCCGCGCTGCTGCTGATCCGCACGGGTGCCGTGCTGCCCGTTTTCGGCGGTCTGCTGATTCTCGGCGCGCTGCTGTCGACGTTCACGGGCGTGATGCCGTCGTCGCTGCCTGCTCTCTTCCCGACGAAGATACGCTATAGCGCGCTGGCGATCGGCTTCAACGTGTCGGTATCGCTGTTCGGCGGCACGACGCCGCTCGTCGCCGCGTGGCTCGTCGATCGTACCGGCGATGCAATGATGCCCGCGTACTATCTGATGGCTGCGTCGATCGTCGGTATCGTGTCGGTGCTCGCGCTGCGGGAAACGGCTCGCAAGCCGCTGCCCGGTTCGGGTCCGTGTGTCGCGACGCGCGCGGAAGCGATGAGCCTGATCCGCGGCGCCGAACCCGTTAATACGTCGAAGAAGCATCTGGCACTGGTACGGGAACGCGCCTAGTCTGCTGTTCAATAGGCGTAATCGCCGATCACCTGCCTGACCTTCTTCAACGATTCCCGCAGCACGTCGAGTTCGACGGAACCCAACGCGAGACGCACGGCATGCGGCACATGATGCGAGGTCGCATAAGGCTCGGCAGTCGAGACGGAGATGTGTTCGCGCATCAGCGCTGCTGCGACCTGATCGGCGCGCACGTCTTCCGACAGCGGCAGCCAGACGAAATACGATGCGGGATGACGCACGCATGGCAGGCCGTCGAGCACTTCGGCGGCCATCGTCTGACGGATCTTCGCGTCACGATGTTTCTCCGTTTCGAGCCGCTTCACGGTGCCGTCGTCGAGCCACGCGCAAGCGATCGCGGTCATCACGCCAGGCGTGTTCCAGGTCGTCGCGCGGATGGCCTGTTCGATCGCCTTCATCGATCGCTCCGGCGCAACCACAAAGCCGACGCGCAGGCCCGTCGCCACGTTCTTCGATAGCCCCGACACGTAGACGGTCGTCTCCGGCGCGAGCGCCGCCAGTGGCGCAGGCGGCTTGTCGACGAGAAACGCGTAGGCCGCGTCTTCGATGATCAGCAGCCCGTGCCGCCGCGCGATCGACACCAGCTGCTTGCGTCGGTGCGCGCTCATCACCCAGCCGAGCGGATTGTGCATCGTCGGCATCACGTACACGGCTTTTACGCGGCGGCTCGCACACAGGCGTTCGAGTGCATCGAGATCGGGGCCTTGCGCAGCGGCGGGAATCGGCGCGAGTTCGAGGCGGAAAGCCTCGGCCATGATCTTGAATCCCGGATACGTCAACGCATCGACGGCGACCACGTCGCCGGGACGCAGCAGCGCCATGACAGTCGCCGCCAGCCCGGCTTGCGCGCCATTCACGAGCGACACCTGTTCCCAACCGACGTCGAGCCCACGCCACGCCAGATGCCGCGCCACGGCCGCGCGCTCGTGCTGGCGTCCGCCGTGCGGCTGATAACGCAGCAGGCTTTCCAGATCGCCGGATGCCGCAAGCTGACGCAATGCAGCGCGCAGCAGATCGGCCTGGCCGGGCAGCGCCGGATAGTTGAAGTTGAGGTCGACCATGCCCGCCGCCAGCGCGAACTGATCGATGCCTTGCCTCGGCGGCAAGGAAATCTCGCGAACGAACGTGCCGCGTCCCGTCTCGCCGCTCACGAGCCCCATCGCCGCGAGTTCGGCATAGACACGCGTTGCCGTGACGAGCGCGAAGCCGTGCTTTGCAGCAAGCTCGCGATGCGTCGGCAGGCGCGTACCCGCAGGCAGGCGGCCAGAACGGATATCGGTGGCGTATTTGTCGACTAGCGCCTTGTACCGGAGTTGAGCCATAAGCAGAGGCAGGCAGATGTATCCATGACAATTATTTGATTGTAATGCTGCCTGCGCCTAGCATGTGTTCACCCCACACACCTCATCGCGCGGACCATCATGCATATCGCCATTCTGACGTTCGAAGGCTTCAACGAACTCGATTCGTTCATTGCGCTCGGCATTCTCAACCGCATCAAGAAGCCGGACTGGCGCGTGTCGATTGCGACGCCGCAAAAGCGCGTCACGTCGATGAACGGTGTGACGGTCGAAGGTCATATTTCCTTGCGTGAAGCGAACGCTGCCGATGCCGTGCTTGTGGGCAGCGGGAAATTGACGCGCGACGTCGTCGCCGATCCTGCGCTGATGTCGCAGATGCAGTTCGATCCAACGCGGCAACTATTGGGCGCGCAGTGTTCCGGCACGCTCGTGCTGGCGAAGCTGGGGCTGCTCGACGACGTGCCCGCCTGCACCGACCTCACGACGAAGCCGTGGGTCGAAGAAGCGGGCGTCGATGTTCTGAACCAGCCGTTCTTCGCAAGAGGCAATCTCGCGACGGCAGGCGGATGTCTCGCTTCACAGTATCTTGCGGCATGGGTGATTGCGCGATTCGAAGGTATCGATGCTGTGTCGGATGCACTTCATTACGTTGCGCCTGTCGGTGAAAAAGAGGATTACGTTTCGCGCGCGCTGCGCAATATCACGCCTTTCCTGCACGAAACGAGTGCGCCCGTTTAAGCCGGTTTTCTAATGCACGAAGCGCGCCTTCATCATCGGAATAACGACACGTTTTCTACCTGAAACGACACGAAAAAAGCCTCGAAGAATATTTATCGAGTTCATCACCCGTTCTGCTCAAGGCAGCCCGATATCAGCCGACAACCAACGTAATCCTCAGCGCGCATCGCTTCGTTTTCAGCGCGCAGCGAGACGATATCGGGTTGCAGTTCGACATTGGCAGAGGTCATGGTGAAGCTTACTGGTTCGATCGCATTCAAGTTCAGCGCGGCATCGGGTGCCGCGCTCGCAGTCACGGTTCTTCTTCTCACATCCGTCGGCGCACTCAACGTGCGTCACCAGGCCGTCGACGAATTCGAGCAGTCCAGTCGCGCGCGCATCGTTCAGGCCGACGAATCGCTCGATGTGAACTTCAAGGAGGTCGAACAAAACCTCACGTATCTCACGCAAACGGCGCAGCTCAAAGCAGCCGATCAGAGCATTACCGACTATCTGAATCACGGCGGTCAGATGACGCCGGACAAGAACGGCGAAATCGAAAAGACGATCTTCGCGCTGCTCAAGGATTTCGGCGACACGCATCCGAACATGCGTTATCTCGACATCGGCACGCGCTGGGGCGGTTACGTGCAATGGCCGATCGAGAGCCTCAACGGCGAGCACTACGATCCGCGCGTGCGGCCGTGGTATCAGCTGGCGATGACGGCACCCGATCGCGTCGTGCGGCCCGCGCCGTATCTCAGCGCAGCGGGTTCGGGCGGCGCGATTATTTCGTTCGCGCGCGTCGTGAAAGACAGCAAGGGCGAGATTCTCGGCGCACTCGAAGGCGACATCTCGCTCGACGACTTCGCGCGGCTCACAAGCGGCATCCAGTTCGGCAAAACGGGTTATCTGCTCGTCACGGATAGCAGCGGCAAAGTGCTCATCGACCCGCGCGAGAAGAAACACGAGTTCAAGGAACTGAAGAGTCTGGGCGGCGGCTACGAACAATTGTCCGATGCGTCAGATGGACTCGTGCGCATCCGGATGGACGGCGTCGAATATCAGTCGTTCATTTATACGTCGCCGAAGAACGGCTGGAAGTACTATGCGCTCGTGCCCGAATCGGAAATGATGGCGGCTGCCAACCGGCTCACCTGGACGCTGATCGCGATGGGCTTGCTGGTGCTCGTCGTCGCCGTGCTGATCATGGTTGCGCTGGGTCGCCGGATGACCGATCCCATCCGCAATCTCGCCAGCTCGATGCATGAAATCGCGGCCGGCGACGGCGACATGACGCGCCGTCTGCCGCAGCTGGGCAACGACGAAGTCGGTCATCTCGCGAAGCAGTTCAACGCCTTCGTCGAAAAGCTGCATGGCGTGTTGCTGAAAGTCATGACGAACAGCCGTCATCTCGAACTGGCGGCGAGCGAGGTGTCGGCGGGCAATCTCGATCTGTCGTCGCGCACCGAACAACAGGCGGCCTCGATCCAGCAAACGGCGGCCAGCATGGAAGAACTGGCGGGCACGGTGCGCGGCACCGCCGATCAGGCGAAGAACGCCAACGCCGTCGCGTCAGGCGCCGTGGATGTGGCGCGGCGCGGCAACGAGGCCGTCTCGGCTGCGGCGAAAACGATGAATGCCGCCGTCGAGCAGTCGGGCCGGATCGTCGGCATTGTGGCCATGATCGAAGGCATCGCGTTTCAGACCAACATTCTCGCGTTGAACGCCGCCGTCGAATCCGCGCGAGCGGGCGAAAGCGGCCGCGGCTTCGCCGTTGTCGCCGCCGAAGTCCGCAACCTCGCGCAGCGCTCGACGGGCGCGGCCAAAGAGATCAAGGCCTTGCTGGAAGCGTCCGTCGGCAATGTCCAGGCAGGCGCCGAACAGGTCAATCTCGCTGGCAAGACAATCGCCGAACTGACCGACGCGATCTCCAACGTCGCTACCATTACCAGCGAAATCGCCGATTCCGCCCGCGAGCAAAGCCGTGCAATCGGCGAGGTCAATCAGGCTGTGTCGTTGATGGATCAGTCGACCCAGCAGAATGCCGCGCTCGTGGAGGAAATTGCCGCCGCCTCCGAATCGCTCAGCACGCAGGGCAAGGATCTGAACGCGACGGTCGGCTTCTTCAAGCTGGGCGCGTGAGCCACGGTAGTCACCGTTCGCCACCGTTCGCGTTTCGAGAAGTATGAATTGACCTGGCGAGGGATTCTGTCGCGAGCGGCACGTCCCTAGACTTCGTTCTCAAGTGATCTGGATTCCCCAGTCACCTCCGACCGAAGGAAAACGCCATGAAGCTCTACTATCATCCGCTCTCCGGCCACTCGCATCGCGCCCGCCTGTTCCTGTCGCTGCTCGGCACCGAGCATGAACTGATCGAAGTCGATCTCGCCGCTGCCGAGCATAAATCTGCCGAATTCCTGAAGTTGAACCGCTTCGGCCAGGTGCCCGTGCTGGTCGACGGCGACGTCCATATCGCCGATTCGAACGCGATTCTGGTGTACCTCGCCCGCAAGTCCGGCAAGAGCGACTGGCTGCCGCAAACGCCGGCACTCGAAGCTGCCGTACAGCGCTGGCTGTCCGTCGCGGCGGGCGAGATCGCATTCGGCCCGGCCGCCGCGCGACTGATCACCGTGTTCGGCGCAAAATACAACGCCGAAGAACTGATTGCGCGCGCGCATCGCGTCCTCAAGCTGATCGACGAAGAGCTGGCCGGTCGCGAATTCATCGCGCAGCCGCATCCGACGATCGCCGACGTCGCGCTCTACAGCTACATCGCGCGTGCGCCGGAAGGCAACGTCGATCTGTCCTTCTACCCGAACGTCAATGCGTGGCTGCGCCGTATCGAAGCGCTGCCCGGTTTCGTCGAGTTCGCGAAGACGCCTGTCGGCCTCGCCGCCTGAGCGGGTCGGAGTCAGTCACCGGGAGGCCGACAGCGCGGCTTCCCTGTCCCCTAAGCGTGGGAGACGGATCATGAACACGGTATCGACGGACAGCGGATCGCCCTGGCATGCAGGCGAAGTCGCATTGCAGGAAAAGGTCGGCGTGGTCGGGAAGATGCAGGAACTCGGCCGCCGCGTGGTGCGCAACTACATGCCCGACCAGCATCGCACGTTCTTCAGACAGTTGCCGTTCATCGTCGCGGGTGCCGTGGATAACGACGGCGACGTGTGGGCAACGCTGGTCGCGGGTCAGCCAGGTTTCATGCATGCGCCGACCGACAAGATTCTGCACGTCGATCTCGCCGCCGATCCGCACGACCCCGCAGCGCAGGGACTCCACGAAGGTGCGGGCATCGGTCTGCTCGGCATCGAACTGCATACGCGCCGCCGCAATCGCATGAACGGCGTCGTGCGCAACTGGACGGCCCAAGGTTTCGATATCGACGTCGCGCAAAGCTTCGGCAATTGCCCGCAATACATTCAGGCCCGCGATTTCGAGTTCATTCGCGATCCCGCCGTGTTCTCCGACATCGCGCCCAAAACATTCGACAGTCTGAGCGGCCGCGCCCGCGCGATGATCGAAGCGGCGGACACGTTCTTCGTCGCGTCATACGTCGGCGATGACGCGCGCCGCCAGGTCGACGTGTCGCATCGCGGCGGCAAGGCCGGCTTCGTGCGCATCGGCGACGACGGCAGGCTGACCATTCCCGACTTCGCGGGCAACCTGTTCTTCGCGACGCTCGGCAACTTCCTCGTGAATCCGCGCGCAGGGCTCGTGTTCGCCGACTTCGAAACGGGCGACCTGCTGCAACTGACGGGCGAAGCCACCGTCGATCTCGACTCGCCGGAAATCGCCGCGTTTCAGGGCGCGGAGCGGCTGTGGCATTTCACGCCGCGACGCATTCTCTATCGCGCGGGCGCGTTGCCGCTGCGCTGGAAGTTTCAGGCGAACGGCTGGTCGCCGAATTCGCTGATGACGGGCAGCTGGGACGAAGCGGCGAGCCGCCTGAAGGCCGCCGAACTCGCGAACGCGTGGAGGCCGTTCAAGGTGACGAACGTGGTCGACGAAAGCTCGGTTATCCGTTCATTCCATCTCGAACCGGCGGACGGCGCGGGGCTCGTCGCGCATGTCGCCGGTCAGCATCTGCCCATTCGCGTGATGCTTCCGGGTCACGACAAGCCTGTCATTCGCACCTATACGCTGTCCACTGCGCCCGCCGACGGACTCTATCGGATCAGCGTAAAGCGCGACGGACTCGTGTCGTCGCATCTGCACGATACGCTGCGGATCGGCAGCATCGTCGAAGCGCGCGCGCCCGCTGGACAGTTCACGATCGACGCCCACGAGCGCCGTCCCGCCGTGCTGCTCGCGGCCGGTGTCGGCGTGACGCCGATGCTCGCGATGCTCCGGCACATCGTCTACGAAGGGCTGCGCACGCGGCGTGTGCGTCCGACATGGTTCTTCCATTCGGCGCGCTCGCTGAAAGAGCGCGCATTCGGCCGCGAGATCGAACAGCTTGCCGCGTCCGCGAAGGGCGCGGTGAAAGTCGTGCGCGCGTTGAGCGATATCGACGGCGCGCGCGAAGAGAAAGACTTCGACGTGGCGGGCCGGATCGATATCCAGCTGCTGCGCGACACACTGCCCTTCGACGACTACGACTTCTATCTCTGCGGACCATCGGCATTCATGCAGTCGATGTACGACGGCTTGCGCGATCTCAACGTCGCGGACAACCGCATTCATGCCGAGGCGTTCGGTCCGTCCGGATTGCAGCGCAGGAAAGATGCCGCCGCTGCGACAGGCCCCGTGCGCGTCGCGGCCGACAAGCCCGTGCCCGTTGCATTCGTGAAGTCGGGCAAGGAAGCGCGCTGGAGTCCGGAGAGCGGCTCACTGCTGGAACTTGCGGAAGCGCGCGGACTGAATCCCGAATTCGGTTGCCGCGGCGGCAGTTGCGGCACGTGCCGCACGCGCATCGTCGAAGGCACCGTCGCTTACGCTGTCGCGCCGGAATTTCAGGTGCCGGACGACGAAGCGCTGATCTGCTGTGCGGTTCCCGCGAATACCGAATCGGGCGGCGGCGATCGTCTGCTGCTCGATCTGTGAGCGCCGTCGCGCCTGGCACGCTGCGAAACGCTGCTATGCTTTTGGCATCTGCGTTCATCTCTTCAGCCATGGACAGGCTTCAGGCAATGACCACTTTCGTGACCGTGGTCGAGACGGAAGGCTTCGCGTCGGCGGCACGCAAGCTCAACGTGTCGCCGTCGGTCATCAGCCGCGTGATGACGGAACTCGAAGAACATCTTGGCGTGCGTCTGTTGACGCGCACCACGCGCGTCGTGCGGATGACGGATGCAGGTGCATCGTTCTTCGAAGATTGCCGGCGCATCCTCGCCGAGGTCGACGCCGCCGAGCTTTCCGCCGCCGGCGCCAACGCGACGCCGCGCGGCCAGCTGACGGTGACGGCGCCCGTCCTGTTCGGCAAGATGTACATCACGCCCATCGCGCAGGACTATCTGACGCGCTATCCCGCCGTCAGCCTCAATTGCTGGTTCATGGACCGCATCGTGAATCTCGTCGATGAAGGCGCGGACGTGGCGATCCGCATCGGCGAGTTACCGAGTTCTTCGTTGCAGGCGATCGCCGTGGGTAATGTGCGACGCGTGCTGTGCGCGTCGCCGGCTTATCTGCAGGCGCATGGCGTTCCGCAGCATCCCGACGATCTCGCGTCGCACGTCGCGATTCAGGCGACGGGCCTCACGCCCGCGCCGGAATGGCGCTTTCAGGTGGACGGCAAGCCGCTGACCGTGCCGATCCAGCCGCGCCTCGTGACCACCACGAACGACTCGGCGATCTCGGCGGCGCTGGCGGGACTCGGCATCTTGCGCGTGCTGTCGTATCAGATCGCGCAGGAACTGGCGAACGGCACGTTGCGCGTCGTGCTCGCCGATTACGAACTCGCGACGCTGCCCGTTCATGTCGTGCATCGCGAGGGCAAGCACGCGAATCAGAAAGTTCGCGCGTTCCTCGATCTCGCCATCGAAACGCTCCGGGCCAAGGCTTCGCTCTGGCGCGGGTAGGTGGCGTTATGCGTCGGCGCTTGCGGCGTCCGCGTCGAAGCGGCGTCCGTCCGCCAGCACATCCGTCAGTTGAACGAGGTTGACGGGCTTGGTCAGATGCTGATCGAAACCCGCGCTGTCGCTGCGCGCGCGGTCTTCCGGCTGGCTCCATCCTGTCAGGGCGATCAGCCGCAGGTTGGTGGAGCCACCGCGCGTGCGGATCTGCTGCGCGAACTGATAGCCATCCATGCCCGGCATGCCGAGGTCGATGAATGCGATAGTCGGCGCGAAACCATCGAGCGCTTCGAGCGCCTGCGCGCCGTCGTAGAACACCACGCTCTCGCATCCGAGGACACGCAGCAGTTCGGCGAGGCTGTCCGCGGCATCGCGGTTGTCGTCGACGACGAGCACGCGCTGGCTGTCGAATTTCGCGAGTTCCTGGACGGGCGCCACGGGTTCGGACGCATCGCTCGCTTCGTCGACGGGTAGCGAAACGGAGAAACAGCTGCCCTTGTTCCGGCCGTCGCTGGCTGCGGAGATCGTCCCGCCGTGCAACTCGACCAGCTTCTTCGCCAGCGCGAGTCCGATGCCGAGGCCGTCGCCTTGCGTCTGCGGCTGCAAGCGGCCGAAGAGCGTGAACAGCAGCGACTGTTCTTCTGCCGTGAAGCCGATCCCGCTGTCCTTGACGCGCACGGTCGCGCGATCGTTTTGCAGCGTGACGGAGACGTGGATGTCGCCGCCCGGCGGCGTATATTTCGCGGCGTTGTTGATCAGGTTCGAGAAGACCTGCGCGAGCCGCACTTCGTCGCCATTTATGCGGACGGGACCGGGCGCGACGTCGACGGTCAACGTGTGGCCGGCTTTCTCGACGGCCGAACGGCTCAGTTCGACGGCAGCCTGCAAGACAGCCGACAGATCCGTGTGCCGCCGATGCAACTGGATCGCGCCGTTGTTGATCCGCGCCACTTCCATCAGGTCGTCCACCAGCCGGACCATGTGATCGAGCTGACGATCGAGCATTTCGAACACCCGCGTCGCGCCCGGCGGCGTCTGGTTCAGACGCAGGATCTGCAAGCCGTTGCGAATGGGCGCGAGGGGGTTGCGCAACTCGTGCGCGAGCGTCGCGAGAAACTGGTCTTTCATGCGATCCATGTGCTGCAGCCGCGCCTCGCTTTCCCGCAGCAGCGCTTCGGCCCGCGTGCGCTCGATCAGGCTCGCGGCTTCGCGTGCAAGGATGTCGAGCAAACGGAGTTGCCTTGCGTTCGGCTCGTATGCGTGCGCCCAATGCGTGGACAGCATGCCGATCAGCGCGCCGTCGCGCGAGTGCAGCGGCGTGGTCTGCATCGCGCGGATGCCCGTCTCGTGGTACACCTCGAGATCGATGGTATCGGCGAAATCCGGACAGGTATCCACATCCGGGACGATCACGCGCTGGCCCGTTGCCAGTGCGAATCCGCAGCTCGTCGTCGAGTCGACGTCGACGTTGCGCCAGTGTTCCGCCGCCGCCAGCGTGAAGCCGCAATGGGCGATCAGGTCGAGTTTCTGCTGACCGGCTGCGTCGGTGGAAATCATCTGCAAACTGGCGAAGTCGGAATGCAGGAGCTGCATGGCGGCCTTCACGATCCGGCCGTAGAGCGCCGACGGCTCGTGTTCGACCAGCATGTGCAGCGAAAGATCGTGCAAGGCCCGGCTGTCGGCGAGATCTTCATTCAACAGCGCAATCAGGCTGGCGGGACTCGCAGCATCTCCGGCTGCGTCGAGAGGCTGATTGACTAACGGCTTTGCGTCACGGTTGCTCATATCGTTCCGTCGCTTTCTGGATCTTTGCAATGGCGGCGGACATATTCTAGCGCGGCTGCGCGGTCGATCGAAATGGGTGCGCGCGCATCCATCGACGAACCGGGCATGCCGGTCGCCGAAGCTGAGAATGACAATCGAAATCGAAAGGTCGCGAAAGGCGACCCCGGTGCATGCGCCTAGAAGCGGTAGTTCACGGATGCGAGCGTGTTCAGTTCGGTCCTGCGCTCGGTGATGGGGCTGGCGGCCGCATAGTGCTGCAAACGCCCGAGCGTCACCGCGACGGAGCCGACCCAGTGTTTAGAAAAGTCGTAGCTCACGTAGCCGTTCAGATGCACGTCGCGGATGCCCGCGCCCGTGTTGTACGCGGGCAGGCCCGAGGCCGCGCTTTGCTGGGCCGACACGCCGAAGAACGTGCGCGTGTACAGCGCGTCTGCCCAGGTGAAGCCGGGGCCGAAGGAGAACAGCCAGCCGCCCGTCGGCAGCGACGCGTAGAGATCGCTGACGACCGTCTTGCCCTGGCCGTGCCCGGCGATATCCTGGTACATCGCGACCGAGCCGGTGAACGCCCAGACCGTGTAGTCGGCGAACAGCTTGAGCTTCGGGCCACCGTCGACATTGCCCAGCCCATGCAGATGCGGATCGTCCTTCTCGTGGCGCGATTGAAAGTCGAAGCTGAGCGCCGCGCCGACGTGGTAGTTCTCGCTGCGGATCACGTTCAGGCCCAGCACATCGGGGCCTTGCGAGAAGACGCGGTCGTCGTAAGAGATGTCGAGCGCAGGGTAAGGAAACGCGCGCAGTTCGCGCGAGCCCGGATACAGCGGCGTAATCACGACGCCCGGTCCGAACGCGATCTTCCACTTGCTGGCGGGTTTCACCGGTGCGCTGCTATCGGGCAGATCGGGCGAAGACGACGCCTCGGGCATGTCGCCCGCCAGTGCGCCGACGGGATGAATGGCCAGCGAGAACGCCGCCGCCGCGCACACGCGCCTTACCGCGTTGAAAGTAACCGGCATCGTCATCAGGCGCGTCCTTTACCCATTGCTGCAAGCTGCCGAAGCCGCCGCGCGAGCGCCTTCGATACGACGGGCTTGCCGCCCGCGTCGCCCGTTCGGCTCGTGAGTTCGCTTTCGCGCAGAAAGAGCGCCGTTTCGCGCGCAACGATTTCGCGCTCGTTGTCGGATGTGATCATGTGATAGGAATCGTCGAGCCAGATCGTGCGCAGGAACGTCGAACCGATCGACGAAGCGATATAACGCGGATTGCGCGGGCTCGACGTTTCGTCGTCGATCGCGTGAACGATCAGGCAATCGTTGCGGATGCCGCGCACCTGCGAACGCACGCATGCCGCGAGACGGCTCGCTTCGTGCAGGGCGGGCAGCGAGATCGTCGACGGACCGACTTCGCTGAAGTCGTCGCGCTCCATCGCTCGGGCGATCTTGGCGCGCAGTGCGTCGTTGCGCAGTCCATAAGGCGCCGACTCGCGATACCGATAGCGCGAACGCAACGGCGAGTAGTACGCCCAGTTCAGCAGGAAGCGATACCACGGAATCGCCCAGCCATCGTAGGCGAGCGTCAGCGACAGCAGCGCGACGGCCTGCGCCTGCGGCCGGCGATGCACGAGCGCGAGGGCGAGCGCTGCGCCTATCGACAGCCCGCAGATCGACACCCGCTCGTAGCGCGCGGCCAGTGCGTCGAATTCGCGCGTCGCCGCGTCGAGCCATTGCTCCATCGCCTGTTCCTGCGAGCCGGCCGTATAGCCTTCGAGCACGGGCACACAGGTGGTGAAGCCTTCGTCATTCAGAAAGCGTGCGAGATAGCGCAATTCCAGCGGCGAGCTGGAAAGGCCATGCAGCATCAGCACGGCGTGGCCGTCGCCTTCATTGAGGATCGTCTGGACGGAGGTTTTCATCTGGATCAGTCGCCGATGCGCAGCACGAGGAAATCGCCGGCGTGCGTCGTGAAGCGCTCGCACACGCAGTCGACGAGCTGCGTCGCGCTGTCGTCCGTTGCACTGTTCGCGCCCGCGGCTGTTGTGTGCGCGCTCGCGGCCGACCTGCGAAGCCGCACGCGATGCCGCCCCGGCCACAATGCATTCGAAAGGCGGCGTGCATCTTCGGGTTCGACGTCGTCGAAACGCGGACCGGGTGCGATCTCGGCAGGCGGAAGCGCGACGGCATGCGTGGCGCTTGAAGAGCCCGTCGCCGAGCCTGCGGCATCGTCGTTTCCGGCCCACGCGGGCGTACGCTCCAGTGCCTGAATCAGCACGAACGAATTGCTGTGTTGGGACAGATGACGCAGCAGCCGATGGGTTTCATCGACGGCGCGGCGCGCCAGCATCCGGTCGTTGTCGTGGCGCAGCAGCATCTCGTAGCGCGACTGCGCAACCGACGTGATCAGTTCGGCGCGAAACTGCGCGCGCCGCAACCGTTCGACCAGCGTAATGACGACGAGCGCGACGAGCGGATACGAGATGACGAACAGCACATCCGAGCGATTGATGACGCTCACGACGGCGTAAGGCGGCACGAACAGGTAATCGGCGATGCAGAGGCCCGCGAGCATTACCGTCAGCGCGGGTGCAAGGCCAAAGTAATATTCGATCAGGACTGCCGCAATGGCGAATGCAGTACCCGGCATCACGGGACCGAGCAGCGGGTGCAAAAGAATTCGCACGAAACTCGCTATGCATAGCGCGGCAATCGCGGCGATCCATCGCCGAGGCCCTCGGGGCGCCCAGCGTCGGGCATTTTGGACTTGCATGAGACTTTACGTTGCCGGACGGCCGGCCGTTTTCAACTGTGCCCATTAGGGCCAGGGTGACGAATGGTGCGCGAGTATCGGGCGCAAGAGGTCCGAACGATAGCACATGTAACACGCTGTAATACTTGGACTTTTCCGTTTATCGGCATGAAAGCTACGCGCGGCCTGCATTTTATGCGCGCTAACGTTTGCGGGATTGAAGGGGCGTGAACGATCATTAAAAGGACCGGGCTTCGATTGCACAGCGGCCGGGCTCGTACGTTGCTACTGCCTTGATGGTTTGAGCATCTTGAACAAGGCGTCGCGCGATAACGCTCGCAGTGAAGCGGGAAACAGGAGGCTTACAGCATGAACGACGATAACAAAGCGGGCACGTCAATGCACAGATCGCATAGAGCGCCTTCGAGCATCGCGCGATGGCTCAGTGTTCTGTTTGCCGTGCTGTCCGGGCTGTATCTGCTGATCGGCGGCGTGTGGCTCGTGACGATCGGCGGATCGCCCTATTACATCGTTGCCGGTCTCGTTCTTCTCGCTGTCGGCTGGATGATTCATCGCGGTAATGGGTTTGCGCTGTTGCTCTATGCGCTGCTGCTGATCGGCACGCTGATCTGGGCCGTGTTCGAAGCGGGCTACGATTTCTGGGCGCTTGCGCCGCGCACGGACATCTTCGTGCTGTTCGGCATCTGGCTGCTGCTGCCGTTCGTCTACCGGCTGTTCGATCCTTCCGCGCGGCGCGGCGGCGCCAGTGCGCTCGTGGTCAGCCTCGTTCTCACGGGCGTTGCGCTCGCGTATGCCGCGTTCAACGATCCACAGGAAATCAACGGCAAGGTTGCGGAGAACGCTTCCGTATCGCTGACGCAGCCGGACTCGCGCCCCGGCGACTGGACGGCCTACGGTCGCACGCAAGCGGGCACGCGCTATTCGCCGCTCACGCAGATCAACCAGGACAACGTGAAGAATCTGCAGGTCGCGTGGACGTTCCAGACGGGCGACAAGAAAGGCCCCAACGATCCCGTCGAAATCACCGACGAAGTGACGCCGCTCAAGGTCGGCGACATGTTGTATCTGTGCTCGCCGCATCAACTGCTATTCGCACTCGACGCAGCAACGGGCAAAGAGAAGTGGCGGTTCGATCCGGGCCTGAAGGCAGACTCGACCTTCCAGCACGTGACCTGCCGCGGCGTGTCGTATCACGAGACAGCGGCGGCCGCCGCCGCGAAAGACGCAGCCGCGCAACGCGCGCTACCCGCGTGTTCGCGCCGCGTGCTCCTGCCCGTCAACAACGGCCATCTGTTCGAACTGGATGCCGCGACGGGTCAGCGTTGCGCCGGCTTCGGCAACAACGGCGACCTCGATCTGCAGCCGCTACAACCGGTGAAAACTTCCGGCGAATACGAACCGACATCGCCGCCCATTGTCACCGACAAGATCATCGTGATGGCGGGATCGGTGACCGACAATTATTCGAACCGCGAACCGTCGGGCGTGATACGCGGTTTCGATGTCGAAACGGGGCGCCTCGTGTGGGCCTTCGATCCCGGCTCCGACACGCCGAACACGATTCCCGACGACCAGCATTCGTTCACGCCGAATTCGCCGAATTCGTGGGCGCCCGCCGCTTATGACGCGAAGCTCGATCTCGTCTATCTGCCGATGGGCGTGAAGACGCCCGACATCTGGGGCGGCGATCGCACGCCGCAGTACGAGCGCTACGCGAGCGGTCTGCTCGCGCTGCATGCGTCGACAGGCAAACTCGCGTGGTTCTATCAGACCGTCCATCACGATCTGTGGGACATGGACCTGCCCGCGCAACCGACCATCGCCGATATCACCGACCGCAACGGCAACGTCGTGCCCGCGATCTACGCGCCCGCGAAGACGGGCAACATCTTCGTGCTGGACCGCCGCACAGGTACGCCGATCGTGCCCGCGCCCGAGCAGCCCGTGCCGCAAGGCGCGGCGAAAGGCGACCACGTATCGCCGACGCAGCCGTACTCGCAACTCACCTTCCGACCCGCGAAGAACCTGACGGGCGCGGACATGTGGGGCGCAACGATGTTCGACCAGCTGGCGTGTCGCGTGATCTTTCACCGGCTGCGCTACGAAGGCCCGTTCACGCCGCCGTCCGAGCAGGGCACGCTGGTGTTCCCCGGCAATCTCGGCATGTTCGAATGGGGCGGTCTCGCGGTCGACACCGATCGTCAGCTAGCTATAGCGAATCCGATTGCGCTGCCGTTCGTATCGAGGCTCGTGGCGCGCGGCCCGCACAATCCCATCGAGCCGCCGGCGAACGACAAAGGCGGCACGGGTACGGAAGCGGGTGTTCAGCCGCAATACGGCGTGCCGTTCGGCGTGACGCTGAATCCGTTTCTGTCGCCCGTCGGCTTGCCTTGCAAGGAGCCCGCGTGGGGTTACGTCGCCGCGCTCGATCTGAAGACGAACCAGGTCGTGTGGAAGAAGCGCATCGGCACCGTGCGCGACAGCGCGCCCGTTCCGCTGCCGTTCAAGATGGGCATGCCGATGCTCGGCGGCCCGACGACGACGGCGGGACACGTGTTCTTCATCGGCGCGACGGCCGACAACTATCTGCGTGCATATAGCACCGACACGGGCGAAGAGCTATGGCGCGCGCGGTTGCCCGCCGGCGGCCAGGCCACGCCGATGACCTATGAAGCGAACGGCAAGCAGTTCGTGGTGATCGCCGCGGGCGGACACGGTTCGTTCGGCACGAAGCTCGGCGACTACGTGATCGCTTATGCGCTGCCGAACAAATGACATGCGGCCTTCGTGGTTTCAGTCCACGGCGGGCCCGACATAATGCGCGCGAGGCCGCAGCAACGTTCCGCTGATCGTCTGTTCGATCGAGTGCGCGGCCCAACCGACGCTTCGCGCGATAGCGAACAGCGCAAACGCCGCGTCTCGTTGCAACTGACAATGCTCGACAAGCGCGGCAAGCGCGATATCGATAGCGGGCTGTTTGCCCGTCAGCCGATCGACGCAACGGATCAGTTCGCCCGTCGTTTCCGACGGCGTCAACATCGACAGAAGATGCGCTGCACGCGGATCGCCCTGCGGATAGAGTTCGTGTCCGAAGCCGGGCAACGACGCGTTGCCGGTCAGTCTGCTACGCACTGTCTCTTCGACGCCGAGACGATGCGCATCGTCGAGCAGCCCATACACGCGTGTGATTGCATCGCCATGCAATGGCCCGGAAAACGCCGCGAGGCCCGCGAGCATGCACGCACCGAGCGACGCACCCGTCGATGCCGCCACACGCGCGGCAAACGACGAGCTGGTCAACTCCTGATCGGCGAGCAGCACGAGCGTCTGCCGCAATAACTCAGCATGCTTCGCGGCGCGCCATGCGCGTGCGATACGCAGATGCAGCGGGCCTTTATCCGAAGCAAGTTCGACGAAGCCGCTGGCAAGACGGCCTACGAGTTCAGCCGCTTCGGCGTGCATGCCGGCAATGTCGTGCGTATTGCCTGAATCACTGCAGGAAGCCGCCGCCATGCCCATCGACGCATACACGCGCGCTCTCGCAGAAGCGTCAATGTGCAACGATTCGAACGCGGGAAAGCACGGCACTTCAGCCGAGTCCCACAGCAGTTGCGCAGCCTCTTCGAGCGTCGCCGTCGACGCAAGATGAATCGCGTCTTTTCCACGGTAATACAGGCGTCCGCGAACGATCGTCGATATGTGCGTATTGATGATCGGCTCGCCCCACGCCATCGTGCTCGCAGCGATGTTCTTGCGTGCGCGGCCGAGGTCGCGCTTTTTCGTCAGCATCGAAATATCCGACGCGCGATAGAGCTTGCGACTCGTGTGATCGGGATCCCAGCGCACTTCGATCTGCCCGCGGCTGACATACGCGTACAGCGTCTGCTTGCGCACGCCGAGCGCTTCGCACGCCTCCTCCTGCGTCATCCAGTTCTTCACGTTGATTGACTCAATCAAGGTTGACGGTCTTGGGTGCCGCCGGTTTAATGCAGACACAAACACATAGAAGAACGGGACGACCTCTTATAAGCGCATGCTTGCGCGTCGTTCGCGTTCCCATTCTTGCGACCTGTTCAGGGGCACCAAGGAGGAGATATCGATGGCTTCACACCGAACGACCCAGTATATATCGACCGAGTCGGAGCGCATGACGCGCACGCGCTACTCGATCCTCGCGACGATCCTGCTGCTCGCGACGGTCGCGTATGCGGACCGCGCGATCCTGTCGATCGCCGGGCCCGGCATTTCAAAGCAGTTCGGCCTCAATCACGTGCAGTTGGGCTACGTGCTGTCGGCGTTCAGCTGGGCGTATGTGATCGGGCAGATTCCCGGCGGGCTGCTGCTCGACCGCTTCGGCACCAAGAAGATGTATGGCGCAACGCTGATTCTGTGGTCGATCGCGACGATGCTCGTCGGCTTCATCGGCAACGTCACGTCGGATCTGTCCATTGCGCTCGCGCTGCTGTTCGCGCTGCGCTTCGCGCTCGGCCTGATCGAAGCGCCGAGCTTTCCCGCGAACGGACGCGTCGCGGTCATGTGGTTTCCGAAGGAAGAGCGCGGACTCGCAACATCGCTGTTCGCATCGGCGTCGTACTTCGCCGTCGCGATCTTCTCGCCGTTCGCGGGCTGGCTCACGGCAAAGTTCGGCTGGCCCGCGCCGTTCATTGCGCTCGGACTCATCGGCATTGCGTCGGCTGGAGTGTGGGCTGTCGTGATGCACGAGCCGCGCAATCATCCGCGCGTTTCGGGCGCGGAACTCGATCACATCGTCGCGGGCGGCGCGATGATCGATATCGACTCGAAGCATGAATTGCAGGCACGTCCTGCCGCGTCGTGGGCGATGGCGCGCACGCTGCTCGGCAACCGCATGCTGTGGTGCTCGTATATCGGCCAGTACTGCACGATCGCGCTGAGCTACTTCTTCATCACGTGGTTCCCGATCTATCTCGTGCAGGCGCGCGGCATGAACGTGATGCAGGCGGGCTTCGCGACGATGATTCCCGCCGTGGCCGGCTTTCTCGGCGGCATCGCGGGCGGCGCAATCTCCGACATGCTGATCCGTCATGGCTGGAGCGTGTCGTGGGCGCGCAAGACGCCGTATATCGTCGGCATGCTGGTGGGCTGCTGCCTCGTGCTGTCGGCCTTCACCGAAAGCAATGCGGTGATCGTCGGGCTCATGACGCTGGCCTTCTTCGGCAAGGGCGCGGCTGCGGGCGCGGGCACGTGGGCCATCGTCAGCGACACGGCGCCGCGCGAAGCCGTGGGACTGGCGGGCGCGATCTTCAATTGCGTGGGCAACATCGGCGGCATCGTCACGCCGATCGCGTTCGGCTACATCGTTCAGGCGACGGGCGGCTATACGGTCGGCCTCTACTTCGTGGCCGCGCATTGCCTCGTCGCAGCCGTCGTCTATCTGCTGTTCATGGGCAACATTCAGCGCGTGAAGATGAGCTGAAGCTGAAACCATATTTACGGAAACCAGGTTATGCAACACGCAGACACGTTCAAGCCAGTCATCCTCAACGCAGCGGAATTGCCGGAGTGGACCCACGCGGAACTCCACGCGCTCTTCAACGTGCTCGATCTGCCGAAAGATCCCGACGCCGCGCGCGCGTTTCTCGCCGAACACGGACATACGGTGCGCGGCATTGCGTTGCGCAAGACGAAGATCGATGCAGCGTTCCTTGATGCCGTGCCTGCTCTGGAGATCATTTCCAGCTACAGCGCCGGACTCGATAACCTGGACGTGCAGGCTGCAACGACACGCGGCATCCGGATCGAAAACACATCGCACATTCTTGCCGAAGATGTCGCGAATGCAGCCGTCGGCCTCGCGCTCGCCGTCACGCGCGACTTCATCAACGCCGACGCGTTCGTTCGCTCTGGCGAATGGCCTGCGCGCGGACAGTACCCGCTTGGACGTTCGATCTCGCGCATGAAGATCGGCATCGTCGGACTGGGCACGATCGGCTCGGCCATCGCGCGCCGCCTGCAGGCATTCGGTTCGACGCTCGCGTATTTCGGCCCGTCGCGCAAGGCCGTCGACCTGCCCTATTACGACGACATCGTCCGCCTCGCGCGCGACAGCGACATGCTGATTCTGACCTGTCCGCTGTCGCCCGCCACGCATCATCTCGTCGATGCGGCCGTGCTCGATGCGCTCGGCCCGCGCGGGTTCCTCGTGAATATTTCGCGCGGTCCTGTCGTGGATGAAGCCGCGCTGATCGCGGCATTGGCTGACGACAAAATCGCAGGCGCCGCGCTCGATGTGTTCGAACACGAACCCGTCGTTCCCGACGCGCTGATCCGCGACCGCAGAGTCGTGCTGACGCCGCACATCGGCTCCGCAACGGACGAAACGCGCCGGAGCATGGCGGAGAACGTCGTCGATACGCTCGCGCGGCACTTCGGCATCGCGGGCCCGCGAAGCCGCGAGGCGCAACGCGATCCGGCGAGTGTGGCCGTGGCTGACGCGTGAGATATCGCTGTCCGTTTCAGGCATCGCGAATGCTCAATGGCAATGCGCTATTCACCCGCGCTATTACCCGAGGAGAGCGACATGGCTGAAGCTGGCAGCGAACGCAGCAACGACGATCGCATTCGCGAACGTGCGTATCAACTTTGGGAACGTGACGACGATCCGAAGCAGCACGCCGACGAGTACTGGGATACGGCCCGCCGGCAGATCGAGGCGGAGGGCATGGACGGTGCGTCCGTCGAGCCTCCCATCGAGCAGTCGGACAAGCGGCAGTTAGAAAGCGAAGACCCGCAGGAAGTGAGCAGCCCGCGCGGCGAAGCGGCAGGCAAGCCGCGCGCGAAGCGGTCGCGATGAGGCCATGCAGGTTCTACGCTCGAGCCGTTGTCGCCGTAGAACCTGCAGGTTTGCGACTCGCAGTGCCTCCCCCTTTGAAACTGTTCGATTAGTCGCTACAATTGCGTCCCCTTGCCCAGGTGGCGGAATTGGTAGACGCACTATCTTGAGGGGGTAGCGCTGAAAGGCGTGCGGGTTCGAGTCCCGCCCTGGGCACCAAAGCTTGTTCCGGCAGTATCCGTTTCATTCGAACTCATCCCGCAGAATGGCGCGAGGACCAGCCGGGTCCACCGCACGCATCAATACCGACTCGCGTCGCGTGGGGCCAAAGCGCGACTGGCCACGCATATCAATTGGCGTTTCCGCCGCAACAAAAGCTAGCGGTACAAACCCGGCAAACCCGCCAGTGCGCTTCTGCAAATCGCACAGATGCGGCAGATGAAACCTCCCCCATCCTTTCTCCGTATAAGCGCAACGGCATCGCTGTCGTGTCCCAACGCGTTCTCGTATGAAGTCGATCTGCAACAGCATTCGACAACCCTCGCAATGCACGTTTTGTCCTGGTGAACGTCGTCTCTGTCCATTGAGGGGAACGCGGCTCGGGCTCTAAATTGGCGTCATTAAACCCACCGGTCGTTCGCGAGAAGCAGGACCGACTCGCGCGCCACCCGTCCGAATATGCTGCCAGTCGGGCGGTGTGTTCGGGCGGTTCCAGAGGAGACACCGCCATGCCCCATCAGATAACCCTGCGTTTTGAGGACGGAGTGACCCGCTTCATCGAGTGCGCGGAGGGCGAGCGCATCACCGATGCCGCCATTCGTGCCAGGATCAATATTCCACTCGATTGCCGCGATGGCGTGTGTGGTACCTGCAAGGCAGTCTGTGAGTCCGGCGAGTACATTCTGGGCGACTGCGTGGAAGATGCGCTTAGTCCGGAGGAAGCGAGCGCCCGCAAGGTTCTCACCTGTCAGATGAGCCCTCGTTCCGACTGCGCGATCCAGATCGCTACGAACTCCGATGTCTCGGGCACGGGTCCCGCCACTCACAAGGGACGGGTTGTCGCCTGCCAGCGAGCGTCCAACACCACGATCGCCTTCTCGGTCGAGATCGAGAACCGCGCCGATCTCACCTTCCTTCCTGGGCAGTATGTCAACATCCGCGTGCCCGGCACCGATCAGACACGGTCCTACTCGTTCAGCTCGGGGCCGTCCGAGCCGCACCTGTCCTTCTTCGTACGCAATGTGCGCCAAGGGATGATGTCGACCTGGCTCTGCGAAACCGCCAAAGCAGGCGATCCCATCGAGTTTCGCGGTCCGATGGGAAGCTTCTACCTTCGCCCTGTTGAACGGCCGTTGCTGTTTCTCGCGGGAGGCACGGGCCTCGCGCCGTTCCTCTCGATGCTGGACAAGATCGTCGAGGACGGCGGCAGCCCGTATCCGATCCATATGATTCTCGGCGTGAACAGCGATGACGATCTGGTTGGCATCGACCGGCTCGAACGCTACGCGCAGCGCCTGCCAAACTTCACCTACGCCTGCACCGTCGCCAGCCCCGAGAGTGCTCATCCCAACAAGGGCTACGTGACCCACCACATCAGAGCCTCCCAGCTCAACGGCGGCGATGCAGATGTCTACCTCTGCGGGCCGCCGCCGATGGTCGATGCCGTACGCAGCTTTCTCTCGTCCGAAGGGCTGACACCGCGCAACTTCTACTACGAGAAGTTCGCCGGCACTGGCCTCGTGGTTCAGACGGGCGAGGAGCGCATCGCTCCCGTTGATGTCGATGAAGCCTTCGATCTGCGGATGATCCTTGAACTGGGGGCCGCTCAGTTGACCATGGGCCGGCTGTCGAGTGAGCAATTGATTGCCTTTCGACAACTCGCCGAGGCGACGGCGCAGTTCGTGTCCGGCCCGCGCTTCACCGAAGTTTCACGCTACATCGAGGCGAATCACGCCTTCCACATGTTTACGATCGAGGCTTCGGGGAATAGTCAGTTGATCGCGCTCTACCGGCAACTGGCCGTGCAGGACTACATTGCTCGCGCACTGACCGGGCAGATCGAGATCGTCGGCGATGTCGTTCAGCAGCACCGCGACCTTGTGACCGCCTTCGAACTGGGCGACCTGAACGCGGCGCGGGACGTGATTGCACGGCATGCGATCCATTCCAGGTCCACTATGGGCCGGGCGCTGGCGTGTATGACGAACGGCAAGGCGGCGGCACCCAAGACTGAAGCGCCCCGCGCGCTCCCTTCCGCTGCGCCGGATCGCGCGCCACAGATCTGCCCATTCACGGCGAGCACGCTGCCTCCCTATTCACACGAACTGGACTGGCCTGAAGGGCTGGAGCCATTCAAGGTCGTCGATGACGGCTCGCAAGGCGACCCTTACGAGCACTACCGCTGGATGCGCGAGCACGCGCCCGTGCTGCGTTGCCAGTCGGCGACGTCGGACGTGTGGTTCCTCTCGCGCTACGACGACGTCTATCAGGCAATCCGCAACCCGAAGCTGTTTTCCTCCGAGGTCGTCAGCCCGCCGCCGCTGACGTTCCTGACGCTGTTCGATGCGCCCGGCCATTCGCGCTTGCGCAAAGTCGTCCAGCCGTCTTTCCTGCCGCTGGCGCTCGATCCGTTTATCGAGCAGATCGCGCAACGGGCCGAAGACCTGCTCGACGCGATGATCGCCAAAGGCGGTGGTGACGTCGTCAACGATTTCGCTATCCCGCTCAGCATCTCGACCATCTCCGCGATGATCGAGGTGCCGAACGAGGACGAGGAAAAGATGAAGTTCTGGTCGGACGAGACCTTCAGCTACTTCGGTCGCCTCGCGCGCAATGCGCCGGGGACGGGCACCGACGAGCAGAGTGCGCAGGCGTTCTTCGCTTACCTGAAGGATGCGATGGAGCGGCTCGCTCGCACCGACAGCCAGTCGATCGGCGGGCATATCGCGCGCATGTGGAAGGACGGGTTGCTGTCGGAAAAGGAAGCAAAGGAACTGTGCGCATTCGTCTTCATCGCCGGGCACGACACGACGACTATCCTTGTCGCGAACGCTTTCCGTATGTTCGCCGAACAGCCGCATCTGCTCGGACGCATCCGCGAGCAACCCGACGACGCTGACCGTTTCGTCGAGGAGGTCGCGCGCTATCGTGGCACCGTCCAGCGCGTGAGCCGCATCACCACCGAGGCGACCACTGTCGCGGGTATCGATCTGCCCAAGGGCGCGGTAGTGCGATTGCTGCTGTCGGCTGCAAACCGCGATAACCGCAAGTTTGCCGAGGGCGAAACGTTCGACATCGACCGCGATTCGAGTGGCCACCTGGGTTTCGGCAACGGCATGCACAAATGTCTTGGCGCACCGCTCGCCAAGCTGGAGACACTGATCGCCGCGAAGGCTCTCGCCCGCAAAGTCAGCAATATTGCGCTCGATCCGACACGACCGATTCAGTACGTGCGGGGCAACAATCTCACCAACTCCGGGCCTGAACACCTGTTTGTGAAGTTCGGTGAGATCGTGGCCTGAACCGGATGAGGGAGCGAGGCGGAGTCAGCCCGCGGCGCTCCCCTTTCCGGGAGGCAAGGACCGATCGTGCGCCGAAGAGCGATATTCGGTTGGCCGGAGTCCCGTCTGCTTGCGGAAGAAGCGGCCGAAATAGGCTTCGTCCTGAAAGCCCAGTTCACTGGCGATCTGCTTCACGCTGAGCGTCGAATAGCCAAGCAGCCGCTTGGCTTCGTGGATCGAGCGTGCATCGATTGCCTCGATCGCAGAGACCCCGAAAGTCGCGCGGCAGATGCGGGAGAGCTGGCCGGTTGTCACGCCCATTTCGTCGGCGTAGCTGGCAACCGGGCGCCGCTCGCGACAGTGGCGGTCGAGCAGTGCCCGGAAACGTTCGATTCGCGCGGTCATTGTCCGTTGCTCGGAACCGGCTGACAGCCTGGCGCTCTCGCTGAGGCGCCCGATCTTGACGAACAGGGTGATCGCCAGTGCTGCGCCTGCCGTGAACTGCCAGCGCTCATGGCTCTCCGCCTCGTGCCGGATCGACTGAAACAGGGCGTCGAGGGATGTGCCTCGTTCGATGTCGGGATCGATCGACAGCACCGTCGGTGTGCGGATGAATTCCAGCAGATCGGGGGCGGCCGTCATCGCCAGCGATTCCAGCGCAGACTGCGCGGCGGTGATGACGTGACCGTCGATATCGCTCCGGAAGCGAAAGCCGTGTACCGAGCGCGCCGGCACGACGATGAGGCATGGCGCTTCGACTGCCCAGGTCCTGCCGTCGATGAAGGTCTCGCCGCCTCCGCCCGTGACGTAGAGCACCTGGATCAGCGCATCGTGGACGTGCGGCTCGATGTCGAAGTCGAAACGGCCGGCACGCAACGGAATGCGTTCGTAATGCACCATGTCGACCCAAGGTTGATCGGCTTCCGCGCCATAGAGCGCGAAATGCAGAACGGTCCGGCGGCGCGGTTGGTCATGGGCCATGATGCACGTTATGTCCTGCTATGTGTGATCGATGTCCATTGTTCCATAGGCAGTTGAAGCGTTCAATCGCGATAAACGATTCAGGAAACCTGATCGCCTGGAAACTTTAGGAACCTTAACTACACAGAATGGGGCCTTGCAGATCGCGCAACTCAGTCAATGCGCTTGCACTAGTGACCGCTATGATTGAGAACATTCTGTAGATCAAGAATGCCCACCGGCTTGACAAGGTGGTGAGCGAAACCCGCCGCCTCGGACTTTTTTCGGTCGTCTTCCTGACCATATCCGGTGTGAGCGACGAAGACCGCGCCCTGACTACCAGGCGACGCCCGAAGGTGTCGCGCGAGCTCGTATCCGTCCATGCCCGGAAGGCCGATGTCAATCAGGCAGACATCGAATGTCTCGGTCTTGGCTCGCGCGAGAGCGCCAGGCCCGTCGTGCTCGATCGAAACCGCGTTGCCCATCACCTCCAACGCCATCCCCAGTGCGTCGGCGACTTCCGCGTTGTCGTCGACGAGCAATACGCGAAGCCGCTTCGGTTCGACGGGCGCTTGTTCAGCCATGTGCTTTGCCGGCACGGTCTCAGGATCGGCTTGCGCCAGCGGTAGCCTGACCTCGAGTTGACTACCCTTTCCGCGCCCCGCACTGCTGGCGATCACACTCCCTCCATGATGCTCGACCAGACTTTTGACGAGCGCGAGACCGAGCCCCAGCCCTCCTTCGGCGCGTTCGCTGGTCCGTTCTCCTTGCTGGAACAGATCGAACGCTGTGCGCAACAACTGCGGTTCCATCCCGATGCCGTTGTCCCGGACGATCGTGACCGCTTGTCCCGACAAACATTTCACGGTCACCTCGATACGCCCGCCATCCGGCGAGTACTTCGCGGCATTGTTCAAGAGGTTGCTCAGGATTTGCACCAGCCGCATGCGGTCCCCGAAGACGCAGACGACTTCCTCCGGCACGTCGACGGACAGGCGATGTTTGCGCGCCTCGATGAGGGGTCGCACCTGCTCCACCGACTCGTCCACGACCTGCCTGAAGTCCACCTTGTGCCTGTCGAGCGAAATGACGCCTTTCGTGACGCGCGACACTTCGAGCAGGTCATCGATGAGACCCATCACGTGGACGATCTGTCGACGAATCATCGTGCCGACACGGTTGACTTGCGCCGGGTCTGCGCTCACTTCTGGAAGCAACTCGGCCCCCGCGCGAATCGGTGCGAGCGGATTGCGCAACTCGTGCGCGAGCATCGCCAGAAACTCGTCCTTGCGTCGGTTGACGTCCCGCAGTTCCTGTTCAGCAAGAACCTTTTCGTGGATATCCGTGTTCGAGCCGACCCACTTCAGAATTTCCGCCCGATTGTCGCGAATGACAATGGCGCGCGCGAGTGTCCAGCGATACTCCCCGGAGCGATGCCTGACGCGAAACATCGTTTCATAGGGTTCCGTTGTCGCCACACTGTGCGCCCACGCCCGTTCCGCCGTCGCGAGGTCATCCGGATGGACGAACTTCTTCCATTCCTGACCCTCCGCTGCCCTGTGCGGCGCGCCCGTGAAATCGTAAAAATGCTGATTGTGGTAGTCCAGCTGTCCGTCTGCTCGCGCCGTCCAGACCATCTGCGGCAGCGCGTCCGTTACCCGCCGGAATTTCTCTTCGCCGAGTCGCCATGCCTGCGCGTCTGTCGTCAGTTGCTGAAACGCACTCGTCGCTTCGGTCAGGGCAGCGTCGCGCCGGGAGACTTTCGCCTCGCTTTTGCTCAATTCCGCAGTGAGCAGCCGCGATTGCTCTCGAAGCGTCTCATTTGCCTGCTGGCTCAACATGTAGTCGGTCACATTTTCGACACGATGAAGAATGTAGAGCAGCCGGCCGTCGCGCCCGATAACCGGGGCGTTCACCGGATTCCAGTAGCGAAACGCGAAGCCGCCCTTCTGCCTGTCGGGGACGTCATATCGCTGGATAGCCATGGTGTGGCTCTTTTTCGTGGCAGCCACGTACAAGAGCGATGCGCGCAAATTGTTCGTTGCGTCCGCTTCGGGCACGGCCGGGTTGTCCGGAAAAACGTCAAAAAGTCCTTTGCCTATGATTTCTTCCCGAACTGTCAGCGTCTCCTTCAGATATGCATTGCTGACGCCTGCAATCGTGAAAGCCTCATCGGGCTTCAGAACCAGCATTGGGGTGGGTGTCGATTCCAGGATGAGCGGCCAGTGCTCATCGGGCAGGTCGTTTTGTCTGTCCATGGCGTAGAGCCAACAAAGAACAATCCATCGAAGGACCGTACTCGTCGGACTGAGCTCTTAAAGGCAGCTTTGCTCTTGACAAAGTGCGGTTTCAAAAAGGCCACCGTGCAAGGCACAATATTCACATGCAGCAATTCGTGTGCCGCGTTTGCACGACGTGGACGAACACCACCGATGGTGGCATTTTGGCACTTCGTTTACTCACACTACTTTGCATATCGAATCAGTTATCCAAAACGACATCGATTCCCTAGTTCGGCTCCTGCGCGCCACGCCAGATCTGACATAGCTGGCGTCCGACTTCGTGCAACGAGTTATGTTTCCGATAAATGCGACGCAACCAGGCGGCATCGCTCAAGCCTTCGGTTACTGTGCGCCTGAGCATATCCAGGCCTTCGTCCGCGCCCAGAGATCGCGCGTGATCGGCGATCGTATCGAGCGTGGCCAGAACCTGGTTTCGTATGGTATCCCGCTGGCCCGTTTCAGGATTCACGCAGGTTCCGTCCAAACCGAACCGGCAGGCCATGAACCGGTTCGTCCGATAGACCTCGTAATCGCGCTCACTGAGGCGCAGCGGTTTGTCCATCAGCAGATAGCGCGAAAGCGATTGAATATACGCCGCGATGGCAGCGGCCCACTCGATGCGCAACGGCGTATCCATGACGCGTACTTCGATCGTGCCGTAGCCCGGACTTGGACGTATGTCCCAGTAGAAGTCCTTCAGGCTGTTGACGAGCCCCGTGTTGGCCATACGATCGAAGTACTGCTCCAGGTCAACCCACTTCGTCACGAAAGGCGCGTGCCCTGACAAGGGAAACGGCGCAACCGAATTCAGGCGCGCACAATGGAACTGGGTATCGCTCCCCTGCACATACGGCGAGGAAGCGGCCAGCGCGATGAAATGCGGCACGTAGCGCGAAAGCGAATGCAGCAGAACGAGCGCCGAGTCGGGGTCCGGACAACCCACATGAACGTGCTGGCCGAATATCGTGAATTGCTGATAGATCGCGCCATACAGTTTCATCAGGTATTCCGAACGCTCGCGCCCATCTGAACGCTGGTCGTACCAGTTCTGAAAAAAGTTGGTGCCGCCGCCGCACACGCCGACGTTCAGAAAATCGGCGGCCCCGACCAGCGTATCGCGAAGCACCTGCAATTCGCCGCGCGCCTGATGAAAATCCCTGCACACGCCTGTCGCTAACTCGATCATGCCCTCGGTCGTCTCCGGCTTGATCGCGCCGACGAAGTCATGCTCTTTCACGCCGCTCAGCAATTCCGTTGCCGCCTTCGTCAGGTTGTAGTCGTGTGTATTGACGATCTGAACCTCGAGTTCGACGCCAATCGTGAACGCATCTGATGAAGCGAAGGGATCGAGCATACGTTGTCCTGTTGGATGCGTCGGTCGGATTAGAGTTGTTATAGGATCTGCCGATAGACATTACAAACAGCGAACGCATCGCTCAGTATGCACATGTTTCGTGCATAAGCGACGCTGCGTCCGATCGCTACCGCCGCTGGTTGCGGCATGGTCGCCACGATGCTATAAAGCGGTGTCGGAAAAGGCAGACTTGGTTTGGTAAGCCCAAGTCCTTTCGGTAACGAAAGCTCTGGTCTTTGGCCTCGTGCATGAGATCCCCACGACGAACATCGGACGCTGCAGAAGCGTCCAGTCGTTCGTCCGTGCGGTTCTCAACCTGAGGAACGCTCCGGTCGAACATCGACCAAGGAGCCGTTCATGCACGATCATCATCCCCCTATCTACGACGTCATCATTGCGGGTGCCGGTCCCGTCGGCCTGTTTCTCGCCTGCGAGCTGCGCCTGTCGAACCTCTCGGTTCTGGTGCTGGAGCGAGCCGAAGACCCCGACTCCCCCTTGAAGCGTCTTCCATTCGGAATGCGCGGCCTGTCGGCGCCCACGCTCGAGGCCTTTTATCGACGTGGGTTGCTGGAGGAATTCGTCGCCGCGCAGCGTGCGGAGGATGCCGCAAGCAAGACTGCAACGCACACGCACTGGAACCAGCAGCCGCGCCGGCCAGCCGGCCACTTCGCGGGCATCCAGTTCTATCACGACGACATCGACATCACGAAGTGGCCGTATCGCCTGCCGAGCCCGGCGGGCACCAGCGTGGCAGTCGCGCTGGAGACACTTGAAACCGTCCTTGCCCGCAGAGCCTGCTCACTGGGAGCCGAGATCCAGCGTGGCTTCGGCGTCGAAGATTTCCTCGCGTCGGACGACGGCGTGAGCGTTCGCGCTGGTGAGAAAACATTTCGTGGACGCTGGCTTGTCGGTTGCGATGGTGGCCGCAGCTCGATTCGCAAGGCGGGCGGCTTCGAATTCGTCGGCACCGATCCTGAGTTCACAGGCTATTCCGTCGAAGTCGAGATTACCGGTCCGGACGCGCTCCGTCCCGGCCGGCACTACACGCCGACCGGCATGTATACCTATGCACGGCCCGGCACGATCGCGATGGTGGAATTCGACGGCGGCGCTTTTCACCGGCTCCAGCCGATCACGCTGGAACATGTGCAAGCGGTGTTGCGCCGCGTGTCCGGCACAGACGTCACGCTGACACACCTTCGGTCCGCTACCACCTGGACGGATCGCGCTTACCAGGTGACGGCCTATCGCAAAGGGCGCGTGCTGCTCGCCGGCGATGCCGCGCACATCCATTCTCCGTTGGGCGGTCAAGGGCTCAATCTCGGGATAGGAGATGCCATGAACCTGGGCTGGAAACTGGCGTCCACGATCCGTGGCGACGCGCCGGCCGGTCTACTCGACAGCTATCAGGCGGAGCGGCATCCGGTGGGAATGGGCATTCTCGACTGGTCGCGCGCGCAAGTCGCACTCATGCGGCCCACCCCAAGCACCCGCGCGCTCGAAGCCGTCATCCGCGATCTCATCGGGACGCGCGATGGCGCGACGTATTTCGCCGAGCGTGTGTGGGGCGTTTCGCTCCGCTACGATCTCGGCGGCAGTCATCCGCTCGTGGGCCGCAGCGTTCCGGATTTCGAGCTGGTCGACGGTACGAAAGTCGGCAGCCTGTTGCGCGAAGGGAATGGGCTGTTGCTGGACTTCGATCGAAGCGCATCGCTTGAGGCGCTTTCGAGCGGATGGCGAAAGCGCGTCACTTATGTGGCAGGCGATGCGAAGGACCGGCTGGGCTTGCGCGCTGTGCTGGTGCGTCCTGACGGGGTTGTCGCCTGGACAAGTGAGAGTGCTGCCGATGATGAGGAAGCCGTACAGGCTATATCGCGGTGGTTCGGGGAGCCTGAGGATGCGGGTGGTTCCGCGAGGTAGATACCAACCGCGTTACGGCCGTTTTGTGGGCGGGAAGCGTCGCTCAGGTGACGGTCTGCCATATCTGATGAGTGGCGGGGTTGCCAGAAACGGGACGTTGCACCTGAAGACTCGACGAATGGTCAGTGACGGTTCTCGCTTGAGGGGTGAGCGCGATTCTCCGTTTCCCCATGCTTCGAAGCGAAGTCACTCGCGACCTTTCGATTCGAGAGTAGCTCTGGTTGCGTATGAAGCACCAGAAACGCGCCCAGCAGAACCATTCTTACAAGAGCTGGAAGGAAAAAGGCGATTGCCGCAAAAGCGAACACAGCCACCATGATCCAGGCCCTGATCCATTGCATCCGTCGTCGGCCGAGAGTCGCCGCATCATCGGAAGGACACTGGCGAAAGCTCTCATACATAAGAACCATGTACGTCATCTCGACAAGCAGGAAGACGGTTGCATATGCCGTCAATGGCACGGCCGCGACTCGGCTCGACGCGAGCCACGCCGTCGTAAAAGGGATAAACGAGATCCAGAAAAGATTGGCGAAGTTGGACCAGGCCAGCAAACCGGTGAGCGAGACTGCGTGCTTGAACACGTGATGATGGTTCAACCACACGACCGCGATGAACGCGTAACTGACAACGTAGCTGACCAGGTCTGGCCAGAGTTCGAGCAACGCGCGCCCATCGTTGCGTGAGGGAATTTTCAGCGCGAGAACCATTATTGTGATGATGACGGCGAAGATGCCGTCGGAGAGCGCGCTGAAACGGTCAAGGTTCACATCCGAATCGTTCATGGCGCGCTACGTCCTCAGATCTGTGTCAACCCACCGTCGACGACGAGATTATGCGCCTGAAGGCGGTTGATGCGTTGAGAGGTGCGATAAACCCTCAACTGGTCTGCTCGTGCCAACAATCCCACGAGCGTTTCGGTGTCGGTGACAGGAAACCGCCAGGCACAATCAGCAGACGATCTCGCTTCATATGCAAGGCTATCCTGCTGAGAGCAATTTCGCTTTGCTTCCGTTGCCTGTTCAATTTAAACCTGATTCTACGGATGATCGATGAGCCAGGCGACGAGGTCGAACGGTCTCATTCGACCTCGAACTTGAACACGTTTCCGGGCTCGACAAAGCGAGTGGTCAGATGCTTTGAAAGCCGAACATACCGGTCCGACACAACGGAAAAGTACTGCACGTCAGTGCCGACCGGATCAACCGTGTCACCCATACGCCGATAAGAAAACGCTGGGAACTGCAGTTCCGAATGAACGTTGACAAGGCCTCGACAGGACCCAAAAAGAGACGGTAACTGCTCCGTGCATCGGCACGCGGTGCATTAAACAGCGGCGCCCTCACGCTTGCGATACGGGCGAAACCGATCCAGTGTCGCTCCGACTCGAGCGTCAGCCAGTCTCCAGAGTCGACGGTCGAGACCTCACCGTTTGGAAGATCGCCATCGACGTGCACTGACCATGCTGATCTCAAGAAACGGTGTGCCTTGTATCTGCAATAACAGATACCCATTAGTCAAATATCGACGCCATCACTTTCCAACGTGCCGCTCTCGTCACAACGATCCCAGTACGGCGGCGATCCAATCCCATCGGACAGAAAAGCCGACACTTCACGTACCTTTTGCGACCGCAACCTGTTCTCCGGCGACAAAATCTGGATCTGCCGATCGTCAGGCGAAGCGGACTTGTCCCAGTCCGTCAGCACATTCGAAAGCTTGCACTCCCTGAAGCTCTCAGGATTGAACATCCAGCTTGGCAGCAGCACGAGTCCGCGCCCCGCGATGGCGGCCGCAACCAGTACCTCGGCATTGTTGCTTCGCAGTGGGCCACTTACATCGACTGATTCAAAGTTTTCTTTCGATGACGGTCGGAAATACCAGCGCTGAGCGCCTTGATGTCCCTTGTACAACAGGCAACTGTGCTTGCGAAGATCGTCCGGAGTTTGCGGCGCGCCGTGTATCGCCAGGTATTCCGGGCTCGCAACTAGCCGGTATCGCTGAACACTGAGCACCTTGCCTATCAGGCCCGAATCGACAAGTGGCCCAACACGGATCGTGATATCGGCACCTTCCTGCACGGGATCGATGAGCTCATCAGTCAATGTGAGATCGATCGATAGCTCTGGATACCGTGCCTGAAGCTGATTGATGAGCTGCGCGATATGGAGCCTTCCCAGCGCTTCGGGCGCATTGATTCTCACGAGTCCGCGAATAGTCGCGTCGCGATGGGCCAGTTGCTCCGCTGCGCCATCGAGAAGATCAATGGCCTCACGCACCTGCGAATAGTAGCGCTGCCCCTGTTCCGTGAGCCTCACGGCGCGTGTGCTCCGATAAAACAGTTGCTGTCCCAGTTCCTTTTCCAGCGACGCGACGAATCGGGAAACCGATGACGCGGGAACGTCGAAGTGCCGTGCAGTAGCGAGGAAACTGCCCGTCGTCGACACCATCAGGAAATAGCGGAGAGCTTGAAGATTCATGGCTGCGTTCTGGCTGCGGGCCGTTCCCACGAGGCGTATCGAACGAACCCAAAAATGCTGATTCAGCATTAAAGATTTGCCGCGTCGAGCAATTGTTGCAGACAACTCCCCTCGTTACCATGGCCTCCGCTGATTTCTTTGGAGTGAAACATGAGCACATCACAAAAGGTTGCTGTCGTTACAGGTGCATCGCAAGGCATCGGAGCTGCAGTCGTACAGGCATTCAGAAAACTCGATTATCGTGTGGTTGCGACCTCGCGTTCCATCAAGCCTTCGGACGATCCGAACATTCTGACGATTGCCGGCGATATCGGTGATCCGGCGACTGCGCAGCGCATCATCGCGGAAGGGGTAAAACGTTTTGGCCGGATCGACACGCTGGTCAACAACGCCGGCATCTATATCGGCAAGCCATTCACCGAACACACGGCAGACGATTTCGTCGCCGTGACGAATGTGAATCTCGCAGGCTTTTATTACGTTACGCAACTCGCGATCGCCGAAATGGAAAAGCACTCGGGAGGTCACGTCGTGAGCGTGACTGCGAGTGTTGTCGATCAGGCAATCAGCGGCGTACATTCGGTACTCGCTGCATTGACCAAGGGCGGGTTGAATGCCGCGACGAAGTCGCTTGCTATCGAGTACGCGAAGCAAGGCATTCGCGTCAACGCCGTCGCGCCAGGCATCATCAAGACACCGATGCATGCGCCGGAAACTCACGAGGCGCTCGGCGCCTTTCATCCTCTCGGCTTTATGGGCGAGACGAGCGATATCGTCAATGCGATCCTGTATCTGGAATCCGCGCCGTTTGTCACGGGCGAGATCATGCACGTCGATGGTGGCCAGAGCGCCGGCCGTTAAGCGACGCTGAATAGAGCCCTTCGCGATTGCCGCGAAGGGCTCTGCCGAGGCCGTCATTCTTAACGTGTGCCCACATCAAATACATTCAGACAACGTCACACGCGCCGACGCAGTTACTCAAAGACGATCGGCCTGACGACACCAGTAGTCGAACGTACCCTTCACGATCGACGGCTTCAACAGATAGTCATGCGCCTCGGCGGCAAGATCGTCCGCGACGGGCGTGATCGGGCCGAACGCGCGCGCCCGCACCTGCATGCGCGCGGCGCGCTCCAGATACACCGCCAGGTACGTCGCTTCTTCGACATAAGCGCCCGTCGTCAGCTGACCGTGATGCGCGAGCAGGATGCAGCGCTTGTCGCCGAGCGCCTCGGAGATGATCTGCCCTTCCTGATCCGCAATCGGCACGCCGGGCCAGTCGGCAAGAAATGCGCAGTCGTTGTGCAGCGGCGTCATGTCCATCTGCGCGATCACGAGCGGCTGACGCGCGGCGACCAGCGCCGACACGTACGGCGAATGCGTGTGAATGATCGAGTTCGTCTGCGGCCGCGCTTCGTAGACCCACAGATGAAAACGCGTCGCCGGATTCGCCATGCCCGTGCCTGTGATCGTGTTCAGATCAGCATCGACTTCGATGAAATCGTCCGGCGTTGCTTCGTCGAAACCGAGGCCGAAACGCAGCGTCCAGTAACAGCTCGGCTTCTCCGAACGCGCGGTGATCTGCCCCGCGAGGCCGGCTTCCTGTCCCGTCATCGCGAGAATCCGGCAGGCGTACGCCAGTTTCTCCTGCACCGTGCGCTCCTGCGGTTTCAGGTTCTGCGTCATCTCTTCGGTTGCGCGTTGGTCGAAATATTCCTTTGCTCGCAATTGCATGCTTGCCTCCATGTGCTGAATGCGTGATCGCGCGGGACGCGCTTGTCTGGCAATCAGTATTGAAGATTCGCGCGCGACAAACCATGCAGCCCGGTACATAGCAGCTATGACATGCGCTGCATAGCTCGTGAATATTGATCGCCGAATACTGCGTCCATGCGTCGGCAATGCTACGAAGCGGGCGCAGTCGTCAATTCATACCGGCTTCGCGCCGGATTCAAGTTGGAGGAGATCATGTCGACATCGACCAGCAGCGGAGCAAGCGTATCTCACGCGCGGCCCGGCCGTTCCCCGCGTCAATATGCGATCGTCGGAATCGCGAGCCTGATCGGCACGACCATCGAGTGGTACGACTTTTTCGTCTACGGCACGGCGGCGGCGCTCGTGTTCAACCGCATTTTCTTTCCGGCGTTCGATCCCATCACCGGCACGCTCGCCGCGTTCGGCACGTACGCAGTGGGTTTTTTCGCTCGGCCGATCGGCGCGATCGTGTTCGGCCATTTCGGCGACAAGGTCGGGCGCAAGTCGATGCTATTGCTCACTCTCGTGATGATGGGCACGCCGACCGTGCTGATCGGCCTCGTGCCGACCTACGACAGGATCGGCTATTGGGCGGCCGTGATCCTCGTGGTGATGCGCGTGATTCAGGGCATCGCGATCGGCGGCGAATACGGCGGCGCCGTGCTGATGGCCGTCGAGCACGCGCCGAAAGGAAAACGCGGCTTCTTCGGCAGTCTGCCGCAAGCGGGCGTCGCGTTCGGGCTCGTGCTGTCGTCGCTCGCGATGTCGGCCGTTGCGCGGTTGCCCGAAGACGCGATGCTATCGTACGGCTGGCGCATTCCGTTCTGGGCGAGCGTGCTGCTGTTGTCGGTGGGCTGGTTTATCCGGCTGCGCGTCGCGGAGTCGCCGGATTTCGAGCGCGTCAAGGCGCACGGCGCGCAGGTGAAGGCGCCCGTCGTCGAAGTGATCCGCAAGCACAAGCGCGAACTGCTGACGGTCGCGGGCGGACGGCTCGCGGAAGTGACGTGGTTCTATACGGTCGCGACGTTCGCGCTGTCTTACGCGACGCAGCATCTGCATATGTCGGGTCCGCGGATTCTGAACGCCGTCGTGTGGGGCGCCGCTGCCGCGCTCGTGACGATCCCGGTTGCCGGCTGGCTCGCGGACCGTTTCAAGCCGCGCGTCGTGTTCGGACTCGGCTGCATCGCGATCTGCGCGTTCGCGTTCGGCTTCTTCGAACTGCTCGGCGCGCCGGGTGCGGCGTCCGTGTACATTGCGATGCTGGGCGCGCTGGCCGGCGTCTACGCGCTGCTGTACGGCCCCGAAGCGAATCTGTTCTCCGCACAGTTCCCGCCGTCCGTGCGCTACAGCGGCATTTCGCTCGCGGTGCAGACATCGGGAGCGATCGGCGGCGGCCTCGCGCCCGTGATCGCGACGTACCTCGTCAAGCTCGACGGCGGACAACCGGGCTATCTTTCATGGTATCTGGTTGCGCTCGGCATCGTCGCGCTCGTCAGCACGGCGTTCATGCGCAAGGACGAAGCCTGAGTTTCATGCTGCTTGCGCGATGCGGGCGCGCGTCACGCCTTCGCCGTGCTCTCGCGTGCGATGTCGAGCATCAGCGATGTCAGCGCCGATAACGGCCGGCCGCGACGCGTGATCGCGACGATACGCCGCCGCATCAGCGGCGCGTCGATCGGCACGCGCGTCAGCTGATATTCGCGCAGCAGCTTTTCGGGAATCAGGCTCGGCAGAATGCACTGCCCGTTGGTCAGCGACACGAGCTTGAGCATCGCATCGACGGTCTCGACTTCCGCCGCGACGGTCGCATTGAAGCTGCGCGTATGCAGCATCCGGCGTAGCGCATAACCAGCGGGAAACACGACGAGCGGCGGCGTCTGCGCATCGAGTGAAATCCCCGCAAGCTGCGCGAATTGCGAGCTTTCGTGCACGACGAAGCTCATCTCTTCCTCGAACAGCGGCGTGATATCGAGTTCGTCGCTGGCGACGGCTGAATCGTAGACGAAGCCGACTTCCGCCCGCCCTGCTTCGACCAGTTCGACGACGCCGGCCGAACTGCGTCCAAGCAGTGCGACGCCCGCGCTAGGCCGCTGCGCCATGAACTTCGCGACCACTTCGGCCATGAAGTAATACGTCAGCGTGTGGATGGTCGCGACGTTCAGCGTGCCCGCCGTGATGCCGTGCTGGTCGCGCAGTTGCGTGAGCGTGTTGTCGATCAGCTGATACGCGGAGCCCGCCGCTTCGAGCAGCTTTTGCCCGGCCTCCGTCGGCGAAACGCCGCGCCCGTTGCGCACGAACAGCGCCTGGCCCAACGCGCTTTCCAGACTCGCGAGTTGCCGGCTCAAACCCGACTGCGTGAGCGACAACGCTTCGGCCGCTGCCGATAACGAACCGCACTTCGCGATTTCGACGAACAGGCGCAGCTGGTGATCGAGATGGCTTTTCATGCGGGTTTTGCCGGTGGCCCTAAGCGTGAAGTATCGAATGATGAGCGGTCTCTTGCGGGCAGGCAAGCGTTCAAACGCCGGACCGGTGATGCACTGTGCACGTTTGTGCACGTTTACATTCTCGTTTGTGCACGTTATGCTGTCGAACATGAACGACGATATTCCCCTCGCCCGACGCGACGAGATCGCGCAGCGGCTCGCAGACGGTCAGTCCGTCGTGGCGGCGACGCTCGCTGTCGAATTCAGCGTTTCCGAAGATGCGATCCGCCGCGATCTCCGCGCACTGGCTGCCGAAGGCCGTTGCCGCAGGGTCTACGGCGGCGCGCTGCCCATCACGCCCGCGTCCGCGCCGATGGCGAGCCGCATGGACGTCGCGCGCGAACGCAAGTCGGCACTGGCTCGCGCGGCCGTGTCGCTGGTCGGGCAAGGCGAACTCCTGTTTCTCGATAGCGGCAGCAGCAACCTCGCGCTCGTCGATCTGTTGCCCGAAGACTTCGAACTCACGGTCGCCACCAACTCCATCGATATCGCCGCCGCCGTGCTTCGCCGGCCCGACCTGCAACTCATCATGATGGGCGGATCGGTAGATCACGCAGTAGGCGGAAGCGTCGATGCGAGCGCCGTGCAGAGCGTCGAGCAATTGAATATCGACCGTTGTTTTCTCGGTTCTTGCGCGATATCGCCGAAGACCGGCATCAGCGCGTTCGGTCTCGCCGACGCGACGTTCAAGCGCGCGGTTTTGACGTCCAGCGCACACAGCGTCGTGCTCGCGCTCACCGACAAATTCAACGCCCGCGCGCCGCATCGCGTCGCCACGATGAAATCGATCGATTGCGTGATCGTCGAGCACGACCTGCCGCGCGCGGAACACACTGCTCTGACGAAAGCGGGCACGTCGGTTCTGAAGGCCGAGGCGCCCGCAGGACGATAAATACATGATTCCATCGAACTGTGCAGTCATGACTTCCGACCAGCCGGCAGCCCGGCTTGCCACGCGCCTTGCTTTCCTCGTGGCCGGATTTGGCGTTTCGGGCTGGGCGCCGCTCGTGCCCTTTGCCAAGCAGCGACTCGGCGTCGACGACGGCGTGCTCGGCATGCTGCTGCTTTGCATCGGCCTTGGGTCGGTCGTCGCGATGGTCATTACGGGCGCGCTCAGCGCGCGATACGGCAGCAAGCCGATCATCGTCGCGGGAGGCTGCGGGCTGGCCGTCATTCTGCCGTTGCTGTCGGTGGTCAGCACGCCGATCACGCTCGGCGCCGCGTTGCTTGCGTTCGGCGCGTCGCTCGGTTCGCTCGATGTCGCGATGAACATCCATGCCGTCGAAGTCGAACGCGCGGCGGGCAAGCCGTTGATGTCGGGCTTTCACGCGCTGTTCAGCGTCGGCGGATTCGCCGGCTCGACGTTGATGACGTTTCTGCTGTCGATGCAACTCGGCGCATTCGAAAGCACCTTGCTTTGCGCGGTGCTGATGCTCGGCGCAATCGTCGTCGCGCGCTCACGTCTGATCGAAACAGCCGAAGCCAACGACGGTCCGCTATTCGTCGCGCCGCGCGGCATCGTGCTCCTGCTGGCCGCGCTCACGGCAATCACGTTTCTCGTCGAAGGCGCGCTGCTCGACTGGAGCGCGCTGCTCATCACGGGCGCGGGACTCGTCGCGGCCAATCAGGGCGGAGTCGGCTACATGCTCTTCTCGATCGCGATGACGGCGGGCCGCCTGGGCGGCGATGCAGTGACGGCGCGCGTAGGCGATCGGGCGATGGTGTTCTGGGGCGGCGTGGTCGCGACGGCGGGTTTCGTTGTCCTGTTGACGGCGCCGCTCGCGGTCATCGCGATGGCGGGCTTTCTGCTGATCGGGCTGGGCGCGTCGAATGTCGTGCCCGTGCTGTTTCGCCAGGCAGGTTCGCAACGCGCGATGCCGTCGGCGCTGGCCGTCGTGGCTATCACGACGACGGGTTATGCAGGCAATCTCGTGGGTCCGGCGGGCGTGGGCTTTGTCGCCAAGGGCGTCGGCCTGCCGGGCGCGTTCTGGCTGCTGGCTTTGTTGCTCTGTCTCGTGCCCTGCTGTGCGCGTCTGGTGACCGCGCAGCGCGCTTGAACGCTTGTGCGCATGGCTGCGGATCGCCAGCGGCCGAATTCTGTGGAAACAGCGGCTGCGAGATATTGTCAGCGCTCGAAGTTTTTCGCCACGCGAGTCCACATTGCGCGTAGTATGAATTCCATCGCCTGATGCTCGCGCGTTCCTGGGAACACCCGATTCATTCGGCTTGGTTGCGCTGCGGAGGCGAGCCGGGTTCATCACAGGGACGTTAGCGTCCTGCATACGGTTGCCGTCGGCCTCCTTCATCCTGCCGCATTCGCGCGGCGACACGGAGGTATCTGTGGCAGACAGTTTCCATCTGTACAAGGGACTCGAAGTCTATCCGCTTGTGTACCCGCACGTGGCCACGCGCCCCGGTTTTGCTCACGACTATGGGCAGGGCTTCGACGCGGCGGTCCGTATCAGGGAGCCCCATAGCGACAGCGCCAAGGCTCGAAGCCGTGTCTTCCGGCTGCCCGGCGAAAGGCCGTTCATGAGCACAGGCGAGGCGAGACGTGCGTCGACGGCCTATGCGGAGCTGCTGATCGATGCCAACGAGTCCGGCAACATCTGGGATGCTCAATAACAGCTTGTCGTCAACGGCTGCGAGCCTCGCTGTCCGGACAAGCACTTCATCATGCGCGACTGCGGACGTATCCCGTAACCGCGCGCTGCAACCGGTATTTGCCCCGGGGATTAGACACATCCTCGCGCAAACCTTTGGTCGATTCGTTATCTGGCCGGAAATCAAGGCCTGACGCCGGTTTTCCAAAGGCTCCCTTCGAACTACTGATGTCCTGAGGCTGCATGCCTGAACTGGAAGATCTGATCTCGCAGCATCGCAATCTGGAGACCGAGATAGCATCCCGGGAACGTGAACTGAGCACGTGCCGACTGTTAATCGACGAACGGATGACGCTGGGCACAGAAACCGTGCCGAAAAATGACTCGCTCAGTTTCCTCGAAGCGCAGTTGCGCGAGTGTCGGCACCGCCGCGAGCGGCTGCAAGCGGCAATAGTGCGCAAGGCAGCCACGCGCTTCGTCCGCAGCGAATCGCGGCTGTCCACGACACGGAGCCGAGTCCCGTGTCCAACACGCAAATCCGTCGTCCCACGCGGAAAGGGAAAGGAGAAGCAGATGCATGCTGGCGCATTTCACATCGATTCCACGCCGCGTCGGGCTGACGGGGAATATATCGCTCACGCGAGGATCAGTCGCACCGACGACGATGGGCGCGAGTATGACGTTCATCTGAGCGGCGATCTGGCCGGCTTCAACGAGCGCGAGGACGCCATGAAGTTTGCCGCGGACTGGGCAGACGAATGGCTGACCAGACATTGCGCGGTAAAGACCAGCTAACGCTTTCCGCCCTTCAGCGGCTTGTCAAAATGCTAACTACCGAAGCGCTCGTGACGCTGGCCAGATATCTCGCACTCTCGCTCGATACGGGCGGTAGCGTCATCATGATGCAGAAATGCGATGACCTGTGCGCGGTGTACATCGGGGATGCGAAAAAGGACCAGGGACACTGGAACTACCATGGTGCAATTTCGTCGCCACTCGCCGGCGATATTCTCGATTTGACCCGGTCGGGCCCGAATCGGGTCGAAATTGACGGGCATAAATACCGATTCATTCGAAGCGCGACCCACTTCGAAGACAGAGGAGCAACCGTCTTTTCTCCTCGCTAAAAGGCGAACGGGCTAGAACAAGCATGACGCTCACGGCATCATGATGTGCGAACGCCGGTCTTTTGTTCGCGAGCGGCACATATGCGAACTCAACCGGCGCCCTGACCCCGATCAGTAGCGCTTCTTCGGCGGCAACGACCGTTTGATCTGCTTGCGCAGGCGTGCCACTGCAGCCGCCTTTTTGCGCTTACGTTCTGTGGTCGGTTTTTCATAGGCTGTCCGGGAACGAAGTTCCGGAATCAGGCCTGTGCGCTCGATCGCACGACGGAAACGGCGCAACGCAACTTCTACGGGCTCGTCGGGTTTCAGAATTACAGTAGTCACTATTTCCCCAGGTTGAGATCCGCCAGCAATGGCGAATCGTGATGTGGATGTGCAAGCAGCGTCGTGGCGCAGTGGTCGCGTATCGCCCTGTCATTGACCGCGAAATGCGGCTCCCTGCGTTGCGGCACTGCTTTGCTCATCCTTATGTCGGAATTGATTCGCGTACGGGGCCGCCCTCGCGTCCCTGAAGTCATGAACATCGCCAGGTACGGGCGACGGATTAGCTACGCGAGGGAATTGGTCGGACGCGACGGCTCGCATTACCGAACGGTCCGGCGAACACTGTTATCGCTGGACTATCAATCAAAGGAAGATTCGCGACTAACCAACACGGGTCTTTTCGGTGCTGTGCGAAGCGAACTATTCCTGCATTGTAACCGAAGCCCGCTATCTACCCGCCACGATAGGCGGGACGAGAAGGAAGCGATGTCTTCAACCGCGCGTGTCGACCCAGTTGCGTGCCCACTCGGTCGAGTGCTGCAACGCTTGCTCTTCGCTCTTGAAGTAATCGAGCGAATAGAAGCAGTATCGGCCGTCGGCGCGCTCACCGTCGATGAGTTCGAGCAACAGGTTGGATGAAAAGCTGCCATCGGGCAAACGATGCGCCGAGGATTGGACGGCATAGCCGTTGTAATGTTGAATTTGCTTGTTGTGCATTTTAATTTTAATGATATTTTGGCGCGCACATGCCGTGCGAAGAGTGCACGGGCGCGCTGATTCAAAGCCATTCGAGCCGAATTCTTCAGCAATCGAAAAGCGAAAAAGGGCGTTGAAGCCTGAGGGGGAGAATGAGATGCAACGAGGCGTATGGCGCCGGCACGCTGCTGAATAAACAGATGCCAATCAGGAATGATCGCGCCAACTGAGGGAGACGAAGCTCCGCGAGGGTGTCGCTGCAACCCGGCATCCATCGCAGGAGGCCGGGCTCTTCAACTTTACAGCGGCTTGATGTTAGCCGCTTGCAGTCCCTTCGGGCCCTGCTTCGTTTCGAAGCTCACCTTCTGGTTTTCAGCCAGCGT
This sequence comes from Paraburkholderia sabiae, assembly GCF_030412785.1. Taxonomy (NCBI): domain Bacteria; kingdom Pseudomonadati; phylum Pseudomonadota; class Betaproteobacteria; order Burkholderiales; family Burkholderiaceae; genus Paraburkholderia; species Paraburkholderia sabiae. Next base: position 2,161,460 of record NZ_CP125296.1, read on the forward strand.
CTTGAAGCCTTCGCTCCTGATTTCGGAGAAGTGAGCGAACAGGTCGTCACCGCCCTTGTCCGGGGTGATGAAGCCAAAGCCTTTGCTGTCGTTGAACCACTTAACGGTACCGGTTTCCATGAAGAATCCTTGAGGAAAAAATACGAAAATTTGCTCGGTGAAAGAGCGCGTGAAGCTTCAAGGAGGGAGTGGACAACGAATACCGCGGAGGAGCGATCAATTGATGAACAGCAATCGAACTTCTTGAACTTCGGAGCGAACAGTACGCGTCGGATGGACCAGCGTCAACACTTATCTTGTAACTTTTTCACCAGGCCGCCCGCTCTGCATGCGAAGGCGATGCGGCCCTACGTTGCTGTGGCCCCTTGTCATCCATCCAACGCCTCGCTATGCACGATGGTTGCCTGGCGCGAATCTCACCTCGGCGCCATCACCCGGAGCACCGGACGGCCATCGACATTCTTGAGCGGAAAGTAGGCACGATGCGTCGATGGGTCGACGGCAACCACATGTGCGTTGGGACCGACGCTGCCTTCACCCCTCTTCGATACGCTCGACGTGCCGATCTCGAACATCGAGACGATTCCTGCTTCCCCTGCGACATACAGCGTGTTCGATCCGGAATCGAATGCCAGCACATCGGGGGCATCGCCGACGTCGAACGACTGAACGACCTGCCTCTTGAGCAGGTTCACTTCCAGAAGCTTCGCGTTGTCTTCGCAGGCGATGAATGCGAGGTGGTATTGCGGAACGACATAGAGACCGTGATTGCCCTTTGCGCCCGGCAAATCGATCTGCGCGACGATCGCATCGTTCGCAGGGTCGATCTCGACGAGCTTTCTTCGCGACTGCGCGTTGACGAAGATATGCCGCGACGCGGCGTCGTACTGCGTGTTGCCGATCGTGCCGCCCACCTCGATCGTGCCCGTGCGACGGTTGGATTGCGTGTCGATCACGGTGACGGTCCCGCCCGTCTCATCCGATACATAGAGCTTTCTGGTCTCGGGTGCGTAAGCCATGCCATCCGGATACACCCCGCCCGGCATGCGAGCGGTGATTTTCAGCGTGTTCTCGTCGATGGCGACGACTTCGTTCGTGCCTGTCGCCGACGCGTACACACGCGAGAGTCCTGGCACGACGAGCACACCATGCACTTCGGAGACGTTGCCGATGCGCCCAACGACGCGCGACGCTTGCGTGTCGTACACGATGACTTCGCTGTCGCCCAGATGCGCGATAAACAGCAGATGCCGGTCGGGATCAAAACTTTCATAGTCGAGCCGCGTCGCGCGGCCGGGTAACGGAATGTCGGCGACGTGCGTCAACGGCAATTCCGCGGCGGCGGACTTGGGGGCCGCATTCGTATCGTGGTGGACGACGAGTGCGGCAATCGCAAGACTCATGTGCATGACGAACATCGTCACAACGTGTCGCCGATCGATGCGGATGCGCTTGTTCATGATGAGTCGTGGAATGAAAACACGCTATACGCCTCTGCTACAGCAAGCTTCCTGCCTGAAATGAAGCGGCATGTCACTTCTATATGCAATGCGTTCGCAAATCCGTTTGCAACGTAACAAACCAATGCGATCATCCCGGCCACTCGCTTTGACGTCGGAAGCTCGCACAGTGTCATCGAAAAGACACGCCATGTGCCGACACATCAATCAGCCCGTGAGAAAGGAAATCATTTGCTAATCAGGAAATCGGGTTGGACTGCGAAGCAGTCGTCGTTTGTATCGGCAGCGTTGTTGTTGACCTTTGCAGCTTTGATTCAGGGCTGCGGCGGTTCAGGTTCGGATGGCTCGACAGAGGCAAGCGCATCGGCGACGGGCACGACCGCAACAACCACGCCCGCGACGGTTTCCAATGCGGCTCAATGGAAGCCGGTCGCGTCGGACACATGGCAATGGCAGCTTCGTGGAACGATCAACACATCGTATGCTGTGGCCATCTACGACATCGATCTTTTCGATGTCGATGCGTCCGCCATCGCAGCGCTGAAGCGCGCGGGACATAAGGTAGTGTGCTATTTTTCCGCGGGCAGTTCGGAAGACTGGCGCCCCGATTACGCGACGTTTCGTGCAGCGGATATGGGTAACGCGCTGTCGGGATGGACGGGCGAAAAGTGGCTCGACGTGCGGTCTTCAAATGTCCGCGCGGTGATGTCCAACCGACTCGACCTCGCTGTTTCGAAGGGTTGCGACGGAGTGGAACCTGACAACGTCGACGGGTACGTGAATTCGACGGGTTTTCCGTTGACTGCACAAGACCAGATCGACTTCAACACATTCATCGCGCAACAGGCGCATGTCAGAAACCTGGCCGTCGCGCTCAAGAACGACGTCGACCAGATCGCCGCGCTTGAGCATTCATTCGATTTCGCAGTCAACGAACAGTGTCACGAGAAAAGCGAGTGCGGTGACTATTTCATGTTCACGTCCGATAACAAGCCGGTACTGAATGCCGAGTATGCGAGTCAATATCACGACCCCGCGGCACAAGCTGCTTTGTGTCAGGCGTCGCGCAACGCAAACCTCCGCACGTTAGTGCTCGCAGCCGGACTCGACGACAGCTATCGATTCTCTTGCGACTGACTGGCAGCAGCGACAATCCTCAACTGACGCCCAATCTGCGTCATCACCGATACCGATCAATGATCTCGAACAATCGCTGACACGATGTGGCGAGGTGCTGTTCAGGCGCCGTAGCAACCCCGAGCAAAAGACCACTCAAAGTCCAGGACGGATTCGCGAACCACACCGACAACGGCGATGGCGCTATGCCGACGGTCATCGCTTCACGAACGATCCGCACGTCGGGTGCAGCGTCGGGAAGTCGGAGAAGTACAGCGAGGCCAGCGTTCACCCACTCCGCGTCGCGCATTCGCAACTGCTCGCAGAGCGCGTCACGCTGGGCGGAATATATACGCTTGAGCCGACGCACGCGCCGGATGAAATGGCCGTCACGCATGAATTGAGCCGTGGCGAGTTGAATGACGGGCGATGGCGCGGGAGCAAGCGTTGCGGCGACCTCGGCGAATGCGTTGGCCAGTTCGGTTGGCGCCACGACGAATCCAAGCCGCAGCGCCGGACTAACAGTCTTGCTGAAAGAACCAATGTGGATGACCCGTTTGCCCTCACCCAACGACGCCATGGCAGGTGCCGGCCTGCCTTCCAGTTGTAGCTCGCCGAGGTAATCGTCTTCGATGATCCAGGCATCGTTCGAAGCTGCCCACTCGAGCAGTTGAAGACGTCGCCTCAACGACAGAGTCGAGCCCAGCGGCGCCTGTTGACCCGGCGTCAGGACAGCTAACGCAGCGTCCGGGGCCTTCTCGATACCGTAGTCGACATCGATACCGTCCGCATCCACCGGTATCGGCACGATGTTCAAACGAGCGAGCTCCAGTCCTTTCCGCGTGACCATGAAACCGGGCTCTTCCATCCAGACCTTCTTGCCGTCCAGACCTAACACTCGCAATGCCAGGCCCAAGCCGGAACTGTATCCCGCAGTGACGAACACCTGCTCAGGATGGCAGTGGAAATTTCTGGCGATGGAGAGATTGCCCGCGATCTCTCGGCGCAATTCGAACTCACCCCTTGGATCGGGATAGAGCAGCGACGATAAACTTCCCGTTTTCAGCAGATTGGAAGAGCGCGCCCGTGAAAAGAGATTCTCCGGTAGCCCTTCGAACGCCGGAATGCCCAGCTGAAAGATCGCCGGCCCGGCGTTCATCTCCTCATACGCCCGCATGAACGCTCCGAGCCGCGGCGCTTTGGGTTGCGTCGCCACCACGCGGAGCCGCGGGGCCACACGCGTGCCCCCTGCGCCGAATGTTTCGATCATCTGTGCGTCGGACAACCGTTCATATGCCGCTTGAACCGTTCCGCGCGCCACGCCGAGTTGCGCGGCCAGGTCCTGCCACGAGGGCAACCGGGTGCCGGAAGCGAGCACGCCTGTCTCTATGGCCCGACTGATGCTCTCGCGAATCTGCTCCGCCAGGGAAAGCTTCGCTGTCCGGTCGAGCTGAATCTGCAGGTCCGAGTTCATGTTCTTGGTACACACAAAAGTGGGTGATCTTGGTTCTTCTGTTCGCACCATCGATGGTACAGAATAATCGCACCATCGTTGATATAAACGTAAGGCCAACGCTGAGCTGGCTGGCCATGATCGTTCGAACTCGATGCCGCCACTGCCTCTGTGAAGTGATGCGGCCGGAGAAAGAGGAATGAATATCCTGCATATCGATTGCAGCCCGCGACGCGAGTCGCATAGTCGACAGCTGTCGGCCGCGATCGTCGCGAAGCTTCTCACAATCCTCCCCGACGCGCATATTCATCGCCGGGACTTGGGATATGAACCGATACCTCATGCCGGAGCCGACTATGCCGACGCGCTGTCGACGCCCGCGTCGCTCGCCGCGGCTGGGCGGTCTGCCGACGCGGTGCTTCTGGCCGAGCAACTCATAGAAGAGGTCGAGCGCTCCGATGTCATCGTCATCGGAACGCCGATGAACAACTTCACGGTCCCGTCCGTGCTGAAGGCATGGATCGATCAGATCCTCCGTGTCGGCCGCACGATGCAGTCGACACCGAGCGGCAAGGTCGGCATGCTTCGGGACCGTCCTGTGTTCGTCGGGATCGCTTCGGGTGGTGTGTTCACGGGCGATCGAGCCAATCAGCCCGATTTTCTGACGCCCTATCTTCGCGCTGCACTCGGCTGCATCGGTCTCGATACGATCCATTATCTGCCGTTGCAGGGCACAGCCTTCATCGATGATGCTCGTGCAGCCGAACTTCGTCGCTCGCTCATCGCGATGATCGAACCGGCGATGATAAAGACTACTACCTTAAAGAAGGATCCGATACCAACCAGTTGATACGAGCGATGCCCGACCATGCAAAACGAACGTTCGCCCTTGCACATCTCGATCGTGGAAAAGCTGTCGTCGACGACGATCAGCATCCGCTGGAGCGATCCCTGTCTGGGTCATTACGCGAATCAGCTATGGGGCATCGGTCTCGCGCGCGCGGATGCTGTCTGCGTGCTGTCCGGCAAGCCGATACGTCGCGGGGATTCGGTATTTCGTCCGCGCGTCTATCGATCGCAAGTGCCCGTCAATCGTCATCGGATGATTCTCGCTTCCGCAGTGTCGGGCTTTCTCCCGCGACCATCACGTTAAAAGGTATTAAGGTATGAGCACGTCACGAAAGGTTGTCGCCGTTACGGGCGCGTCGCGCGGTATCGGTGCAGCGATCGTTCGCGCATTTCGCGAGCTCGACTATGCCGTCGTCGCAACATCACGTTTGATCGAACCATCGGACGACGCGAACGTGCTGACGGTACCGGGCGATATCGGCGATCCCGCTATTGCGCAGCGCGTCATCGCCGAAGGCATCGCGCGATTCGGCCGGATCGACACGCTGGTGAACAACGCGGGCATTTACATCGGAAAGCCGTTCACCGAACACACGTCCGAAGACTTCGCTGCCGTGATGAACGTGAATATGAGCGGCTTCTTTTACATCACGCAACTCGCCATCGCCGAAATGGAAAAGCATTCGAGCGGCCACGTGGTCAGCGTGACCGCCAGCATCGCCGACACAGCTTACAGCGGCGTATATTCGGTACTGGCGGCGTTGACCAAGGGCGGTCTGAACGCCGCTACAAAATCGCTCGCCATCGAGTACGCGCGAAAGGGCATTCGCGTGAATGCTGTTGCGCCCGGAATCATCAGATCACCGATGCACGCCCCGGAGACTCATGACGCACTCGGTGCATTTAATCCGCTGGGACGCATCGGCGAGATGAGCGATATCGCGGACGCGATTCTCTTTCTGGATTCCGCGCCGTTCATCACGGGAGAAATCCTGCACGTCGACGGCGGGCAAAGTGCCGGCCGCTGAGCGGGCTGGCGCAATAGCCTGATCACATTTTCGATGTTTCCTGTGCCGAGGCCTAACGGAGAGCTATGTCACAAGTCGACTGGCTGAGTCACCTGCTGCAAATGATCACCGTCACTGGCCGGCTGGAGGTCCGTTGCACCTACGGCGCGCCATGGCGTGTGGCGTGGGCGGAGTCGGCAGCGAACGAGATTCCCTACCACGTCGTGCTGAAGGGACGGGCGATCGTCGAGAGTCCGGAGACAGGGACGGCGAGAGAACTGGTGGGCGGCGACATCGTGCTGATGCCACAGGGATCGGCGCACATTCTGCACGACGGCAGCGGACGCGCCCCTAAACCCACTCACGAACGCGAGAGTTCTGCTGGATTGACGCTCAGCGAGAACGATGGAAAGGGCGAACATCTGGACATGTTGTGCGGGCGATTTTTCATCGAGCCGCCTCATGACCGGCTGATTCGTCATTACCTCCCCACGAATCTGGTCGTACGAACGATGGAGGGCGATGGTGAGGCCGGCATAAGGTCCGCTTCGAATCGACTCGCCAGTTTTGTGGGGCTGATGCGCGACGAGTCCACGGGCGACAGGATGGGCGGATACGCGATCCTCAACGCGCTCAGTTCGGCGCTGTTCACCCTCGTGCTGCGCGAGGCGAGCGAATCCGAACGGGCCCCGGCTGGCTTGCTGGCGCTCGCCGGACATCCACGCCTCGCTCCCGCCATTTCAGCCATGTTTTCCGAGCCGGCCCGGTCCTGGAGTCTGCCCGATCTGGCCGGCTTGTGCAGCATGTCGCGCGCCACTTTCATGCGGCACTTCCAGGACACGCTCGGGCGCTCGGCCATCGACCTGCTGACCGATATCCGCATGAGCCTCGCTGCAAACGAGCTGAAGAAGTCGACGGTGAGCACCGAGGCGGTCGCCGAATTGGTCGGCTACCAGTCCGTGTCGTCATTCCGACGCCTGTTTTTCGACCGGATCGGCATGACGCCCGGTGAATGGCGCCGTATGGCGCGCAACGGCCAGTGATAGCCGCGAACTCCTGCGTCGCATCGTCTGCGTTCACTTGATCCTTTTGGATAGTTTATTGAGCAAATGCAGTCGTGAAATTGCTTTCGTGTGAGCCTAAATTAGAGGCTCCCGATCACCTGATGAAGACCGCGCACCGAAAGCACCCGTGCATCACCATCTCTCTCCGCACCCATAGGAATCAGCATGAACAATGGAACGACCATGACCAATGCAGTCATCGAATGTATCCTGAGCCGCAGCGCCGCCAAGTATTACGATCCCGCCGCGACCCTGAGCGACGATCAGATCCGCGAGCTGGTGCGGATCGGCACCAGCGCGCCCACGTCCTTCCACTTGCAGAACTGGCGCTTCATCGCCGTTCGCACGCCTGAAGCAAAGGCACGGCTGAGCCCGATCGCCTGGAACCAGCCCGCAGTCACCGATGCGGCAGTTACCTTCATCGTATGCGGCCAGCTGGTCGATACGAGCGTCATTCCGGAACGCCTGGATCCGCTGGTGAAAGCGGGCGTCATGCCGGCCGCGATGGTGGCGGAATGGGAAAACCCCGCACGCGATCTGTACATGGCATATCCGCAGCGCCGTCGCGACGAGGCTGTCCGCACCGCTACCTTCGGCGCAGCCGCGATGATCTATGCAGCCCGCTCGCTCGGCCTGGGTTCGACGCCGATGATCGGTTTCGATGCCGACGCGGTGCACCGCGAGTTCGGCCTGGCCGCCGACGAAGTGCCCGTGCTGCTGCTGTCCATCGGAGCGGAGCGAGCAGGAAACTGGGCGCAGAAGCCGCGCCGTCCCGTGACTGATGTGTTGGCGCTCGTATAAGTGCGTCACGCACTCTCCGATTTGAAGACCTGACCAGTTCCGACCCGGGGCCAGGCACGAAGTAAGTCGAGGGAACGGTTCACACATGAACTCTCCCAACCAGTGAAACGAGTAACTTATAGAGACTGAAATGACTAGGACTACTATCTTAAAGCAGGACCAGGTACCGAACGATTCGAAGCCGACGCTCGATGCGTTCACCAAAAATATCGGATTCACGCCGAACATGATGGCCGCATTCGCGCAGAGCCCGATTGCGTTCAACGCATGGGCAAACCTGCTCGGCTCGCTGAGCAAGGCTCTCGACGTGAAGACGCGCGACAGCATCGGCCTGGTCGTTTCCGAAGTGAACGGTTGCAACTACTGCCTGACGGTTCACAGCTTTACGGCTGAGCACATGGCGAAGTTGCCGGCCGATGAAATCGTTCTCGCCCGGAAGGGCCGCGCGACCGATTCGAAGCGCGACGCAGCCGTCCAGTTCGCGCGCAAAGTCATCGAAACACGCGGTCAGGTCAGTGACGCCGATCTGAACGCCGTTCGCGAAGCGGGCTACACGGATGCCAACGTGATGGAGATCGTCGCGTTGGTGGCCATGTATTCCCTGACGAACTTCTTCAACAACGTGTTCGATCCCGAGAAGGACTTTCCGGCTGTTGCGCCGGCCGGATCGATCTGAACGCTATTCAGTCAGGAGCGATGTGATCCGTTTGCCTGGGCGCGAAGGCCCCGGCGCGGATCCAGGCGAAAGAGTCGGCCATGCGCCGTTCATGGCTGACTCTGCCCGCTCAACAGGAACACCATGACACTCGATCATCCAGTCTTCACGCGCTGGCCGGCGCAGTATCCCGATCGGCTCCAGCTCTTTTCCTTGCCGACGCCCAATGGCGTGAAGGTCGGCATCATGCTTGAGGAGACGGGCCTGGCGTACGAGGCGCACCGTATCGACATCCTGGCGAACGAGAACCACGACCCAGCGTTTCTCGCGCTCAACCCCAATGGCAAGATTCCAGCGATCTTCGATCCCGACGGTCCGGGCGGACGGCCGCTTGCGTTGTTCGAATCGGGAGCGATCCTGCTCTATCTCGCGGACAAGACGGGGCGGCTGCTTTCCGCCGAACCCAACACGCGATACGAAACGATCCAGTGGCTGATGTGGCAGATGGGCGGTGTCGGGCCGATGTTCGGTCAGGTTGGCTTCTTCAACAAGTTCGCCGGCAAAGCTTATGAAGACAAGCGTCCGCTCGACCGCTACGTAAGCGAATCGGCGCGGCTGCTCGGTGTGCTCGACGAACGGCTCGCGGGCCGCGACTGGGTGATGGGCGCCGACTACAGCATCGCCGATATCTCACTGCTCGGCTGGGTGCGCAACCTGATCGGCTTTTACGAAGCGCGCGAACTCGTCGGCTTCGACCGCTTCGCGAACGTCCAGCGCTGGTTCGACCGTGGTCTCGCACGTCCGGCGGTGCAGCGCGGATTGGCAGTGACGGCGGCCTGAAGTCAGGCCGGCATCAAACACGTATGAGCAACGACTAGCAGGCACTCAGAAGGAGAAGTCCATGAAGATCCGAACCATCATCGCTGCCAGTTACGTGGCACTCGCCATCGTGACGACCGGCTCCGCTTCAGCCCACGAAGGCGAAGGGCAAACTGTCACGAAGAACTTCGATGCGGTCATTCCCAATATCCCCGGCAAGTCGCTGATTGCGGTGGAAGTCGATTACGCGCCGGGTGCGGCCTCTCCACCCCATGCCCATGCGAAGTCGGCCTTCATTTACGCGTATGTGGTCAAGGGTGCGATCGAGTCGAAGGTGAATGACGGTGAGACGCGCATCTATCGGGCAGGCGAGAGTTGGTCCGAACCGCCGGGCGCTATCCATTCGATCAGCCGCAACGCAAGCAAGACCGAATCGGCGAAGCTGATTGCGGTGTTCGTCGTCGATAGCGATGACAAAGCGTTGACCACGCCGATCAAATAGCCGGAATCGGCTGGCCGTTAAGACGAAGAGGAAAGCAACATGACACAGTCCGTCGAGATCGGCGACAGAATCGCCGACAAATCTTCTCAACCTGATGAGCGCATCGTCCGCGACTGGATGGGGCCGGAGGCGTTTGAACATTGGGTCGAATTGCGCAGCTGGATCGACGCATCCTACCCCGGTGTTTTCGAGCCAGATTGGCTATATGGCGGCAAGAAACGCGGCTGGTCGCTGCGCTACAAGAAGACCAAGGCCTTCTGCACGCTGCTGCCGGCATACAGGCTGTTTTCGGTTCTGGTGGTCTTGGGGCGAGTCGAGCGAGAGAAGTTCGAGGCGCGGCGCTATTCCTGGAGTCCGCAGTTGGTCAAGCTCTACGATGAAGCGCACGCATATCCTGATGGGAAATGGCTGACTGTGCCGATCTTGTCTGAGGATGATCGGCTTGAGGTGAAGGAGTTGATGAGCATGAAGCGCCCTGCGCTTTCAGGCGGTTGAATGTAGAAGCGCACTGTCATTGCCAGTCGCAACTGCCTGTGTCGGTCACAGCGCCTGATTTCAATCCGAACGCAGTTTTCTTGCCGCTTTTCTTGTTGATATACACCATCGAAGGGATCATCGCCCCCGTCCTTGTTCGGCGAGTCCCCGGATCTCACGTACGTTTCGCTGGCAAACCGCAGTTCGCTCAATCGATTTTCGTCGGCGATACGCATTTGAACGCGTCAGCGGGCAAGTTCAAGTGCTTGATGACCTCGCCTGCGCTTGCTTCGTCCATATGCGCCGTCTTCGCCGCTTTCGTCAGACTCAGCGACGCCTGAGGTGCAAAACAAAACGATCTATTCGAAGCGTCGTAAGCGAGCACGCGCCATGCCGTGGTCTTAGGCTTGCTTCCGTAGATTGTCGGATAGACCACCAGCGGGGACGCGGCCTGGTCGAGCGTGATGACGAGCGGACGACCGAATCCGACACACTGATCGTCCCGCGTCTCACCAAGCGGCACGTGAGAGAACTGCACCGGCGTCAGGTAGTCGGTATCAGCCTTGTAAATCAGCACATCGCACTGGCCCGACTGCAGCGGATGCTTGTCCGCATTGCCGTTGAGGACGGGCAATAGCCATGCCGTATCCGTGCCGGACCTGAACGAAACGATGTCGCCCGTGGCGACATTGAACGCTTGATCGCCACCGCGATTGGTGTACAGGACGCTGATCGACTGTTCAATCAGGTCCGTAATTTCCAGCTTGTCGTGTTTGACAAGCGGCCCGTCGGCCCACGCTGCCGTGACGGTTGTCGCAAGAAAAGCAGCAGCAAGCAACGCAAATCGAAAGTTCATACGCGGGTTTCGTTAAGGACGTTGAGGTGTGTAGTCTACCGTCACGGCAGTCGTCACGTTACCGTGATGCGGACTGAATGTCGCGGTTTGCGCAGTGTCCACGTCGTCGCCGAGGAAACGCGCGATGTAGTGCGCATAGCCCTGACGCTCAAAGAAGCCGAATCCACCGCCGTTGACGAGCACGGATACGCGTCCGATCGATTGCTCCGAGATACCGCGATCGCAGACGCTGTTGATGTCGTACGCGTGGTCGTGATGCTTTGACACCCAGTAGAATCCGCCACTGTCTGCCGCATTGTACGGATTGGTCGCGACGATGTCCGGGTCGTAGCGCGGGTACCACTGCTTCTCAGTGCCACCATTGGCCGGATCGGCCCAATAGTGCCGCGACGTGCGTGTGATGCGCTCGTCCACATAGGTGCCCGACACATTGTCGGGCAGTGCGTGTGACGTGCGGAAATCCCTGTAATCGTCGTAATTGCCCGCCCATGTGAGTTGCATCGCGCCGCGACCGTAAAAGGCCTGGTAGTACTCCATCGTCCGCGTCGGCCAGTTGCCCCTGCTGTTTCTGTGACCACGACCGAGTTCCTGCATCGTCGCCATCCGCGCCGTTTCGATGAAGACTTGTGCGAGGAAATGCGTTTGCCGGACCGGCGTGACGACGCCGTACTTGCGAAACGCCTGATTGAACGTCGTGACATGTGGCGTCCAGCGCGACACGGCGTTGCTCCATGAGATGTTCACGCGGTCGTGACGCGCAGGCATTCCCGCATACGAGACGCGCGGCAGCAACTGCGCCACTTCATCGAGCGAGCGCCAGCCGCAGCGGCGCATGTGCTGAATGAAACCGAACGGATGGAAGTGCCACACGTTGGGATCGGTGAGCCCGGTATTCGACCAGTCAGCAGACTGCGACCAGAACTGAAGCTGACGGAAGAACGCGAGCTGGCGATTGTAATCGTCATCCTTGCCGTAGAACGGGCCGTCGATGCCGGGGCCAAGTCCGTCCTTCTGCTTCAGGCGCGCATAGCGCTGCTCGTTGTCGGCGCCATCCCATTCCGTATGAAAGCGGCACACGAGACGACGCAACCGTTCACGTATCGCGGCGTTTTCAGGTGCCGCGATAAATGTCGCAAAGTCTTGTTTCGCGGCATCACCGGTGTCGCCGGACTTGACCGCGGACCCGAGCAATGCAGTCAGGGCAGGCACATCGCAGACACCGTCGGTCGAGAACGCGCTGTCCGACTCCTCGATTCTTTGCCAGCCTAACCAGGAGGGGAAATCGGCATCCGAGAGTTTGCTGATGCTATCGGATGCAAGATCGATGTAGCCCCGTCTGCCCGCATCGAAAGTGATGAGCGCATGTAGATGCTTCTCCGTCGCAGCGAGATGGGCCTTGTCCGGGCCAATTGCGCGACCGAAGCGGAGAATCTCGTAGCCGGCGCTCGGACAACTCCGATACAGCTGTTTCGCAAGCGGAAATAGCGCATATTCGAAGTCCGCATCGACGACGCCCTGTGCATCCGTCAGCAGCGTGGGCGCGAGCGCTTCACCGTTGTCGCGCCACACTGTCGTGCGTTTGCTGCCGCGCCGCCAGCCGATCCGTACGAAAAGGCGTGCGGGAGTCGTCCCATCGACACCAGTGGGAAACACATGCCCGGCGATCTTGTGATGCGAGTCGGTGTGCGGTGCCGACGCGACAACCGCCGTGCCAGCGGGAATCACAAAGTAGCTGTCGCCCCAAACGCCCGCTTTGCCATCCGTCGTACCTGTCGATGCAGCGCTGCCGCTTTGGTTGGCCGGAAAAAAAGCATCGAGATCGGCGGGCGTCGTGAAGATCTCGAAATGGATCATCCGCTTGCCCCCGGCACTGATGCCCGGAAACCCGAGCACACTCTTGCGATAGATCTTTGTTTTGCCATCCACCTTGATGCTCTGCGCACTGGCGCCGTTACCGCTCGCACTGTTCAAGGGCTCGGGACGCGTAATGCCGTTGCGGCCTTCGGCCTGCACATCGGCGTCGTTCATCAAATGCATGTACAGCGAATAGAACACGACTTTGTTGCCGCCGTCGCCCGAATCGGCCTCCGCCGTTTCGGTTTCGTGGCGTAGCAGCACAAAGCTGTTGTCGACACCCGCTTCAGGAGCGACGCCTTCGGGCGCGACTTTCGCCGACGCGAGCCGATACGCGACAAGTGTGCCGTCCGCGATTGCCCGTACCGGCTCGCGGCCGCCAGGGTCCATCAGGTGAATGCCACCGTGCCACGCGGACTGCAAGCTGGCCGGATAGATGCCAGAGTCAAGCATCTCGAGATTGAGGATACGCGTTTCCCAGGCATCATCGCTTTCGGAAGCCTGCCTGACAGGTAGGAATGGATAGCTGATCAGCATGCAGATGGATCGTGGTGGAACGTCGAGCGCACGACAGGCTTATTCGGAGAAAGGCCAGTGCGCCGTGAGTTGCGAACGCGGGAAGTCGGGATACGCGTATGGCATCTGGGTGGGACCGTTGAACGCGTGCTGCGCACCCTTCACGTCGATTTTCCCAGGCGCGTGTATCTCGATGTTGCCGCCCTTGATACGAATATAGGCACCGCCTGAAGTCAGAAGTATTTCCTGCTTTGCGGCGCCTTCGATGTTCTCTGTCGCAGCAATCAGCTTAAGGGTCTTCTGCGCGGTCAGTTCAATATTGTCGTCGTGCGCCTGAATCTCCACCTTACCCTTGCCTGCGAACAGCTTCATACCCGCGTTCTGCACGAAAAGACTCAGCTTCTGCGCGACGCTCGCGATCATCGACTTACCCGTTGCAACATAGGTGCTTTGGCCACTGACGAGATTGATCTGTTCGTTGGCTGCAATATGGATTGATTGCTGCGTCGAGACTGCCAGTCCCGAGGGGCTGGCCATCAGCATCACGGGTTCGCTAAACGCATTCGCGTTGCCCGTGCCCCCGCCGGCCGTGTTGCCGCCGCTCGCATTCGCACCCTGCGCACTCGATTGCGTCGCACTCGCAAAGTCTTTCAGGGCATTCTGGCCGTCTCTGAGCGATTCGGCTTGATGTGTCTCGCTCGCCTGTGAGAGCGCGTCGAGTACGCTCGTCGCATTGGTGAGCTGCGTGTGAGCTTCGCTTACGTCGAGCTGCTGGCTCGCCGCGCTCTTCGCGTGGGTGCTGACGTAAATACCTTGACTCGCACGCACAGCACCGAACGCATCCGACTTCAGATCAAAGCCGCTGCCCAGATAACCGCCTCTTCCATTTCCATTCTGAGCAATCAGATAACCCAGATGGAGATACGAATTTGCGCTGCTGCTATATAGCTGCACACGGTTCTGCCCGGTCGCATCGTCCATGACCAGTTGGTTGTAACCAGTACCCGCGAACTCCTTCGACCGATAGCCCGAGAGCAAACCGTTCGAATGCCACTGCGGCTTTGTCGCGCCGTTGTAAACCCGGGCAACCACGATCGGCCGATCACAATCGCCATCGACGTAATCGACAAGGACTTCTTCGCCAACACGCGGAAGATGCACGCCGCCATATCCGCCGCCCGCATCCGACTGCGCAACACGCAGCCAGCACGAAGCCCGTTCGTCTCCACTATTGAGCCGATCCCAGACGAAGCGCACCTTGATGCGATTCAGCTCGTCGGTATAGACCTCTTCATTCTGTGGGCCGACGACAATCGCTGTTTCGAGTTGCACGTCCGGCTTCTCATGTTCGAACGGACTGCGATAGGGCACCGTCGTACGCTGGGCCTCGATATCGACGCGATAGAACCCGTCCGATCCATTGCCTGAAACCTCGCCAGCCGAAGCCTCACCTTCATGCCGGGCACGCACTGCCGCTAACGTCGCCTGAAGGCTATGAGGAAATACGGGCGCATCGCTACTGACAGGCAGATTGTTCTCAATCGTCCACGCAGTCTCGATCACGGCAAACTCCCGCTGATCGGCTGCATCACCGTCGTGATCGGGATGCCCGCTTAGTGAGAAGCGCCGACCGGCGTCAATGCCACGCACGCCACCCACACCGTGAAAACGCTTCGCCCGCGACTCCCATTCCTCCATGCGGACGCGCGAGAGCTGATCGCCGCGATCCTGTTCTCCGAACGTATAAGCGCCCGTGTATTCATAGACCTCAGTCTGCGCGGGTATCGCGCCCTGCGAGGGCATCGTCGGGGTGCTGGTTCCCTTCGGGTTGAACGTGCTGGACGGGCTTTTGTAGTCGAACGTGCGCGTGGTCAGCAGCGCGCTTTGCAACGTGCGTGTGCCCGACCATTGCGTAAGCGCATCCGCCTCGCTGTTCGTTCCGGCACGGTAGAACTTCACCGTTTGCGGCGACATCGTTTTGAATGTCGACAGCGTGTCCGTGATCACCAGCGTGTGCGATTTCCCGTCCTCTGCCTGTTGCCAGAAACCATAAAGGCCTTCCGATTCCAGCAACCGATGCACGAAGCTCCAGTCGTACTCATCCTGCCGGCAATACGAACGTGTCGGCAATGGCGCGGACAGTGCAAACTGGAATCGCCCTTGAGCCTGAGGGTGGGCACTAAATACGTCACTGACGATTTCCTCGACGCTCACGTCCTGCCAGATGCGCTGATCGCGCCGGAACTTGAGAAAATGCATCCACGATGCAAAGCCGATCTGATAACTCGTCAGCGTGCTATCCGAACCGAGTCGACGCGCTGTATGGACAAAGCCGTTATGCGGCTGCCAGGACTTATCGGATTGCTGGATCCAGAGCGTAACGGATTGCGCGATCAGTTTCTTGAGTTCGATATTCGAAGACGTCGATACGACGTCCAATGTGAACTCGAAGTGCCGCCCAACGCGCGAACTGCCCACCACGCGCTGCGGCACGAGTACGTCGCTGCCGAGCGGCGTATCCAGCTTCAACAGCCTGTCGGACTGTGCAAGACCACCGGCAATGGCCGCGATAATATCCTGCGCCCCCATGACGCCTCTTTTTGTTCGTTACTAATTAACCCCGCGCGATTCTACAAGAATAAAACGAATAAACCATCCCGCGAATTTTAAAAGCCGATAGAAAAATTCATGTAAAAGCCTTTAATATGCGAATGGCATTTCGATAAAAGGAAATTTTACTTTTTCAGATTAAATCGGCAATTTCGACCGAAACACGACTAACGCTATTCAACCCGCCGCCGAGTCGAAATAGCCGAAGCCGTCGAAATAACCAGATCCGCAAAACGCCGCTCATCGCGGTCAGCATGCCAACGCGATCTCGCAACAGCAATATTCACCGCGCCAATCCCTCTGCCATGCGCATTGGTGATCGCCGCCGCCGTCGAAATATCGCTAACGAAGTACTCGTCTTCCGTATGCGCATACCCCTGCTTCCGGATCTGCGCGATGCGGTCTTTGATCTTGCGCGGCTGATACACGGTCGACGGCGTATAAGGCACGAGATTCGTGCGCGACAGGATGTCGTCGATTTCTCCGTCGGGCAGTGTCGCCAGGATGGCGAGCCCCGGCGCGGTGCAATACGCGGGCAGACGCGACCCCGTAATCACATGCGCGTTGAACACGTTGCGGCTCACGATCCGCAGCACGAACACGATGTCCGTGTCGTCGAGCACGGTGAGATTGGTGGCCTCCTCCGTCTCCGAGCCGAGTTGCTGAAGATAAGGCGTCGCACGACTCACGAGTTCGTTGGACGTCAGATAGTGATAGGTGAAGTCAAGCAGCCTGGGCGACAGCTCGTACTTGCGGCTGTCGGCATCCTTGAACAGATAGCCGAGCGCCGCGAGCGTGAATGTGAAGCGCTGCGTCGCGCTCAGGTCGAAACCCGTGAGCGACGAGATCTCGGACAGCGACAACTGACGCTTGCTGCCGTCGAACGCGGTGAGCACTTTCATCGCCTTTTCGACGGACTGCACGTACAGCGAAGAGGCAGTCGGATCCGCCGCCTCGGCCTGCGGCTTCGTCGCTGGGCTCTTACGCTTGCGCGGAACTTTAGGCGCGTCGGTCATCACATGTTCATCTTGTCGATTGTTGGCGAATTATCGCATGACCCTAAAGCGGTATCGAACAGCGATATCACACCCGAGCCTTGCCCATCCGGTCCCAGGCGTCATCCACGCTGCGCGGCAGCAGATGCTTCTTGATGCGCTCGCTCGCCGTCAGTTCGAACCTTTCCACCGCGCGGTAATAGCGCGGCAACTGAAAACTGGCGAGCCGCTCGCGCGCCCATGCATGCATGGTTTCCCAGTCCACGGGCTCGCCCTTGAACTGCACGTTGAGCAGGATATCCTGCTCGCCGATCGCCGATGCCACGCCGATCGCCGCGCTGGCGTGTACGGCCGGATGCTCCGCAAAAATGCGCTCGATCTCCCACGCCGATACGTTCTCGCCGCGCACCCGCATGCTGTCCGTCTGCCGGCCGATGAAAAAGAAATCGCCGTCGGCATCGCGCCGCGCGCGGTCGCCCGTATGTAACTTGCCGTTGCGCAAAGCAGCTCGCGTCGCGTCGGGATTCTTCAGGTACGTCGGCAGAAACGTGCCCTCCACCTTGCTCGACAACACGATCTCGCCCGCTTCGCCGTCGTTCACAGGCTGGCCTTCGTCGTCGAGCAGTTCGACCTCGATCCACGGCAACGCGCGACCGATCGACCCCGGCTTGCCCGTCGCATTCGCCGTCGCGAAGCTCGAACATTCGGTCATGCCATAGCATTCCCGCAGGCGCACGTTGAGCCGCGCCTGCACCGCCATCCACGCCGAGGCGCTCACGCCCGCGCCCCATGCGACGCGCAGCGTGTGCGTGTCGGGCTGCGCGTCGGGCGGCAGTTGCATCAGGATATCGAGCACGCCGCCCAGATAATGCAACTGCGTCGCGCGGGCGCGCTGGATCTGCGGCCAGAACTGCGAGGCGGAGAAGCGCGGCACCGCATGTAAGGTCACGGCTTCGAGGAACGGCAGCAGCAACATCTGCGCACCGCCGATGTGACACAGCGGCTCCCACAGAAACAGCCGGTCGCCTTCGCGTACATCGGCGACGCGCAGCGCGGCTTCGCCCGCGATGCGCATCATCCGGTGCGTGAAGACGACGCCCTTCGGCGCGCCCGTCGTGCCCGACGTATAGATGATGCACAGCGGATCGTGCACGCCGATGTCCGGGCTCGTGAATGCGGCGTGCGCTTCCCGCGCATCGAACGCTGGGATGCGCACGCGCCGCGTCGCGGCGCAGTCGATCGCCGCGGTCACAGCGTCGAATTCGTCGTCGATGATGAGCAGTTTCGGCTCCGCGTGCTGCAGCAAGTACTCGAGGCCCGCCGCACGCAGCTTCGTGTTCACCGGCACCCAGACAAGCCCGCTGAGCACGAGCGCGTAGATCAGATGCACATGGTCTGCGCTGTTGCCGAGCATCACCGCGACGCGGTCGCCCGGCACGAGTCCTTCCTGCGCGAACCACCGCTGCAACTGCGCGACATGCCGCGCTATGTCATGGCAGGTGATCGCCTGATCGTCGAAGTGCGCAACCGTGCGCGACGGTGCACGGCGCAATCCCGCCGCGAGCAGTGGCACGCAGTCGAGTTCGTCGTCTGCATGTCGGTGAGCGAAGTATTCCGGATAGCGATGCATATCTGTACCGATTGAATAGCCCGGGATTCAGCGCGCGCGGCGCTTGAGCCAGGAAGACACCGTCACGACGAGCGCGATGAGAATGACCAGCGTCGTCGACACGGCGGCGAGCGTCGGCGTGATCGCGAGCTGGATGTCGTCCCACATCTGCTTCGGCAGCGTCGAATTGATGCCGCCGCTCACGAAGATCGCGATCGTCAGATCGTCGAAGGAAACGAGAAACGCGAACAGGAACGCCGCCGTGACGCTTGCCATCAGCAGCGGCAGCACGACGGACGTAATCCGCCGCAACGGCGACGCGCCCATCACGCGCGCTGCGTCGTCCAGCCGCCAGTCGAAGCGCTGGAAGCCCGCCGCGAGCGTGACGACCACATAAGGAATCGCGAGCACCGTATGCCCGACGATCAGGCCGAGATTCGTGCCCGTGAGTCCCAGGCGGCCGAACAGATACAGCAGCCCCACGGCGACGACGATGCGCGGCACGATCAGCGGCGCGACCAGCAGCGCGAACATCGGCTTGCTCGCGCGGCGCGGCATGCGCGTCATCGCAAGCGTCGCGCCGAAGCCGAGCAGCAGCGACAGCAATGCAGTGCCCAGACCGACTTCGAACGAGCGGATGATCGCGCTGCGCCACACGGGCGAATCCATGAAGGTGCCGAACCAGCGCATGCTGAAGAACTTCGGCGGGAACGCAATGTAGTCGCTCGACGTGAACGCATACGGAATCACCGACAGCACCGGCACCACGAGCAGCGCCATGATGACGCACGTATAGAGTCCGAGCGGGCTCGCGGCGCGCGCGCCCGTGTCCGCGAGCGCGTTGCGGCGCATCATGAACGGCGCGAAGACGCGGCCCGCCGTCATCAGCAGTGCGAGCCTGAATCCCTGTGCGCGCGAGCCGCGCGAACGCTCCGTCACTTCGCCCGTCAGCGACGTGAGACCGACCATGCGGTCATAGACGAAGAAGATGACGATCGAGCAGACCAGCAGCACTGTCGATAGCGCGCCGGCGAAGCGCATGTCGAAGAGTTCGAGGACGGACGAGATCACGAGCTGCGCGATCATCGTTTCTTTCGGCGAGCCGAGCAGCGCCGGCACGATAAAGAAGCCGAGGCTGGAGATGAACACGAGCAGCCCCGCCGCCGCCACGCCCGGCGAAGAGAGCGGCAGAAACACCGTGAAGAAGCTCGTGCTGCGTTCCGCGCCGAGCGTTTCCGCCGCCTGCGCGAGCCGGTCGTCGATGCCGCGCATTACGGGAAGCATCGTCATGACGGCGAGCGGCAGCATCGAATGCACCATGCCGATCAGCACGCCCGTCAGCGACGGTATCGTGCCGCTCGTCTCGTGCACGAGGCCGAGCGAGAGCGCGATCGTCGACAGCACGCCCGTCTTCGAAAGCAGCAGCATCCACGCGTACGTCTTGACGAGATAGCTGGTCCAGAACGGCAGCATGATCCACAGCAGCCAGCGTTCGCGCACGCGCTCCGACAGCCGGCTCAGCATGTACGCGACGGGATAGCCGAGCAGAATGGACAGCGCCGCCGTCAGGAACGAGATGGCGAAGGTGATCCACAGCACCTTCGCATAAACGGGTGTGCGCGCAATCCGTTCGAATTGCGCGAAGCCGATCTGGCCATCGGCGCTGACGAGTCCGCCTTGCAGTATCTCGCCGACGGGCACGATGAAGAACACCAGCAGGAACAGCAGCGTCGGCACGATCGGCAGAAAGCGCAGGCAGCGCGCGAGCACGACGGACCGGCCGCGTCGCGACGCTTCGTTTTCGCGTAGCGCATGAAGAGCGATGGTCATGGCGGTTCCTCAGGCGTGCAGCAACGTCGTGCGATGCGGGTCCCACGTGAGCCCCACCTTGTCGCCGATGCGCGGTGTCACGCCGCGCTCGCAGCGTACGGTCAGCTCGCTGCCGTCGCTCATCGAAAGCGACACGCGCGTGTCGCTGCCGAAGAACACGACATCCGCGATCGTGCCGTCGACGAAGCCGCTCTGCGGTTCGACGAGACGCGGCGCTTCGGGACGCAGAAGCAGCGTGTGACGCGTGGCAGGCGCGCCCGATGCGCCGAGCGGCAAGGGAATGCGGCCGCCCGCCGCAAGCAGGATCGGCTCGCCGGCGGCGCCGCGCTCAGCGTCGAGTTCGCCTTCGAGCAGATTCGAATGGCCGATGAAGCCCGCCGCAAAGCGTGTGGCGGGACGATCGTAAAGATCCGCTGGCGTGCCCACCTGCTCGATGCGCGCCTGGTTCATCAGGCAGATACGGTCGGAAAGCGTGAGCGCTTCGTCCTGATCGTGCGTCACGTAGACGAAGGTCGCGCCGAGTTCCTTGTGCAGGCGTCGGATTTCGGTCTGCATGTGTTCGCGCAGTTTCTTGTCGAGCGCGCCGAGCGGCTCGTCGAGCAGAATCACGGAAGGCCGGTACGCGAAGCAGCGCGCGAGCGCGATGCGCTGCTGCTGCCCGCCCGACAACTCCTTCGGAAAGCGCTTCGCGAACTCGGTCATGCGCACCATCGCGAGCGCGTCGTCCACGGCGGCACGCACTTCATCGCGCGATTTGCGGCGCATGCGCAGACCGTATGCGACGTTGTCCCACACACTCATGTGCGGAAACAGCGCATAGCTCTGGAACACCATGCCGATGCCACGCTTGCCCGGTTCGACATGCGTGACATCGCGCCCGTCGATTTCGATGCGCCCCGCGCTCGGCGCGACGAGCCCGGAGATCATCTGGAGCAAAGTTGTTTTGCCCGAACCCGAGGGACCGAGCAGCGTCAGGAATTCGCCCGCTTGCACGGCGAGGTCCGTCGGTTCCAGCGCGACCGAATCGCCATAACGCTTCGCGATGCCGATTGCCTCGAGTTTCGAGCTCATCGTCCGCTCCTTACGAAATGATCCACGAATTGAACCGCTCGGTGACCTTCTGGCGGCTCTCTTCCCACCATTGCGGGCTCGGCAGCTTCATGTCCTTGATATTGTCGGGAGCGGTCGGCAGAAGCGTTGCGCGCTCCTTGCCGATGGTCTCGAAGGACTTCTTGTTGGTCGGGCCGTACGCGAGCGTGCGCGTGAGCATCGCCTGACGTTTCGCGTCGGCGCAAAAGCGCACGAACTGCTTCGCGGCATCGGCGTGCGGCGTGCCCTTCGGAATGCCCCAGCCTTCGATCGAATACAAGCCTTGATTCCACACGATCGTCACGGGCGCGCCGCTGTCCTTCGCGGCCTGCGCGCGGCCGTTCCATGTCGAGATCATGTCGACGTCGCCGCTCTGGATCGCCTGCATCGCCTGCGCGCCGGAAGTCCACCAGATGTTGATGTGCGGCTTGATCTTGTCGAGACTCTTGAATGCGCGGTCCACGTCGAGCGGATAGAGCTTGTCGAGCGGCACGCCGTCGGCGAGTAGCGCCTGTTCGAGCGTGTCGAGCGGACTGCGACGCAGGCAGCGGCGGCCGGGGAATTTCTTCACGTCCCAGAAGTCCGCCCACGACTTCGGGCCGTTGTCCTTGAACTTGTCCGCGCGATACGCGAGCACGGTCGAATACACGTCGACGCCGAGCCAGTTCGGCGTGATCGCCTCCGGCATGATGTCCGGATAGTCGCTCGCTTTCAGGCCGATCGGTTCCAGCAGGCCTTTCGCTTCGAGAAACGGAATGTCCGCCGACAGCGTCAGCGTCGTGACGTCCCACACATAGTTCTTCGTTTGCACCATCGCCGCGAACTGCGCGACCGGCTGCGATTCGCGCGCGACGCTGACGACCTTGATGCCCGTCGCTTTCTCGAACGGGTCATAGAAGGCTTCGCGATAGGCGGTCGTATACGGGCCGCCCGGGTCCGATACGACGATCTGCTTCGATTGCGCGCGTGCGGCCAGCGGCATCATGCCGGCCACGGCGAGCGCGCCCGCGCCGTGCAGAATGCGGCGGCGCGTCGGGTTGAAGTCTTGTGTCATGGTTCAGGTCTCTCGCACTAGGGTTGAGAAGGAACTGCCCGGCTTCCGCCCGCTCTATTTGGCGCGTTTCTTGAAGAACTCTTCCATCATGCGAGCGGGCTCGCCCGAGTCGTACGCCTCGCGCTGAATGCGTTCGCCCGCTTCGATACAGTCGACGAAACCAGGCTCGGTCATCTCGCGGAAACGCTGTTTGTCGAGACGCATCGCGACGGGCGGCTTGGCCGCGAGTTCCGTAGCGATTTCCAGCGCTTTCTCGAAGACCTTGTCTTCATCGACGATGTGATGAATCAGTCCGATGCGATAGCACTCGTCGGCTTCCATCAGACGGCCGGTGAGCGTGAGTTCGATGGTGCGCGACATGCCGAGCATCGAATTCATGATCCACGGGCCCGTCGTGCTGGCGATGCCCGCATTGATCTCCGGCTGGCCCATGCGCACGCCCGCGTGACCGACGCGGATATCGCCGAGCAAGGCAACCTGAAACGCCGAGCCCGCCGCCGTGCCGTTGAGCGCCATCACGAGCGGCTTGGAGAGGCCACGCAGCGTCGCGTAGTAGCGCTGCCACTCCTTGACCCACGCGACGGCGCGTTCGCCGTCGAAGTCGTGCGCTTCCGCCAGATCCTGCCCCGCCGAGAACGCGCGATTGCCCGCGCCCGTCATGATGATCGCGGCGACATTGTCGTCGGCGTTGAAGCGCTCGAGCGCCGCAATGATCGATTCGCGCATCGGCGTGGTCCACGCGTTCAGCCGTTCGGGACGATTCAGCGTGATGACCGCGACGCGGCCGTGATTCGAAAACAGAACGTCGTCACCCATAATTTATCGCATCGTAATAGTTGATGGTGAAATGCAATATAGGACCATCAAAAATATGGTGCAAGCGGGTTTACGCGGAATAAGTGCAACTCGGCGGAAAAAGGCGTGCGCGCGCGACGCGAATGTGTCGCACGATCGGGGAAGATCGGGATGTCGAATGACGCTTGCGCGGACGCGCGAGCAAGCGCGATACCTGCTATTCAGGCGTAGTCGAATGACGTACCGGTGACGCGAAGAATTCGCCCCACTCGAAGTCCATCTGGTCAGGGAACATCGGCGCGACGCCCGCGCCCGGCGTGAACGTCAACTCTCCAAAATAAATTTCGTCGTCGGGAACGTACAGATCGACCCGGACATAGTCGAAACCTTCGGAGAGCATCGCTGCTGTCTCGAGCAGCGCGGTCAGATTGGCAGGCGGCGGTGCGGGTACCGCGCTGCGAACGTATTCGCCGATCGCCAGGTCGAGATGATTCCAGTTCACGTCATAGATATTGCCGCGCGTGTCCGGACCGAATCGATCGCTGATGTGCTGGATGTACATCAGCGGCCGTTCCGGATTGCAGCGGAAGCAATGCACCTTATAGTCGGCAGGAATGTTTCCGCGACTGTCGAGCAGCAGCGTTTCGAAGAAGAGACGCGGCTCGATATCCTTGTAGTGGCGCTCACGCGCGTTTCTATAGAAATTCGTCGACAGCCAACGGGAAGCAAGATGTTGCAATGCATCGAAGCTGACTTCGGATTTGTCGTGAACGACCTTGACGAACGAGCTTCCGTGATTCGCCTTCATGACGAACGAATCAGGAAGACCATCGAACACGGCAGGCGTGAATTCCACCGGTGCGGCGATCAACGGCACGAGAAACGCTTCACCGAGCACGCTGCTGACATAGTCGCGCACGGCGAGCTTGTCGCTCAGGCGGGCGTATCGAGGGTCCGGCCTGAGGTTTCGTTTCAGAATGTGTTCGTTGTAGGTACGCGGTCGCAACAGATTCGGAAATCGCCCTATCTCCTTTCGATGCAGAAGCGAAAGGAAAAAAATGTCCGGTAGCAGCGCCTTGAGTTCGTCCTTGAGCTGCCGCCTCAAAACGTGATTCCCGGTCGTGTGCAAGTGCCCGTTTTCGACCTTATCAGGAAGACCCGGTTTTCTATCAAACGACCCTCTCGAAGCGCTCATAAAACGGTTATCGGTGAGTGTATGCATCGGCGCTTTGAGATTCAGCTATCCCCGCTGAACCCAGCGTCCGTCACACGCCGAGCATACCAACCACCGTTGTGCACGCCGCTGCTTTTGGCGCGGCGTCGAGAGTTTTTGGCCACAAACGCAGACTGCCAATGCGATTTGTAATCAGCATGCGTTCATGGCCGTGTCGCGATCAGGCTGAGGCCGTCGCTTCGCTGACAAAGTCCGCGTACGTGCGCAGGGGCCGACCCAATATCGTCTGCAAGCGGTCGATCGAACCTTCTGCGCCGTGCATGCCGAACTTCTGGATGCCGCCCATCATCAGGCGCATGTCGTAGGCAAGCCAGCCGGGACCGAACGTGGCCATCTGTCCTTCGAACGCTGCCAGGTCGTCGCCTCCGTAAGCGACCTCGCGACCGAGCGCTGCGCCCCATATCTTCGCCACCGACGCGCCCGTCAGCGCATCCGGGCCGACCAGATCCAATGTCACTCGCGGCAGCGCCGTGTCCGCTCTGTCGCGGCGCAGCAGCTCTGCAACGGCGATATCCGCGATGTCGCGCGCGTCGACCATCGCGATGCCGGCCGAGCCGATCGGCATCGGATAGACGCCATGCTCCTGAATGACTTGCTGCACCATTCGCTCGTTCTGCATGAAGTAAGCGGGACGCAGGATAGTCGCGGGAATATCGAGGCTTTCTATCATCCGTTCGACCGTGTGCTTGCCGGTGAAATGCGGCACGTTCGTGTACTTGTCAGCGTGGATCACGGACAGATACACGACGCGCTCGACGCCTGCCTCGCGTGCCAGGTTCAACGCGATGAGTGCTTGCGTCACCTCGTCGGGCGTGACGGCGTTCAGCAGAAACAGCGTGCGCACAGACGACAGCGCGGCGCGCATCGATGGCACGTCCGTCATATCCCCAACCACCTCGGCGACGCCCGCAGGCAAGCTTGCCTTGCCCTGCTTGCGAACGAGCGCCCTGACGTCGGCGCCAGCGTCGGCGAGGCGTTGAACGATGAGAGAACCAATCGTGCCCGTAGCACCGGTTACGAGAATGCTCATGTGAATCTCCAGAAATGATGTGTTAGCGCAAGAAGCCAGCCACGCATTCGTTGCGGTAACGAAAAGATAAGTCGTTGCACCGATAAAACGAAGACGCGAAAATGGAGACACGTCGTTTCAAAAATGGAACACCATGGATCTGAACGCTCTGACCGACTTCGCACTCGTTGCAACGAACGGGGGACTGGGAAAAGCCAGCCGTGCAAGCGGCAAGTCGAAGGCAACGCTGTCGCGACGCATCGCCGATCTGGAAGAGCAACTCGGCGTAAGACTCATCGAGCGCGGCGCGCGAGGGCTCAAGCTCACCGAAGCCGGCGAGATGCTGATGGCTCGCACCGAAGGACCGATGCACGAAGTCACTGAAGCGATGACTGCCGTGCGCGAAGGGCTCTCGGCGCCGCGCGGACGTTTGCGTATCGCGTCGCCCGCGCTGTTCTCGCAACTCGCGATGGGAAAGATTTGCGCGAGGTTCTGTGCGGCCTATCCGGAAGTCACGGTCGAAGTGATGGCAGAAGACCGCATGGTCGATCTCGTCGAGGAGCAGTTCGACGTCGCCATCCGGATCAATCCGAGCGCGGATAGCAGCCTCGTCGGCCGATGCTTTGCGAAGGACCGGCTCGTGGTCGTAGCTGCGCCTTCCGTCCGTAAACCAGCCTCGGGAGCGGTCCGATCCGTTCCTGCCATCGTGTTTTCGAGCTTCCAGCCCACCAACTGGACCCTCGACGACGGGCGCCTGGTTCTGGACCCTGATCCACGCCTCAGGCTTTCTTCGTTTCTGATGATTCGCGATGCTGCCGTCGCCGGTGCTGGCGCCGCCCTTCTTCCACAATCGATAGCGTGGGATCACCTGACTCGCGGGGATCTGGTGCAGTGGGGCACGGTCTCGGGTGTCGAAGCCGCGCTGTGGGTGTTGCACACGTCGCGTCGTCTTCCTTCGCCGAAGGTTCGCGCCTTCGTCGAGTTTTTGTGCGCGCAGTATCCGGAAGCGTCGCTCGTGCTGGGATAGGACATCAAACGCGCCACGCTCAGGCGCGATTGACGTCATCACCTCATCGCCTAGCGAATACTGTCCAGCGCCTTCGCGAATCTGGCGACCGCGCCTTCGACGTCATGCAGTTTGTCGAGGCCGAACAATCCAATGCGGAAAGTCTTGAAGTCGTCAGGCTCGTCGCATTGAAGCGGAACACCCGCCGCGATCTGCAAACCGGCATCGGCGAATTTCTTGCCGGACCGGATGCCGTCGTCGTCCGTGTAGCTAACCACGACGCCCGGAGCCTGAAAGCCTTCGGCCGCCACGCTTCTGAAGCCTGCGCCAGTCAGCAGCGAACGGATGCGTTTGCCGAGTTCGAGCTGCTCCTCTTTCACCTTGTCGAAGCCATATGCCTCGGTTTCCTTGAGCACGTCGCGCAGGGTCGCGAGACTGTCCGTGGGCATCGTGGCGTGATATGCGAACCCGCCGTTCTCGTAGGCTTCCATGATCTGCAGCCACTTGCGGAGATCGCAGGCGAAACTCGTGCTGGTCGTCCCGTCGATTCTTTCGCGCGCGAGCGGGCTGAGCATGACCAGCGCGCAGCACGGCGATGCGCTCCATCCCTTTTGCGGCGCGCTGATCAGGATATCGACACCGCTCGCCTGCATATCCACCCAGACCGTGCCCGACGCGATGCAATCCAGCACGAACATGCCTCCGACAGCATGAACGGCGTCCGCCACCGCACGCAGATAGGCGTCCGGCAACATCATCCCGGATGCGGTTTCCACATGCGGCGCAAAGACCAGATCAGGCTTGTTCTCCTTGATCGCGGCGACCACTTCATCGATAGGAGGCGGTGCGTAGGCAGCCTGTCTTCCCTCTTCGACAGGGCGCGCCTTCAACACGATCGATTCGGACGGAATGCCGCCCATGTCGAAGATCTGCGACCAGCGGAAGCTGAACCAGCCATTGCGGATGACCAGACACTTCCTGTTCGTCGCGAACTGCCGCGCGACGGCTTCCATGCCGAACGTCCCGCTGCCCGGCACGACAACCACAGCCTTCGCGTTGTAGACTTTTTTCAGGCCGTCGGAAATATCTCGCATGACGCCCTGAAAAAGCTGCGACATATGATTGATCGATCGATCGGTGTACACGACCGAATACTCGAGGAGTCCCTCGCGGTCGACATCGGGGAGTAAGCCCGGCACGTTCGCCTCCGGTAATTGACGGATTAAGGATCGAAAACAGATTCTAACCAAAGCCCACTATAACGGCATCGGCCGGAACGCGCGGAGGCGTACAGAGCAAGCTCAATATGTTCATCGCGCTCTGCGCTAACTGACGCCGTGCTGCAGAAACTTGTGGGCGAACGCGATCGCCATGCTGCCTTCGCCGACAGCCGAAGCGACGCGCTTGACCGGGCTCAGTCTCACATCTCCACACGCGAACACGCCGGGAACGCTCGATTCGAGCAGGTACGGATCACGGCTATGCGCCCAGTGTCCCGCCTTGACCACGTCCTCTCCGGTGAGAACATATCCCCGCGTATCGCGTGCGATTTGCGGCGGCAACCACTCAGTCTCCGCATCAGCGCCGATGAACACGAACAGGCCACCGCAGTCGTGTCGCGTCGTCTCCAGGCTCGTTCCATCGCGTATGTCGATCGCCGTCAGATGAGTATCGCCATGCGCGCCGACCACTTCGGAGCGCAACTGGACCGCCACGTTCGACTTCCCGTGAAGCTGCTCGATCAGATAGCGGGACATGCTTTTCTCGAGCGAATCGCCTCGCAACACGAGCGTCACCATGCGCGCGTGATTGGCAAAGTACAACGCAGCCTGACCAGCCGAGTTTCCACCGCCGATCAGATAAACATCGAGCCCGTGAGTCGCGTTCGCTTCGCTGCGTGACGCACCGTAGTAAATGCCTTTGCCGATGAACCGGTCGAACCCGTCGATGGCAAGCCGGCGCCACGCGACGCCCGTCGCCAGAATGATTGTCCGCGCACGGATCACGTCGCCTTCGTCGAGATGCACATTCCGTTCATCGACATCGATTCGTGCAACCGATCGCGTGACCAGAATCTCTGCGCCGAGCCGTCTTGCTTGCTGCAGTGCACGACTCGCGAGTTCGTCGCCCGAGACGCCGTTGGGAAAGCCCAGATAATTTTCGATGCGCGAAGAAGTCCCGGCCTGGCCGCCCGGCGCTTCCCGTTCCACCACCATCGTGCGCAAGCCTTCCGACGCGCCGTACACGGCCGCAGCGAGACCGGCGGGCCCGCCGCCGATAATCAACGTGTCGTATTCGGCAAGGCGCGGCTGCGTTTGCAGACCGAGCAAACCTGCGAGTTCGCGTGTCGCAGGCCGGCTCAGCACCGTGCCGTCGACCAGCCGCAACGCCGGGCACGCGTCGTCCGGCGGACAGGAGCCAGGCCAGCGCGCCGCCAGTTCGGGCGCATCGGGCGTCATCCAGTCGCAGCTGATCTGGTTGCGGGCGAGGAACTGGCGCAACGCCGTGCAGGCGTCGTCCCAGCGATTGCCCACCATGATCACGCGAGGCTTGGGCGGCTCGGCGGAAAGGCCCTGCAATCCGCCGATGCGCTCGCGCGCGAGCGCGCCCATCTTCAATGCCACTTCCGGCGACTCGGCAGCGAGCGTGTAATAGCGCTGGGCGTCCACGCGCATCACACGCGACGGCTCCGCGGCCCGGTAGGCGCCGGGAAACGGCGAACTGAGCGCGAGCGGCACTTCGCCAAAGATCGTTCCCGGCAGACGCCAGCCCAGCGTGCGCTCGACACCGTCGAACGTCTTGATGACTTCCATCTTGCCGGCCAGAACGGCATAGAGCGCGCGCTCGCCGCCTTCATGGACAGCGAATTCGCCCGCGCAAAGGTGCAAGTCCGCGGAGGTCTGCGCGAGCTGCTCCAGCTGGTTGTCGGAGAGTGTCGAGAAGAGGGGAATTGCCCGGATGTCGTCGATTGTCAGCATGGCTTCATCCAGGCAGGCAAGTGAGCACGAGATCGTTGCGCGATCTTTCGGGTCGTCTGCGTGATCGAGGGGCGCGGCAGACAGAGCAAGTATATGAGGTTCAGTTGCGAATGTTCAGCGCTGAGGGCCAATTACCCAATCGCGGGCGGCGCTGCGATCGATATTGCGCAGCGCAACACACCGCGCGAAAGATACGAAATACACGGTAAGCCAGCACGAAAAACCTTGCGATGAGATGTCTGTCTGAAGCGCACTACAACTTCAGTCATTCAACATGCGGGCTTCGATCTTCTGCGTTGTTTTTGCCATTTTCGTATGCGGGTTTGGAGTGACGTCGTGTGACGATAGCGTCGATGATGCAGTCGACGGCGAAGCGTCGGACTTCGTTGCGCCAACCACCTGTATGGAACGGCTTTATTATCCGCTCGGTCTGCGCACGATTGCGCTCGCCGACTTCTGCTACGGCGCGGGCGGTCTGCAGGTACTGCACGACCACTATCGCTTCGACTACGCCGACGTGATCGACGCGGGCACGACGCTGCCGATGGAAAATCTCGCGCGCATCGGGACACTGGGCGAGGCAAGAGATCGGCGTTCACACGACGACGAACGGGAGCACCAACGCCATTAGCGCAGATGGAATGCGATGCGTGCGGAACACCCGTGCTGGCGAGCCTTCGGACGTTGCGGCAATCGGGCGCGGATTAATGGAACTGCTGTCTGTCGACGATGAACGGCGACAGAAGATGGAATCGCTGATGAGCCGGCATCTCGACGGATTCGAATGGGTGCGCAGCGGGGCGGCAGCGCGCGTCACATGTATGCGTCGATATGCCGGTCGCGGAAATCGATTGCTTCTTCGTACGACGGCGCTTCGTGAATCATCTTGCCCTCGTACAGCACTTTGCATCCGTCGACCGTCAGTGGGAGAACCACGTGACACTGTGAATCGCCGAGACCCGCTTGCGGACGATGAAAGCGACTTCTCGCCAGTAGCAACCACAGATCGAGCAAAGCGGATTTCATTTTCAGGCTGGAGATCGATGCGTTAGACGGATGTCACTCGTCCTGTTGCGCATCTTAGGGACTCAAATGTCCAGCAGACGATCTGGAAATGAACGGCAAGGTTAATCATCCTTACGGATGTCCTGATTCTTCATTTCGGGAAGATTCGATGGGAAATATTCTGTAATGACTCGCGCACCTGTGTCCGACATAATTGCTTCTCATCGACACTTGAAACCCGGACCGCGATCTGACAGCGCGGTCACAACGAGAGCTTCATCCATGACTATCGATCCATCCGTTGTCGCCGCCTTCACACCGACGGGCAAACTGCGCGCGTCGATCAATCTCGGCAATCCGATTCTTGCCAACAAAAACGCTGAAACGGGCGAGCCGTTCGGCGTATCCATCGACCTCGCGCGCGCATTCGCCACGAAGCTCGGTGTCGAACTGGAGCTGGTTGTCTTCGATGCAGCAGGCAAGTCGGTTCAGGCCGTCAGCGAGGAACGCGCGGACTTCGGCTTCTTCGCCGTCGATCCGTTGCGCGGCGAAACGATCGCGTTCACGGCGCCGTATGTGTTGATCGAAGGCTTCTATCTCGTTCGCGACGACTCGCCCGTGCGGACCAACGCCGATGTCGATCAGCCGCATAACCGCGTTGCCGTCGGCAAAGGCAGCGCGTATGACCTCTTTCTCACGCGAGAACTGAAGGCCGCCCAAATCGTACGCGCGCCGACTTCGCCCGCTGTCGTGCAGACGTTTCTCGAACAGAACCTGGAAGTCGCAGCGGGCGTCAAGCAGCAGCTCGAAGCGGACGCGCAGAAGACCAGCGGACTTCGGCTGCTCGACGAGCGGTTCATGGTGATACAGCAGGCGATGGGTACGGCGAAAAGCCGTGGCGAAGCGGCCGCGGCTGCGCTACACGCGTTCGTCGAAGAGATGAAGGCGTCCGGGTTCGTCGCCGATGCGCTGGCGCGGCATAGTATCGCCGGAGCATCGGTGGCGCCGAAGGCGTAGTGCCGGAGCGGATCGCTGCGGCACTACTCGCATCTCAAGCCGATTCACGCACCGTCGCGTCCGCACGAAGCCTGATTTCAGGGCGAAGCGCAGTCCCTAGCCCGGGAAGAACAGGCGCCTGAACCATGCCGCGTTCGATGACAGGAAGCTCGCTGACCAGCTCGCGATACCACGTCGCGAGCGTCGCGCGAACGACCTCCTGGTAAATCGCCGTCGAAGCATGCAGCGCGAGATGCAGCCCCGCCATCAGCGTGACGGGGCCGGTGCAGTCATGAGGCGCCAGCGCGCGCCGATGCGATTCGGCAATGGCCGCGATCTTTCGTGCTTCCGTCAGACCGCCGCACCAGGCGAGATCGACCATCACGATGTCGACGGCATCGGCGGCCATCAACTCCCGGAACTGCGTAGTTCCGGACAGCGTTTCGCTGCCGCAAATGGGCACGCGCACGCGTGAACGCAGGTCTGCCAGCGCCTCGACGTCGTGCATCTTGTTCAACGGGTCTTCCGCCCATAAAACGCCAAAATCTTCGAGCGCGCGACAGATGCGCTCGGCAGGCAACGCGCCCCACAGACTGTGCAGTTCGCACATCACTTCGATATCGTCGCCGACTGCCTGGCGAATCTTCCTGAATGGTTCGAGACCTTTCTTGAGGTCGGCAAGCGACAGCGTTTGTCCGCCCGTTGCCGCCGAGAAAACATCGAATGGCCAGATCTTCATCGCGCGATAGCCCTCTTCCAGCAGGCTCATCGCCAGGCGGCCCGCGTCCTGATTGAACGCGATCTGATCGTCGTACGGACCTTGCGACGCGTCTTGCCCGGAGATCACCCTGCGCGATGCGTTGTTGCTGTTGTACGAGTAGCCGGCACAAGTGTTATAGGCCTGGATTTCGAGCCGGTTCGCGCCACCCATGGCCTCGTGAACAGGAATACCGTGACGTTTCCCCTTGATATCCCACAACGCGATGTCGATCGCGCTCGCGGCGCGAATCTCGGCGCTCGCTCCTTGAAATCCCACGTACGGCGTGAGCAATTGCCGCGAAATCGCATCGATGCGGCGCGAGTCGTGTCCGATGATCTGTGCAGCGATCTGCTCGTGAATGACGGCTTCCACCGCCTGCGCGCCGCGAAACGTTTCGCCGAGGCCGATCAGTCCTTCGTCGGTTTCGACTTCGACCCAGATGAGGTTTGGCCTTTCAGCGATACGTATCGTGCGTAGCTTCGTGATAGTCGACATGGCACTGTGAGCGACGGTTGAGGAGTTGTAGCGATGCTCGCACGCCTTCCACGTCACGGTCAAAGATTCACGCTAGCCGCCGAGAATCGCCTCCGCCGCGCGAATGACGGGCAGATCGATCATGCGGCCATCCAGGCTGAACGCTTCGCCGCCGTGCCGTGCGGCTTCTTCGAGCACGCGACGCGCCCAGGCCCGCTCGGCCTCGGTATGGCCGAAGGCCTCGTTGACGCCCGCCACCTGGTTCGGGTGAATGCACAGCTTGCCGCCGAACCCGAAGGCACGCGCACGACGCGCATCTACCGCGAGACGTTCGGCGCTTCCGGTGTCGGTGGTCACACCGTCGACAGGTGCAGGCAGCCGCGCGCGACGCGATGCCGCGACGAGCGCGCTGCGCGCAAAGGCCAGTTCGGGCTCATCGGCTGTGGCATGAATGCCCACGTCGAGCTGAAAATCCAGATGACCGAATGCCAGGCGCACGACGTGAGGCTCGCGCGCGAGCGCATCGGCCGCATCGAGGCCCGCCAGCGATTCGATCAATGCGACGATGCGCGCGCCATCGCCGAGCTTTTGGGCTACGCCACGCAACGTCGCGGCATCCTCGCATTTCGGCAGCATCACCGTCGCGCCGTGCATCGTCCAGTTGCGCAGCAGCGCAAGGTCGGCTTCGTGCCAACGCGTGCCCACGGCGTTGATGCGGACCACCGTGCGCGTCAGTTGCCCGGGCGTCAGTTGCGGCAGGTGCTGCGCAAGCTGCTCGCGCGCACTGTCCTTGCTGCCTTCGGCGACGGCGTCTTCCAGATCGACGATGATGCAATCCGCGCCCGACGCCAGCGCCTTGACGAAGCGCTCGGGCCTCGTGGCCGGAACGAACAGCAGGCTATGCGCATGCCGCACAGGAGACTCACACATTGCGGACATCGCTCAGATCACTCCATCGGCTTGCAGCTTCTGAATCTCAGCTTCCGACCGGCCCAGTTCGCGCAATATCGCCACGCTGTGCTCGCCCAGCGCAGGCACGGGATCCATCCGGGCATCGAAGCTGTCGACGTTGGCGGGCGGCCGCAGCGCCTGCAACTCGCCCGCAGGCGAACCGACGGCGGTGAATCGCTCGCGCGCATGCAGTTGCGGATGCTCCCACAAATCGCCGATCTGATTGACGGCGGCGTTCGCAATCTGCGCCTCGTCGAGACGCGCAATCACCTCCTGTGCCGTGAGACTCGCAAACGTCTCCTCGATGATCGCTTTCAACGCTGCACGATTTTCCGAGCGGCGCACGTTGGCATCGAAGCGCGCGTCGGCGGCAAGTTCGGGGCGGCGCAGCACGACATCGCAGAACAGTGTCCACTCGCGTTCGTTTTGGAGGCCGAGCATCACGACGCGGTTATCGCCTGCCCTGAACGGGCCATACGGATAAATGGTGGCGTGCGCCGCGGCGCTTCGTCCGGGTGGCTGCT
Source organism: Paraburkholderia sabiae (assembly GCF_030412785.1). Lineage (NCBI taxonomy): Bacteria > Pseudomonadati > Pseudomonadota > Betaproteobacteria > Burkholderiales > Burkholderiaceae > Paraburkholderia > Paraburkholderia sabiae. The sequence continues at coordinate 2,195,805 of NZ_CP125296.1, forward strand.
GGCCGTCGTAAGCGTAGTACATCGGGAAGCCCATCCATTCGCTGAGCGCTTCGAGCATCGACACTTCGACATGCGAACCTTCTCCGCTGATTCCGCGTTGCAGCAGCGCACTCAGAATACCCGTGTACGCATACATGCCGGCAGCGATATCGGCGATCGAGACGCCGGCCTTCGCGGGCTCGTCAGGCGTGCCCGTGACAGAGAGAAAGCCGGCCTCGCTCTGTATCAGCAGATCGTAGGCCTTCTTGTCGCGATAGGGACCATCGTCGCCATAGCCCGAGATGTCGCAGACGATGAGCTTCGCGTGTTTCACATGCAAGTCCTCGAACGACAAACCCATGCGTGCAGCCGCGCCAGGCGCAAGGTTCTGCACGAGAACGTCTGCCTGCGCGATCAGTTCGCCCAGCACCGCCTGCGCCGCGGGCTGCTTCAGATCCAGCGTCAGGCTTTCCTTCGAGCGGTTGGTCCAGACGAAGTGCGAGGCCAGTCCGCGCGTGCGATGGTCGTAGGCGCGCGCGAAATCGCCGACGCCGGGCCGCTCCACCTTGATGACGCGCGCGCCGAGATCGGCGAGCTGGCGCGTGCAGAACGGCGCGGCAATCGCGTGTTCCAGCGTGATCACGGTGAGGCCGTTTAGCGGGCCCTTGCGGTTGGGTTCTGGCATGGCTTGTCTCGCCTCGCTGTTGTTCGCGTGCTGACTCGCGCTTGGCTATTTGAACTCGGCGCTGGCTTGCATCGCCAGTTGACCTTTTGGACCACGCGCCCAAAGTCTCGCAATGTCGCCCTCGATCTTGCCGTTGACCGAAAACGGCGCGATGTCGAACAACGGGCTGACAGCCTTGAATTCGAAACTGCCGATCTCTCTTTCCGGATGCGCGGCGCGCAGCGTTTCCATCAGCAGCGTAGCGATTAGCGGCCCATGCACGACGAGGCCCGGATAGCCTTCTTCCTGCATCGCGTAGGGGCGGTCGTAGTGGATGCGGTGGCCGTTGAAGGTCAGCGCCGAATAGCGCATCAGCAGCACGGGGTCCGGCGTGACGGTGCGGCTGAACTGCTCGTCGGTGGGTGCGGTCACGGGTTCGGGCGCGGCAGCGCCGGGCGTCGGTGCATCGCGATAGACGATGTCGTGCTCTTCGCGAATGGCCACGCCGCTCGCGCCGCTGATTTCGTGCTGCACGGTGACGAACACCAACTGGCCGCTGCGCCCCGACTTGCTTTGAATGCCCTTGATCGTGGAGACGCGCCGGATCGGCTCGCCCACGGTCAGCGCTTTCAGAAACGCCAGCCTGCCGCCCGCCCACATGCGTCGCGGCAGCGTGATCGGCGGCAGAAAAGCGCCGCGCTTCGGATGACCGTCCGGCCCGATGTTCGACTGGCGCTCGCCCGGCAGAAAGTACAGCCAATGCCAAAGCGGCGGTAGTTCTGACGGCATCACGCCGGCATCGGCTGCGTCGAGCGTCGCCTGCATGAGGCGAGCAGGCGCCTCGGTGACATGATCCGTGCTTTCGACGCTGCGGCCGACCCAGGCATCGAACGATTCGCCGTTGTCAGAAGTCTTTTGCATTGAAAACCCCGATCGTCAGTAGGACCGTGGAAGCTGCAATACATGCTCGGCCACGTGCCCCAGAATCATGTTGGTGGAAATGGGCGCGACCTGATACAGACGCGTTTCGCGGAACTTGCGCTCCACATCGTATTCGCAGGCAAATCCGAAGCCGCCATGCGTCTGCAGACACGCGTTGGCGGCTTCCCAACTGGCCTTGGCGGCAAGGTACTTCGCCATATTCGCTTCGACACCCGCATTCTCGCGCGCATCGATCTTCTCGCACGCGCGCCAGCGCATCAGGTTGGCGGCCTCGAGTTCGATGAAGCATTCGGCCAGCGGAAACTGGATGCCCTGGTTCTGGCCAATCGGACGTCCGAAGACCTTGCGCTCGCTCGCATAGTCGCGCGCTTTTTCGAGGAACCAGTAACCGTCGCCGATACACTCGGCGGCAATCAGCGTGCGCTCGGCGTTCAGGCCGTCGAAGATCACTTTCAGCCCTTTGCCTTCGGTGCCCAGCAGCGCATCTTCGGGCAACTCCAGGTTGTCGAAGAACAGCTCGTTGGTCTCGTGATTGACCATGTTGAGAATGGGCTGCACCGTGAGGCCATTACCGATCGCCTTGTCCAGTTCGACGATGAAACACGACAGACCGTCGCTCTTCTTCTGCACCTGATCGATCGGCGTGGTGCGTGCGAGCAGAATCAGGAGATCGCTGTGCTGGACGCGCGAAATCCACACCTTCTGTCCATTGATGACCCAGCGGCCGTCCTTTTTCACCGCCGTCGTCTTGAGCTTCGTCGTGTCGCTGCCCGTGGTGGGTTCGGTCACGCCCATCGATTGCACGCGCAGTTCGCCCGCAGCGATGCGCGGCAGATAGCGCTGCTTCTGTTCTTCCGTGCCGCTGAACACGATCGTGTTCATCACGTACATCTGGCCGTGGCACGCGCCCGAGTTGCCGCCCGAGCGGTTGATCTCTTCCATGATGACGGAGGCCTCCGCCATCGACAGCCCCGGACCGCCGTATTCCTGCGGGATCAGCGCAGCAAGCCAGCCAGCCCTGGTGAGCGCGTCGACGAATTCCTCGGGATAGCCGCGCTTCTCGTCGATCAGCCGGTGATACTCGGACGGAAACTGGTTGCACAGCGCACGCACCGCGTCGCGGATCGCCTGGTACTGGTCGGGCGTAGAAAAGATGGCAGCGCTCATGGAGGCGTCTCGTCTGTTTGCTTTCGTTGTTCCATACTAATATTTGATGGATAGACAGAAAAATAGAATTCTCTGATCGATGCATCAGTTTTCGGCATCAAGGTACCTGCGATGGATCTCAAACAACTACGCGCCTTCGTCACCGTGGCCGAAACCGGCAACGTCACTCGCGCGGCGAGCCTGCTTAACCTCGTGCAGCCCGCCGTGTCGCGCCAGCTGCGTCTGCTCGAAGAGGACATGGGAACGGAGCTGTTCGAGCGCGGTCGCCACGGCATGCAGCTCACGCCTTCGGGCAGGACCATGCTCGAATATGCGCGCCGCATCCTCAATGAGGTGGCGCGCGCCAAGGCCGAGATTCAGCCTACGGACGAGCCTGTTGCGGGCATCGTGAGCGTCGGTCTGCTCGCCAGCACATCGGATCTGCTGGCCACGCTGCTGGCGGGCGAAGTCGCGCGGCGCTATCCGCACATCCGCCTGCGGCTGACCATCGGTTACGCGGGGCACCTGCAAGATTGGCTCGAAGCCGGGGACATCGACGCCGCCCTGCTCTACAAGCAGAAGGAAACGCCCGCATTGCACGTAAAGGCGCTGCTGGAGGAAGGACTCTGGGCCGTCGCCACGCCGTCCGCAGGCCTGTCCCACAAGCGCCCGCTCGCGTTCTCGCGCGTCGCGCGCGAGCCTTTCGTCCTGCCCGCCGCGCCGCATGGTCTGCGCGCCGCGATCGAGCACGCCGCGGCCGAAGCCGGTGTGACGCTGAATGTATTCGCCGAAACCAATTCTGTGAACGTACAGAAAGAACTGGTCGCGCAAGGTCATGGCTGGACGATTCTCCCGGCCGTGTGCGTAAAGGACGAAGTCGAACGCGGCGTGTTGTGTGCCGCGCCGCTGGCATCGCCGGGACTGCAACGCACCGTAGTGCTGGCCGCGCCGAGCAGCCGCCAGGCCACCGCGCCTGTGAGATGTGTGGTCGGTGCGCTGATGGACTGTGTGAAGACCACGTTCGATCAGGGCCGCTGGCCCGACGCGCGTTGGCTCGGTTGAACACGATCCGCAAGTGGATCAACTAACGAAACGGGGACCGGCTCAATACAACTGACCACACTGACTGCAGTATTCGGGGGGACGAAAACAGGTCAGTGAGTATGAGCGAAGCCGTTTCAAACGCACCTTCTGAAAAGTTAAGAACACCGTTCTTTCCCGCCGATCACTGCCAGATTGCGCCAGTGCACGCGTGGGAAGCCGACGCGCAGCCATCGCTACTTGAACGCGGAGACAACCGCACCAGACTGATCGGTTTCGAAGCTTGCCTCGTGAGCGCGCACAAATGGAACATCGACTATCCGGGGCCCAGCTTCAAGGCGGAAAGATCCGTCGATAACGGCATCATCGAAACGCTGTCTCTTTCCGTCACGACGCTCGGGCCGACAAGCTACAACATCAAGACGAGCGGGTACCTGTACGACGCAGTCTCAGGCGCGTTCTTCGGAATGATCGATCTTCGATATTTCGGAAAGCGAATGCCGAGAACGCTCACGTTCGATCTCAAAGAGCACCGCTTCCCCATTTCGACACAGATAGAAATCCGCTTTGCAGTCGACGGCGGCGGAACGCCGTCCGTGCCGAAGCCGCCCACGATCACCAGCGTAACCCTTGTACTTGAGGAAGGCTGATTCAACAGACGGCAGTGAATGTCCATTGCCACCGTCATTCGCGAAGGGAAACACTCATGAGCTATCAAACTGGCCTTAGCGGTCTATCCGCTGCGTCTACCGATCTCGATGTGATCGGGAACAACATTGCGAACGCGAATACTGTCGGGTTCAAAAGCTCGACGGCACAATTCGCGGACATGTACGCCAATGCGGTCGTCGCGTCCACGAACCACCAGATCGGCATCGGCACGCAGTTGTCGACGGTCGAACAGAACTTTTCGAACGGCACTTTCACGAAGTCCGATCAGCCACTCGATATCGCAATCAACGGAAATGGCTTTTTCCAGCTCTCGAATGGCGGTTCATTGGCGTATTCGAGAAACGGCGTGTTTCACCTCGACAAGACCGGCTACATCACGAACGCTCAGGGGCAACAGCTCATGGGCTACTTGCCCGGTTCGAACGGACAGATGAACACCGGTGCTCCGAGTCCGATCCGCATCTCGACGGCCGACGTGCCGCCCGTCGCGACAAAGTCGATTGCCGCCTCCTTTAATCTCGACTCTCAAACCGCGATCCCGACGAACTCGCCATTCAATCCGGCCGATCCGACAACCTTCAGTTACTCCCAACCTATCCCGATCTACGACTCGCTTGGCGGCACCCAGATGGTGTCCGTCTACTTCGTCAAGCAAGCCACCGGCCAATACGAGGTCTATGGAACGTCGGGACCGAATGCGACGCCCGTTGGTCCGAACGCAACGGGCGATCTGGGAACCATTACGTTCAACAACTCTGGTCAGCTTACGTCAGCAGGCGCCAACAACCTGAGCTTCACAATTCCGAACGCCGCAGACAACGGTGCCACCACGCAATCCCTGTCGCTCGATTTGACGGGCACGACCCAATACGGCGGGAAGACGGGCATCATCAGCCTGCTGCCCGATGGCAACAGCTCAGGGCAACTCACATCGTTCTCCGTCGGCGAGGACGGCACGCTGACGGGCGCGTATTCGAATGGCGCCACGCGTGCTCTCGGGCAGATCGTTCTTGCAACGTTTGCGAATCCGAATGGGCTCGTGAATCTGGGCAACAACCTGTATGGCCAGACGTCGGAATCGGGAACGGCGCAAGTGTCCGCTCCGGGGGCGACCAATCACGGCGTTCTGGAAGGTGGCGAGACCGAGAATTCGAATGTCGATCTGACCTCGCAACTCGTCAATCTGATCACGGCGCAGCGCAACTATCAGGCCAATGCGCAAACGATCAAAACGCAGCAATCGATCGATCAGACCATCATCAATATCTGATTGCCAGGACAACGCGATGAACGTCACTCCGCCGTTGGGTTCGCTTTTCACCAACTTCGTCAATCAGGAAGCGAAGAAAGCTCAACAGAAGTATCTGGCGGAAAGCGGCGGGCAGCCACGCAGCGTTGCGGAAACACGCACGAACGTCATCAAGGACGCGCAGATCGCGTCGGCGCGAGACGCGAAAGCCGATGCCGACGCGATGAAAGCGAACGCAGCCGCAATCGAGCATTTCGCAAAACTCGGCATCGCAATGACGTCGGGATCGTTTGCATCGTTGTACAAGAGTGAGGTCGAAAACGCGACGGACCAGAACAGCGACGGCGTGATCTCGTTATCGGAACTCGATCAGCAAGTGCGTGCCGGCGGCGGAACCCATGCGCAGGCGAACTTGCTGTACGCAGCGATGGATGAAAACGGCGATGGTTCCGTTTCGGCACAGGAGTTCAAGGATAGCCTGCCCAATCCTTTTGCTACTCCGGAGTTCATGCAGCAGATGAAAACCAGTATCGAGCAATTTCAGAAGCAGGCGAACCCGAACGGACAGATCGTCGTCGAACCTGGCGACAGTACGCCCGTTCAGGTGAACACCGGACTGGTTCTCGGCAGCCTGGCGATGGAACTGTACTACGGCGGAAAGTAAGAACATGTCGCTGAACAACACTACGCCGCCAGCCTTTCGATTCGCACTTCCGTTTCGCTCTCATTGAATGCTGTCAGGTCGTTCAGTTCGAGCGAACGGATGCTGTCCGTCATGAAATCGACGAACACGCGAATCCGTGAAGGCAGATGCTGCCGGCAAAGGTAACTGATGTAGTGGCCCTGGTCGTCGGGTTCATGCTGTCTCAACGCCGCAATGATCTCGTCGCCCGCCTTGTGAGCTTTGAGCAGATACGCGGGAATTTGCGCGATTCCATCTCCGTCGAGTACAGCGTTCAGTACCAGTTCGGGATCGTTGAAAGTCAGATGCGCTGTCGGCAGGAATTTTCGTGAATGGCCGTCGACCTTGAATTCCCACTCTGCAATACGACCATTCGATAAGCGCCGGTTGATGCAATCGTGATTCTCAAGCTCGTCCAGTGTCTGTGGCAGACCGTGTCTGCGCGCATAGCTGCGCGAGGCGCAAAGTATCAATTGCATGGGCACGAGTTGCCTGGCGATGACGCTGGAATCCTGAATGAATCCTTCACGGAACGCGACGTCGATTTGCTGTCCGGCGAAGTCCGCCGTCTTGTCGTCGAGGAGAAGTTCCAGCGCGATTTCCGGGTACTTTTCAGAGAAGCGCGAGAGCAAAGGCGCCACGACCTTGCGGCCGAATCCGATCGTCGAGCTGATTCGAAGCAGGCCGCGCGGCGGTCCCTGGCGCAGGTCCCGAAGATCGCTCATCGCCTCGACGATTTGCGCCACGCCTTGATTGCAGTTCTGGAAGAACCGTTCGCCTTCCAGCGTCAGTCGCGTCGAACGCGTCGTTCTCTGGAAAAGACGTGTGCCCAGTTGCATTTCGAGTTTCTGCACGCTTCTGCAGACGGACGAACGTCCGACGCCAAGGCGGTCGCCCGCTGCAGCAAAACTACCTTCGGTCGCGACAGCCATGAATGCAATGATGCCGGCGTAGCTCGTCGAAAGACAGGAAGACAGTCCGTCGGCATTGTTCGACACGCCGACACGAAACGCGCGGCATGATGTATCCCGTTGGTCCATTGATAGCTCCCGCTGACAACAATGAGTCGCGGTACACCTGGCGACTGATCGATCTCATCGACCATGAAGAAAATATAGTCGCGGGACTTTCACCGAACCATTCTACGGATGGCGGACGCGGCACAATACATAAGCGTTGGAGGCTTATACAAAGGTTTAAGGCGTCGTCGCCTGTCTCGAAGCAAAGGGGAAAAGGTTGCGCCACGCAATCGCGGCGTCAGAAAGACGCGCCGCCGCCCACCCTATATGAAAGTATGAGACGGCCGGCTACGTTTGTATGATTTTCGGCGGTTATCGCGGGAAATATGCTGGACTGATGCACCTCTTCACGCGCGGCTCATCGCGTCGTGAAGTGCATCATCCAGAACATCGATGATGCAATGACGCAGTGCGTGCAAGTACTTTTAGTGAAGGTCGCCACGTGTGTAACGCCCGGTTCGTATCGATTGTGGACGACGACGAGGCACTCCGCTTCGCCATGGATACACTCGTGCGTTCGTTCGGCAGGGAAACGCTTCTGTTTGCTTCTGCGGAGGAATTTCTGGCGTCCGGTCTCATCGCCGACAGCGCATGCGTGCTGTCCGACGTCATGATGGAGGGCATGTCGGGAATCGCGATGCATGAAAAGATGCTCGAACTCGGCTACACCACACCGATGCTCTTTTTCACGTCATTCCCGACGCACGACCTGATCACGCGCGCCAAGACAAATGGCGCGCTGGCCGTGCTGAGCAAACCCGTCGATTCCGACACGATCGCGTACTGGCTCGGCGTCGTGCTGGACTCGCCGCGCTAACGGCCGTCCAACGCACGCGGCGTAAAACCGTTCGAAGCGAGTCTAGTTGCCGACGCCCAGCGACTCGGACATCTTCACGAGCGCCGCAACAGATCGTGCGGCCATTTTCCGCATCACCTGTCCGCGATGGATCTTGACCGTGATCTCGCTGACGTTCATCTCCGACGCGATCTGCTTGTTCATCATGCCGGCTACCACAAAAGCCATCACTTCCCGTTCGCGTGGCGTCAGTGAGTGATACGCGGCGCGCAGCGTCGCACTGGATTGCTCCGCGGCAAGACGCTCCCCGTCGCGCGCCAGCGCACTCGCGACCGCATCGAGCATGTCCTGGTCGCGGAAAGGCTTGGCGAGAAAATCGACCGCACCGGCTTTCATTGCTTTGACCGTCATTGCAATGTCGCCGTGGCCCGTCATGAAGACGATCGGCATGCGCAGATCGCTTTTTGCAATCTGCTCCTGAAACGTCAGTCCGCTTTCTCCGCGCAACCGGATGTCGAGGATAAGGCAACTGGGTGTATCCGGCTTGGAAAAGGCAAGAAAATCCAGCGACGATTCGAATATCTCGACGCGCAGCCCCACTGAGCGCAGCAGATCGCGGACGGCGAGCCTCATCGCCTCGTCGTCGTCGATCACGTACACGATCGGATCCGTGCGCGCGTGCAGGCCTTGTGTCGAAGGAGGATGCGACTCCGCACTCATTTGCGTTCCTTGCCAACGAGCCATGCTGCTGGCAGCTTCCACGATGGATTCCTTCTCTATGAATGAAGGCAATAAGCGCTGTTTTCCGTTACTCGCGGCCCGAACGCGCGAAGCGAACGCCCGCGCGTTTTCGTCATAAGAATGGCTGGAACCGCAAATCCCGAAACACGCATTGCGATCGAACCTGATTGAAGCATGCTACACACTTGCCATGCGTGCAGCAAAGCAGCGGACACCGTATCCGGGAGACACAGGAATCAGGCGCTTTCCTTCGACCGGCGGAGCCATTCATCGAGACCCACGCGGCCAAGCCGCGCCTCGCCCATCGGCACCAGCGACTGATCGTCGACGAGACCGCCGAAGTACTTCGCGGCAGGATCGCGCACGACTTCGCGCGGATCGCCGACCGCCTTCAGATAGTGGGCAATGATCTCGTTGAATGGCGCGCGCTGCGGGCCCGCAATTTCGACGATGCCGTTGCGCGGCGCCGCGAGCGCGGCTTCGGCGACATTGGCGGCGACGTCGTCGGCTGCGATCGGCTGAAACAGACCCGGCGAAACACGGATCTCGTTGCCCGTCGCGCACGACTCGGCAATACCGCCGAGGAACTCCAGGAACTGCGTTGCGCGGACAATCGTGTACGGGATGCCCGATGCCACGATCAGTTTCTCCTGCGCGACCTTGGCACGGAAATAACCGTTCTCCGGTGTGCGTTCGATGCCCACGATGGAAAGCGCAACATGGTGCGCAACGCCGGCAGCCGCTTCCGCTGCGAGCAGATTGGTCGTCGATGTCCTGAAGAACTCGAGAACCGCGTTGTCCTCGAACGAAGGCGAATTGGAGAGATCGACCACCACCTGTGCGCCCGTCATGACGGCCGCCAGTCCTTCGCCCGTGAGGCTGTTGATTCCGTTTCTGGGCGAGGCAGCAATCGCTTCATGGCCGTGCTGGGCCAGAATCGCGACTGTCTTCGAGCCGATCAGGCCCGTACCGCCGATGACGACAATCTTCATGACGCGTTCTCCATATCGATAGCGGACGATCCGCATGAACTCATCATAGATAGTCGGCGCATGTCGCGGGAGATACGTGACGCGACGCACAGTGTTGTCTTAATGACACCAATCGCAAACGGCTCGCACCGGCTATTGGTGCTCACCCGGCAACGGTGCGTGTTCTGCCGCATATCTACCGGAGCGAAGTCTCGCCACCTACCATGCTGACAACCGAATGCGATCGACTCGACCGGGTCGACGATCAACTGGCAGGTGTGACAGCCAACGACTCGCCATGGAAACGCTACTTACCGAATGGTCCGCGGCCTCGCGGAAATCGACCGACACGCAGCCCGCCTTCGATATCGGCGCGCATCTTGTCAGCGAGCGCGACGGCTATGCGCACCACGGAATCTACGCGGGCAACGGACGGGTCATCCACTATGGCGGATTTCACCGCTCCACGCAGCGGCGCCCGGTCGAATACGCTTCACTGCATGACTTTGCAGCGGGAAGAGAGGTCAAGGTCGCGAGTGAATCGGATTCCGTCTATACCGGCATCGTTGCGTTGCGAAGGGCAACATCGCGTCTGGGCGAAGACAGATATCAGCTTCTCACGAACAACTGCGAGCACTTCAGCACATGGTGCGTGCGAGGCGTCGCGCGCAGCGAACAGGTGCGCCGATGCCTGATGAATCCATGGAACGGCGTCAAGACATTGCTGGCGATTGCACGAGCGATGTTTGCTTCGCGTGACTTCAGCGAGATTCGCCGCGATGCACGTGCTCTGTCTCTCGCAACAGCGCCCCGCGTAAGACCTGCCTGAAAGCAGCCATGAATTCATACGGCCTACAACCTTTTTATTTTGGATGTCTAACGGATTGGAAATGAACCACGAATCTGACCATAGCGCCAAAACACCATTGACAGGCATCAAGTTCGTACTCGGCACATTCGCAGTCGCGCTCGCCACCTTCATGAACGTGCTCGATTCGTCCATCGCCAACGTCGCGATTCCCACGCTTTCCGGCAATCTGGGCGTATCGGTCGATGAAGGCACATGGGTCATTACACTGTTCGCAGCTGCAAACGCCGTGTCGATTCCGCTCACCGGCTGGCTCACGCAACGCATCGGCCAGGTCAAGCTGTTTGTCTGGGCGATCCTGTTGTTCGTACTGTCGTCGGCAGCGTGCGGGCTTGCGCCGAATCTGCTGGTGCTGCTCGCTGCGCGCGTCGTGCAAGGGCTCGTCGCGGGTCCGCTGGTGCCGCTCTCGCAAGCCTTGCTGCTCGCATCGTTTCCCGAAGATAAAAGCTCAAACGCGCTGTCGTTGTGGGCGATGACCGCGACGGTCGGGCCGATCGCCGGCCCGGCGCTAGGCGGCTGGATCACCGACAGCTACAACTGGTCGTGGATCTTCTATATCAATGTGCCTGTCGGTCTGTTTGCCGCGGGCGTGATCTGGATGGTGTATCGCGATCGCGAAACGCCTGCGCGCAAGCTGCCGATCGATGTCATCGGTTTGATCTCGCTGGTCGCGTGGGTCGCGACGCTGCAGATCATGCTCGACAAGGGCAAAGACCTCGACTGGTTCAATTCGCCCGTGATCTGGGCACTCACCGTTGTCGCCGCAATCAGCTTTCTGTTCTTTCTGATCTGGGAATTCACCGAAGAAAAGCCGGTGATCGATCTGCGCCTCTTTGCCAGGCGCAATTTTCTCGGTGGCACGGTGGCGATTTCCGTCGCTTATGCGCTCTTCTTCGCGAACCTGGTAATCCTGCCGCAATGGATTCAGGGCTTTCTCGGCTATCGCGCGGTCGATGCAGGACTTGTGACCGCGCCGCTCGGCATCTTCTCGGTGATGCTCGCGCCGCTGCTGGGGAAAATCATGCCGCGCTCCGACAGCCGTGTGCTCGCCACTCTCGCGTTTGTCGGCTTCGCCGGTGTCTTCTTCATGCGCTCCCGCTACACGACGGATGTCGATGCCTTCACGCTCGTGTTGCCTACGTTACTGCAAGGCATACCGACTGCTCTGTTCTTCACGCCCCTCACCGCGATCATCCTCTCAGGACTGCCGCCCGAGAAAATTCCGGCAGCAGCAGGCCTGTCGAACTTCGTGCGGATTTTCGCGGGCGCTGTCGGCACGTCGCTGCTGACCACGAAATGGTCGGACCGGACGATCTTCCATCACGCGCGTCTCGTCGATCAGACGAGCGTCAACAATCCGAACTTCATCAACACCATCGCCAATCTTCAGACGACGCTCAACTTCAGCACCGCGAAGGCGACGGCGCTCTTCGAGTCGTCGCTCGACGCACAGGCATCCATGCTCGGGCTCAACGACGTCTTCTGGCTCTCCGCGGTGATCTTCATCGTCATCGTCCCGCTGATCTGGTTGACGAGACCGACCCGAGGCGCGAGCGCGCCAGGCGCAGGCGGGCACTGAAGCATCCCGCGCATCCATTCCACGTTCTAACGGAACCTATTCGAAATGAACTCGCTGACTTCTGGATCGGGCATCGTCGATCGCGTGCTGAAGGCCGGTTTGTCCGCCGTCTGTGCGACATCGCTCTGCGCATGCGTGAACTATGCGGGCATCCACGGCGATGCGCAGATTGCCTCGTCGAATACGTTCGAAACGACGGCGAGCCTGCCCGCCGAACACGGTCACTGGCCTGCCGCCGATTGGGTCGAACAGTTCGGCGACGCGCAGCTCATGACGCTGATCGCAGAAGCGCGCAAAGACAGCCCGACGCTCGAACAGGCCCGCTCGCGGGTGAGCGCGGCGCAGGCCTACAGCGAAACCGCGAAGGCCGGCACGCTGCCGCGCATCGACGCGAACTACTCGCTCACGCGTCAGCAGTACAGCGGCACCGCGCTGATTCCACCGCCCGTTGCAGGCTCCTGGCAGACGGAGAACAAGGGGCTCCTGACGGCTTCGTACGACCTCGATCTGTGGGGCAAGAATCGCGAAGCACTCAAGGCAGCCGTGTCGCAACTTTCCGCGAGCAAGGCCGACGAGGAAGCCGTCCGGCTCACGCTCGATACCGCCATCGCACGCACCTACAACCAGCTCGCGCGCCTTTACGCGCTGCGCGACATCGCGCAGGCGGAAGTCGCGCGGCGCGAGGAAATCGATCGCATCACGGCGAGCCGCATTGCGACGGGACTCGATACGCAGGTCGAACGCAAGACCGCGCAGGCCAATCTCGCGACGAGCCGCGCGAATGTCACCGCGCTCGACGGCAACATCCTGACCACGCGCTATCAGCTCGCGGCATTGATGGGCGCCGGCCCGGATCGCGGTCTGCGGATCGAGCGGCCAGCGCTCGGCATCGGCGACGAGGTACGTCTGCCCGACAACCTGCCCGCCGATCTGGTGAGCCGTCGCCCTGAAATCGTCGCGGCCCGCTGGCACGTCGACGCGCTGATGCACGAAGTGAAAGAGGCGAAGGCCGAGTTCTATCCCGACATCAATCTGAGCGCGGCCATCGGCCTCGACGCGTTCGGTTTCGGCCGCTTTCTGACGGCCGCGAGCCGGACGGCTTCCGTCGGTCCCGCCATCCATCTGCCGATTTTCGACGCCGGCGCATTGCGCGCGCAGCTCAAAGGCCGCTACGCGGAATTCGACTATGCCGTCGCGACGTACAACCTCGCACTCGTTACCGCGCTCACCGAAGTTGCCACGCAGCTTGCGTCGCTTCGTTCGAGCGATGCACAACTCGTCGATGCGCAACTGGCGCAGCAGGCAGCAGACGGCGCCGATCAGCTTGCGATCCGGCAGTACAAGGCCGGTCTCACAAATCAGCTGACCGTGCTCAATGCCGACGTCACGGCTCTGAACACCGAGCAGGCCGTCGCCGACCTGAAGATGAACCGGCGCGATCAGCAGATCGCGCTCGCTTCGGCGCTCGGAGGCGGCTATGTCGACGACCGGGCCGAGGCGGCGGGCAGCACCGATGCCGTCGCCGCCGCACATTGACTGAGCTTGCAACGTCATTCGCAACCGCTTTGGGAGATCTGAAATGGGAGATTCCGTCACGTCCGGCAATGAACTTGCGCGTTCCGCTGCCAGCAAAGGCACGGAAGCCGCCGCCCAGAGCCGGCGCAAGCGCCTCATCGCGCTGCTCGCCGCCGCGGTGGCCGCAGCCGGCGCGGCCTACGGCACCTATTACTTCAAATGGGGCCGATATCACGAGGCGACCGACGACGCGTATGTCAGCGGCAATCTCGTCGAGCTGACGCCGCAGGTCACGGGCACGGTCACCGCCGTCAACGCCGACGACACGCAGATCGTGAAGACAGGCGAGCCGGTCGTCGCGCTCGATCCCGCCGACGCGCGCAATGCGCTGTCGAAAGCCGAAGCCGAGCTAGGGCAAACCGTGCGCCGCGTGAGCAGCCTCTATGTGAACAACGACTTCTACGCGGCGAACGTCGCGCAGCGGCGCTCGGAACTCGCGCGTGTGACGAACGATCTGCGTCGGCGCGAGGCCGTCGCCGACTCGGGCGCCGTTTCTGCCGAAGATATCGCACACGCTCGCGACGCCGTGAATGCCGCACAGGCCGCGCTCGATGCAGCACGTCAACAGGACGAAGCCAATCACGCGCTGACCGACCGCACGACCGTGGAGCAGCATCCCGATGTGCAGGCCGCCGAGTCGAAAGTGCGGGACGCCTGGCTTGCCTACGCGCGCAACACGCTGCCCGCGCCCGTCACGGGCTATGTCGCGAAACGCTCGGTTCAGGTGGGGCAGCGCGTGTCTCCCGGCACGCCGCTGATGGCGATCGTGCCGCTCGACGGCGTCTGGGTCGATGCGAATTTCAAGGAAGTGCAGTTGAAGCGCATGCGCATCGGTCAGCCTGTCGTGCTGATCGCCGACGTGTACGGCTCGGGCATGACGTATCACGGACAGATCGAGGGCTTTTCGGCGGGAACGGGCAGCGCATTCGCGACGCTGCCGGCGCAAAACGCGACGGGCAACTGGATCAAGATCGTTCAGCGTTTGCCCGTGCGCATCCGGCTGGATCAGCGCGAACTCGCCGCGCATCCACTGCGTATCGGCCTGTCGATGCAGGTCAAGGTCGACACACGCGACGACTCGGGGACGCAGCTGGCGGCCGCCAGCAACACGAGCTATCGCACGGATGTCTTTGCACAATATGGGTCGCAGGCCGACAGGGAGATTGCGAAGCTCGTCGCGCAGAACGAAATGGCTTCGCGCGCAACTGCCGCGAAGCCCACGCCGAAGAGCGCCGAATCCAGGACGCCGACCGATGGGGCAACCGCTCGCCGACGCCCGCTCGCGGCAGCACAAGGCGGCGACGCATGATGCCGGCCTCGCCGCCTTCCGGCTCGTCGCGAGCCACACGCCTGCCGGCCGGGACCATCCGCGATCAAATACTCGCCGCGGTGTATGCTGACGCGATCCCTGCTGCCATGCCGACGAACGCAACGCATCCGATACGACGGGCAGCAGCCCTATGCCCGCCACGGCAGATGCAGACCTTCGGACGGTTTCGGCGCCTATGGGTAAGAGACTCCAGATCTTGTGGGACGACGGCGAGCGCGTCCTCTCCCGTGGACGGCACCCGACGGAGGACAGCAGCCGCAACGTCCTGCTGGTGCAGCCCGCCGCCGAACATCCGTTACCCGCCAGCCTTGACCGCCTCGCTCGCGAATTCGATCTGAAGGACGAACTCGGCGATGCATGGGCGGTGCAGCCGCTCGCGCTGTTGCGCGAAAGCCGGCGGCCCTTGCTGGTCCTCGACGATCCCGGCGGCGAGCCGCTCGCGGGGCTGCTCGGCAAGCCGATGGAGATGGGAGAATTTTTGCGGCTCGCGGTCGGCATCGCCGCGGCGCTGGGCAAGCTGCATCAGCGAGGCCTCGTTCATAAAGATCTCAAGCCCGCTCATATTCTCGTGAACTGCGCCGACGGAAACGTACGGCTCACCGGCTTCGGCCTCGCCTCGCGGCTTCCGCGCGAGCGACAGGCGCCGGAACCGCCCGAGACCATCGCCGGCACGCTCGCCTACATGGCGCCCGAACAGACGGGCCGGATGAACCGTTCGATCGATTCCCGCAGCGACCTCTATGCGTTCGGCGTCACGCTCTACCAGATGCTCACGGGCGTCTTGCCGTTCACGGCAACCGAGCCGATGGAATGGGTGCACTGCCACATCGCCAGAAAGCCGGTGCCGCCGAGCGCGCGCGAGGAGTCCGTCCCGGCCGCCGTCTCGCTGATCGTCATGAAGTTGCTGGCCAAGACCGCCGAGGACCGCTATCAGACAGCGGCGGGCGTCGAACACGACCTGAAGCACTGTCTCGCCGACTGGCGGAGCGAACGTCGCGTCCAGGAGTTCCGGCTCGACGAACACGATACGCCCGACCGCCTCATGATTCCCGAGAAGCTCTACGGGCGGGAGCACGAAGTCAATACGCTGGTGGCGGCATTCGACCGGACGGTCCGCAACGGTGCGCCGGAACTGGCGCTGGTATCGGGCTATTCGGGGATCGGCAAGTCATCCGTCGTCAACGAACTGCACCGGGTGCTGGTGCCGCCGCGCGGACTCTTCGCGTCCGGCAAGTTCGATCAGTACAAGCGCGACATTCCCTATTCGACGCTCGTGCAGGCGTTCCAGGGACTCGTGCGGCCGCTGCTCGGCAAGCCCGAGACAGAACTGGCAAGCTGGCGCGCCGCGCTGCTGGAGGCGCTCGAGCCTAATGCCCGGCTGATGACGGACCTCATCCCCGAACTGAAGCTGATCATCGGCGACCCGCCGCCCGTCGCGGAACTCGCGCCCAAACTCGCACAGCGCCGCTTCATGGTTCTGTTCCGCCGCTTCATCGGCGTATTCGCCCGGCCGGAACATCCGCTTGCGCTCTTTTTCGACGATCTCCAATGGCTCGACGCGGCGACGCTCGATCTGCTCGAAGACCTGCTGACGCGCTCCGATCTGCGGCATCTGATGCTGGTCGGCGCGTATCGCGACAACGAGGTCGATGCGATGCATCCGCTGACGGGCAGGCTTCAGGCCATCCGGAACGCCGGCGTGCGGATCGAGGAAATCACGCTGACGCCGCTCGCCAGCGCTCATATCCAGCAACTGATCGCGGAAGCGCTACACACTGAACGGCAGCAGATCGAACCGCTCGCGCAACTGGTGCACGACAAGACGGCAGGGAATCCCTTTTTCGTGATCCAGTTCCTGCACGCGCTCGCCGATGAGGAACTGCTCGCGTTCGACCACGACGCCCGACGATGGTCGTGGAATTCCCATCGCATTCATGCGAAGGGCTATACCGACAACATCGTGGATCTGATGATCGGCAAGCTGACGCGCTTGCCGACGGAGACGCAGAATGCGTTGCAGCAGCTCGCCTGCCTTGGCAACGTCGCCGATATCACGACGCTGTCTACTGTCGTCGCGATGTCGCACGAACGGCTTCACGCAGTGTTGTGGGAAGCCATCAGGCAGGAGCTGATCGGGCGGCAGGAAGATACGTACAAATTCGTCCACGACCGCGTCCATGAAGCCGCCTATTCGATGATCCCGCAGGCGTCGCGTGCCGAAGCGCATCTGCGCATAGGGCGGCTGCTCGCCGCGCACACGCCGCCCGAAAAACGCAATGAGCGGATCTTCGAGATCGCGGGTCAACTCAATCGTGCCACCGCCTTGATCGGTTCGCGCGAAGAACGGGAACAACTCGCGGAATTCAACCTGCTGGCGGGCCTGCGCGCGAAGGTATCGACAGCTTATGCGTCGGCGCTCATCTATCTGGTAGCAGGCGTCGAACTGCTGGACGACGATTGCTGGGAGCGTCGGCATGAGCTGATCTTCGCGCTCGAACTCAACCGCGCCGCGTGCGAATATCTGACGGGTCAGCCGTCTGCGGCGGACGAGCGCCTGACTGCTCTGTCGAACCGCGCCACGACGACCGTGGAGAAAGCCAGCGTCGCGTGCCTGCACACCGATGTCTGCTCGACGCTCGATCAAAGCAGCCGCGCCGTCGCCGTATGCCTCGACTATCTGCGGCATGTCGGCATCGACTGGTCGCCGCATCCGCAGGACGACGAGGTTCGCAGCGAATACAAACGGATCGGTCTGCTGCTCGGCGATCGTCCGATCGAAGCCCTGATCGATTTGCCGCTGATGCAAGACCCGGCGCATCTCGCGACGGCCGAAGTGCTGAGCAAACTCTTCGCGCCCGCCGTGCAGACGGATGCGAATCTGGCTTCGCTGATGAGCTGCAAGGCGGTCAATCTCAGCCTGGAGCGCGGTAACTGCGATGCGTCGTGTGTGCCTTACGCGATGGTCGGCAGAATTGCCGGGCCGCGTTTCGGCGACTATCAGTTCGGTTTCCGGTTCGGCCAGCTCGGCTACGAACTCGTCGATCGGCGCGATTTCAGGCGTTTCGAGGCCAGCGCCTATTCGGTGTTTGCGTCCTTCGTGCTGCCGTGGATGAAGCATATCCGCGTGAGCGCCGATGTCCTGCGCCGCGCGTTGAAAGCTGCGAACCGGATCGGCGATCTCACGTATGGCGCCTATACATCCAAGAACCTCAATTCCGGTCTGATCTTCGCCGGAGAAGCGCTGGTGGACGTGCAAAACGAGGCCGAGCACGGCCTGGCTTACGCCGAGAGGATGCGCTTCGGCCTCGTCATCGACTTCATCAGTGCACAACTCGCGCTGATCCGCATGCTGCGCGGACAGACAGCACGATTCGGCTGTTTCGATCATGCGCAGTTCAGCGAGCCGCAAGTCGAGGAACACTTGTCGAGCAATCCTGCGCTCGCCGTCCCCGCGTGTTTCTACTGGATCCGAAAGTTGCAGGCGCGTTATCTGGCGGGAGACTACGCGGCGGCGACGGAAGCCGCCGTGAACGCGAAGCGGCTGCTGTGGAGTTCGTCGTCGTTCATCGAGGAAGCCGAATATCACTTTTACGCCGCGCTGACCATCGCCGCCATCTGCCTGTCCGCTTCCGCCGACGAAAGGACGCAACATCGGGACGCGCTCGCCGCGCACCACGCGCAGTTGCAGATCTGGGCCACGAACTGCCCGGAGAATTTCGCGTCTCGCGCGGCGTTGCTCGGCGCCGAGATCGCGTGCATCGAAGGCCGTCTGATCGAAGCCGAGCAGCTTTACGAACAGGCCATCTCGTCGGCACAGCAAAACGGCTTCATCCACATCGAGGCGCTCGCCAACGAACTCGCGGCACGCTTCTATGCGCGCCGAGAACTCGACAAGATTGCCCGCGTCTATCTGCAGGATGCCCGCTACGGCTATCTGCGCTGGGGCGCAGACGGCAAAGTGCGGCATCTCGAAGAACTGCATCCGTTCCTCAACACGGAAGCGTCCGCACCCGGCCCGACGACGACGATGGCAACCCCCGTCGAGCATCTCGACCTGGCGACCGTCATCAAGGTCTCACAGGCCGCATCGGGTGAGATCGTGCTCGAAAAGCTGATCGAGATGATCATGCGTACCGCCATCGAGCAGGCGGGCGGCGACCGCGGTCTGCTGATCCTGTCAGCGGGCGGCGAACATCGCATTGCAGCCGAAGTGACGACGGGCGGCGACACGACGCAGCTGCAACTGTGCGATGCGCCCGTGAGTGCCGCGATGCTGCCTGAGTCGATCCTCTATCATGCGTTGCGAACCCGCGAGAGCATTTTTCTCGACGATGCCGCGGCCGCTTCTGTGTTTGCGGCCGATCCGTACATCCACGAGCATCACGCACGCTCCATTCTCTGCATGCCGCTGATGAATCAGGCGAAGCTCATCGGCGCGCTCTATCTGGAGAACAACCTGACCGCTCGCGCGTTCAGCCCGGCGCGCATTGCCGTGCTGAAACTGGTGGCGTCGCAGGCGGCGATCTCGCTGGAGAATGCGCGCTTGTACCGTGATGTCACCGAACGCGAAGTGAAGATACGGCGCCTCGTCGAAGCCAACATCATCGGGATCATCGTCTGGAATGCGCGCGGCGATATTCTGGAAGCCAACGATGCGTTTCTTCGCATGGTGGGATACGAGCGCGAAGATCTCGTGTCGGGCCGGGTACGCTGGCTCGATCTGACGCCGCCGGAATCGCGCGAGGACAGCGAGCAGGCTTTGGCGGAAGCGATCCGCACCGGGCGTGCGCAGCCATACGAAAAGGAATACGTCAGCAAGGACGGCCGCCTCGTTCCCGTTATCGTCGGCCTGGCGAGTTTCGAAGCAAGCCGCAAGGAAGGCGTTGCGTTCGTGCTGGATCTCACGGAGCGCAAGGAGGCGGAGAAAAAAGTCCGAGAAAGCGAGCACCGTTTTCGCGAAGTGCAAACGGAGCTGGAACACGCGAACCGGGTCGCGACGATGGGGCAGCTCACCGCCTCGATTGCGCACGAAGTGAATCAGCCGATCGCCGCGACCGTGACCAGCGCGCAGGCCGCGCTGCGCTGGCTGCGCGCCCAGCCGCCCAATATCGGCGAAGTCGATCAGGTGCTCAGCCGCATCGTCAAGGACTCGACCCGGGCCGCCGATGTGCTCGGCCGCATCCGACAGATGGTGAAAAAGGCGCCGCCGCGCAAGGAGCCCGTCGATATCAACGAAGCGATCCGCGAGGTGATCGAGCTGACGCGCGGGGAAGTCGCGAAGAGCGGAGCCTCGGTAGAGACGCAGCTGTCGGACGGTTTGCCGTTGATCGAAGGAGACCGCGTCGAGCTGCAACAGGTGCTTCTCAACCTGATCGTCAACGCGCTCGAAGCCATGAGCGGCGTGAGCGAAGACACACGGCACCTGCAGATCGACACGCGACACGACGATTCGAATTGCGTGCTCGTCACCGTGCGCGATTCGGGGCCGGGATTCAGTGTGCAGAACACCGAGCATATTTTCGCGCCCTTCTACACGTCGAAGCCGACGGGCCTGGGAATGGGACTGTCGATCTGCCGCTCGATCATCGACGCGCACGGCGGCCGCTTATGGGCGAGTCCCAATGAGCCGCGAGGCGCGACCGTTCAATTTACCGTGCCCGCGCACGCCGCATTGCCGGCCTGATCGCCGATGACTCAGGCGTCGAACGA
Organism: Paraburkholderia sabiae; assembly: GCF_030412785.1. Classification (NCBI taxonomy): domain Bacteria; kingdom Pseudomonadati; phylum Pseudomonadota; class Betaproteobacteria; order Burkholderiales; family Burkholderiaceae; genus Paraburkholderia; species Paraburkholderia sabiae. The sequence continues at coordinate 2,216,768 of NZ_CP125296.1, forward strand.
ATTGACGGGGCCAATTCCATTCCTGGATACGTAGATCTCACCCGGCAAGACCGAGGAAACGACATACGTGTACGGTCCCTTCGTGAACTTCAAATGCAGGCCTCGAATACCTCCTTCGGAGACGTCGGTGACCTTCACTGTGCTGGCAGGTGCAACAGTCTCACCTGGAAATGCGAAAGCATTGTCCTTGGTGCCGTACCGGTATTGCACATAGCCCTCATTGGGGGCCGTGTTGTTCTTTGCACATACGGTGACAGTCTTTTGATTCTCTAGCGGACAACTGAAATAAGTCTCCTCCCCATCGTTGCAAAGCGTCTGTTCATCCTGAGACGTCTGAGCCTGCCCGTTCGCTACGTCATATTTCACGAGCGACAGCAAAGCAATCGTGAAATCGCTGCTATACGCATCACTTCAGCTCTTCCGGGTTGTGAATCGAAGCGAAATTATTTCCCCTCTCCCAAGCCTGCTCAATCGCCTGCAACGCACTCATCACAATCGACCGATTCAACGCCGCGGCCAGCACCCCATCCCGCTCCTCATAAGCCTCACACAAGCGCTGATGATCCGCACAAGACCGCAGCATTCTTCCGGGCAAAGAAGTACTAAGCCGTCGCAGCCGATTCGTCCGCATACGCATCGAATCGAGCACTTCCTTGAAGATACGGTTGCCGCACACGCGCAGTTCCTCGTCGCGGAAGGCCACGTTCGCCCAGAAATAACCGTCGACGTCACCTTGCGCGGCCACTTCCGCCAGGCGTCGATGTGCGCTCCATAGCGACTCGATATCGGCCTGCGTCGCGCGCTCGACGATCGCCATCGAAACCTGCGCGTACAAGATCCCGCGCAACTGATAAATCTCGCGCACATCCGGCAACTCGACGGACGACACGCGCGGACGCCGGCGCGGCGACCAGTCGACGAGTCCTTCGCGCGTCAGCACGAACAGCGCCTCACGTACCGGCGTCCGGCTGACGTTGAACCGCTTCGCCAGATCGACCGAATTCAGATCGTGGCCCGGCAGCAAGCGCCCTTCGATGATTCCGCGCGCAACCCAGTCGACGATCTCGGCAACGGCCGATGCTTCGCCGGACGACGCTTCGCCGTCTGCATCGAGTGCGCTTCTGTCGACATTCCCGGTCATCGCAGTGTCCTGATAAGGCCCGGCCCAACGGGCCGGCGCCGGCCGATTCTACCAAACAGCGCCTTCACCGCCGCCTCCGGTAAGGCTTGCCGCTCGTCAAAACAGTTCCGTAAAGTGTGCACACCTGCAAACCAAACCTTGCGTCTGCACCATAGTTTTCGTTAGACTAAACCTAAACTGTCGACACTTCATCGACTTCGCGTGCCATCGACGCGCGATCGCACACAAGAAATCGAGGCGGGCGGACGCATGCCGTCCGATTCGCACCAAGTTCCATTCACACACAACCAGACCACAAGGAGACATTCATGTCCGTCATCGATCGCCGCCGCTTCCTGAAAACGGGGGCCGCCGGCGCGTTTGCCGCGGCGGCCAGCGGCTCGACCGTGTACGCGCAATCGTCCGATGCCGCGAAGGCGGCGTCCGCACCGAACGCGGCGAGCAGCATCAACGCGCGCCCGCCGAAGGTCACGCGCATCCTCGCGGAATACATCGTGAAGACGGGCTATCAGGATCTGCCGGCGGCCGCGCGCAAAGAAGGCGTGCGCACGCTGATGAACTGGGTCGGCGTCGCCGTCGGCGGCTCGCACGACGAGACGGTGAATCGCGCGGTCGCCGCCCTCACGCCCTTCTCGGGGCCGCCGCAGGCGAATCTGCTCGGCCGCAGCGAGCGCTTCGACATCATGAACGCAGCGTTCATCAACGGCGTCAGCAGCCATATCTTCGATTACGACGATACGCACCTGAAGACGATCATTCACCCCGCCGGTCCCGTCGTATCGGCGATCCTCGCGTACTCGCAATACCACCCTGTGTCGGGCAAGGACTTCCTGAACGCGCTGGTGCTGGGCGTCGAAACGGAACTGCGCATCGGCAATGCCGTGTATCCGAATCACTACGATGTCGGCTGGCACATCACGGGCACGTGCGGCGTGTTCGGTTCGGCTGCGGCGACGGGCAAGCTGATGGGTCTGAGCGTCGAACAGATGGTGTGGGCGTTAGGGCTCGCGGCATCGCAACCGGTCGGGCTGCGCGAATCGTTCGGCTCGATGAACAAGAGCTTCAACCCCGGACGCGCGGCGGCCAACGGCATCTTTGCTGCACTGCTCGCGGGGCAGAACTACACGAGTTCGGACGGCATGATCGAAGCGAAGCGCGGCTGGGCCAACACCATCAGCACGAAGCAGGACTATCGGGAGATCACCGAAGGCCTTGGCCAGCATTACGAATCGACGCTGAATACGTACAAGCCGTTCGCGTGCGGCATCGTCATTCATCCCGCGATCGACGCGGCGATCCAGCTGCGCAATCAAAATCATCTGCAGCCGGATCAGATCGAACGTATCGATCTGCGCGTGCATCCGCTCGTGCTCGAACTGACGGGCAAGAAGACGCCGCAGATCGGCCTCGAAGGCAAGTTCAGCATCTATCACGCGGTGGCGATTGCGATCATCGACGGCGCCGCGGGCGAGAAGCAGTTCAGCGACGCCAAGGTGCGCGACCCGGTCACCGTCGCGTTGCGCGAGAAGGTGAATCCCATCGTCGATTCCGCGATCAAGCCGGAGCAGGTCGATATGACGATCACGCTCAAGGATGGCCGCAAGCTGCACAAGTTCATTCAGCACGCGATCGGCAGCACCGAAGTGCCGATGACGGATCAGCAGCTGGAGAAGAAGTTCTCCGATCTCGCCGACGGCATCCTGTCACCCGAGAAAACGCGCGCGCTGATGGACAAGTGCTGGCATGTCGAACAGTTGCAGAGCGCCGCTGAAATCGCGTTGGCGGCACTGCCGCAATAGCGTTCGGCAGCACCGCGCGAGGAACGCCGTGGATTCACAACCCACGGCGTTAAACTTGAGGCATTCCGGTCACTTCGACTGAGCCCGCGCGGCATGGACCTCAAGCAAATCCAGTACTTCATCGCCCTGTTCGAGGACGGCTCCGTGACGCGCGCGGCCAAGCGGCTGAACATCGTCCAGCCCGCGCTCAGCATGCAGATTTCGAAGCTCGAAGCGGAGCTGGGCCAGACGCTGTTCGAGCGCGGTCCGCACGGCATGACGCCGACGGATGCCGCGCGTCTGATGTATCGCCTCTACACGCCGATCATGCGCGACATCGAGCACGCGCGCGTGCAGTTGAGCCGCCAGGATGTGATCGTCACGGGCCGCGTGTCGCTCGGCATGGTGTCGTCGGAAACGGAAAGCGTGCTGGCCGAATCGCTGGCGAAGTTCAACGCGCTGTTTCCTCAAGTCGAGGTGTCCGTCGCGGACGGCTTCAGCGCACAACTGATCGACGGCGTCGAAGCGGGACGGCTCGACGCCGCGATCATCAACAAGCCGCGCGGAAGGCTCACGCTCGACATGCAACCGCTGCTCGTCGAAGAGATGGTGTACGTGACGGGATTGGCGTGCCGTGTCGAGTTGCCCGAGCGCATCGACCTGTCAAATCCGCCCGCCGCCGAACTCGTACTGCCGACGCGCCGCAACGGCTTGCGCGGCGCGCTCGATGCCGCGCTGATGGCCGCGAATATCGTCATCAAGCCGACGTTCGAAATCGATCTGCTGAGCACCATTGTGCAGTTCGTCGAGCAGAGTGCCGTCGCGACGATACTGCCGCGCGTCGTCGTGCAACGCAAAGTGGATGAAGGCACCTTGCGCGCACACAGAATCGGCACGCCGCCAATTCTCCGCCACATCGTTCAGGTCTCGCATCCGAAGCGGCCCATCGGACCTGCTGCGCAAGCGCTGATCGACATCATCGCCGACGAAATCCGCCGCGTCACGAAGAGCGCAGCGGACGAATCGTGACGTGCCTCAACCTCAACCTGTCACTTCGCGTTGCGGCACGGACGCCTGATCGAGCCTGCCGCGCGTCTCCGGCACGATGAACGCACCGATCAGAAAGATCACGCTGATTGCGCCGACGAAGATCGCGAGCATCAGCGGCAGTTCGCTCGTTTCCTTCGCGACCAGTGAGACAACAGTCGGCATCATGCCGCCGATCGCAAAGCCGATGTTCCATGACAGGCCCGTTCCCGTCGCACGGATCGCGGTCGGGAAGCGCTCGTTGAGGAAGATCAGGATCGGCGCATAACCGGCACTACCGAGCGCGCTCAGAATGACCGCATACACGCCGAGCGTGACGATATCGTTCGCAGTCGGCAGCAACAGATAGAGGCCCGGCAGCGCCACGAGTCGAATCAGCCCGATCCACACGAACGCGGTCTTGCGGCCGATGAACGTGCTCAGATGCCCTGCCGCGACCGATGCGATCACCACCGCGATACTGCACAGCATCAGGATCGCGGCAGCCGCGCCGTTCGGCGTGTGGCTGACCACTTTGAGGAAGGTCGGCAGATAGCCCGACGTGAGGTAGTAGCCGCTGCCGCCGCCGATCGTCAGCAGCAGATTGACGAAGAGGATTGAACGGTAATCGCGTGAGAACAGCGTGCGCAACGGCGAGCGCGCGATTTCGACGGGCGCGTTGCGATGCTGCGCGGCGGCTTTCGCGGCCTTTTCGGCAGCGAGCTTGCGCCACAGCGGCGACTCTTCGAGGCTGTTGAACACGAAGAGGCCGAGCACCGAACTGATGATCCCCGTGAAGAACATGCAGCGCCAGCCCCACACTTCGAACTGATGGCCCGGAAACAGCGACGACATCAGCAGGAACGTCAGCGACGCGAGCAACGCGCCCATCCCCGCACCGCCGCCGCCGATCAGCCCCGACACGGCGCCGCGATATTTCGGCGCGACGGACTCCGTGCCGATCGTATGCGTCGACGCCACCACGCCGCCGACGAACACGCCCTGTACGAGCCGCAGCAGCAGAAAGACGACGGGCGCGGCGAGTCCGATCTGATGCACCGTCGGCAGTGCGCCGAACAGTGCCGTCGACACGCCGACGCCGACCACGGCGATGATCATCGCGCCCTTGCGTCCGTGACGGTCGGCGTAAGAGCCGAACAGCGCGGAGCCCAGCGGACGCATCAGCAGCGTCACTGCGAACGACGCATAGACGGCTGCAAGCGACAGCATCGCATGCTCGGATGGAAAGAACAGTCGCCCCACGACAGGCGCGACATACAACAGCACGAACAGGTCGAACAGATCGAGTGCCCAGCCCAGACACGAGGCGAACACTGCACCCATTACCTGCCGCTGGTCGATAGCCGGCACGGCGGCGCTATTTTGCGCTGCTACGGACATCATTCATCTCCTTGAATGGTCACCGGACCGTTTCTCTTGTTGAATCCGATGAAGATGGCACCTTGGATTTGCGTGCTCTGGTTGGCGTTAATGAAATGGCTACGGCGTCGAGACAAGGGGCGCGAATTGCGTCGCGCCTGTGTTGCTTCGCTGCATGACCATCGCGTCGGCGATTTTCTCGGCGATCATGATGGTCGGAATATTCGTGTTCGCCGACGGCAGGCGCGGCATCAGCGACGCATCCACCACGCGCAAACCTTGCGTGCGATGCACGCGGCCTTCCGTATCCGTGACGCTGTCGGCGAGGCGCGCGTCGCCCATCCGGCACGTACCGCTCGCGTGCCACACGCCGAAGACGTTCGCGCGGATGAAGTCGTCGAGTGCCTGCCGGTCTTCCAGCAGTGCCGACATGCGCTGTCCGCGTGTGAAGAATCGTTCGATCAATGCGCGCCGCAAAGGCGCGGGCGTGTCGAGCAGCACGCCGAGCATCGACGTCAGCAATGCGTTGCCCGAGCCGACGCGGCTGAGTGCTTTCACGCGCGGCGAAAATGCGGCAGGAAAGAAATCGCGTTCGTCGCTGCCCAGTCCGGAAGCCTTCACGATGCGCGCCAGCATTCGCACGCCCACGGCAAGCCGTTCGAGATCGCGAGGATCATCGAGCAGATTCAATTCGACGCGAGGCGCGGTGAACGCATCGGCAGAAACGAGCCGCACCTGGCCGCGCGAATAAGGCCGGTTGCACCAGAGAAAGAACAGACCGAGCCGGTTGCCGAGCGCATGCCACGCAGCGCGCGTCGCGCTCGACAGATAGAGGTCGGACGCTTCGCTGCCATCCACGCCGGAACTCAGACGCGCGGCCATCATGCTTGCGCGCCGCCGCGACAACGGCATGCGGAATCGCGGCGCGAGAAAATGGCAGAACGTCAGCGACGGATGGTCCTGCAAATTGCGCCCGACGCCGGGCAGATCGACACGGCATTCGATACCGAGCGCGCCGAGTTCGTCGCGTGGCCCGATGCCCGCACGCAGCAGCATCGCAGGCGATTGCAAAGCGCCCGCGCACAGAATCACTTCGTCCGCGTCGAACTGCACGCGCTCGCCGTTGCGCGCAACGGCGACGACGCCACGCGCAACCGCGCCTTCCATGACGATACGTTCGACGCGCAGCTCCGCGAAAATGCGCAGATTGCTGCGCTTGCGCGTCGCTTCATCCAGATACGCAGCCGCCGTCGACACACGTCGGTCGTCGAGATTCGAAAATGCGCCCGGAAAGAAGCCGTCATCGAATTCGGCATTCTGATCGTGCAGCATCACAAGGCCTCGCGCGCGCAGCCCTTTTTCGAAGGCATGACAGAACGGCGGCCAGTCTTCCGGCATGATGCGTCGAATCGGCACCGGGCCATCGCGTCCGTGCAATTCGTCGTCCGGAAAATTCACGTCGCGTTCGAGCTTGCGAAAGTACGGCAGCACATCGCGCCAGCCCCAGCCCGTTGCGCCATTCGCAGCCCATTCGTCGTAATCGCGCGGCAAACCGCGATTGGCCGATTGCACATTGATGCTCGACCCGCCGCCCATCACCTTGCCCTGCTCGTAGACGCGCAGCGCCGAACCGCGCGTCGCCTGCGCCTTCAGTTCAGGCCAGATGTAGGTGTCGCCGCAGAAGACAGGCATCGGATAGCTGTCGAGAATCTCGCCGGGCACAGCGCCCGGCGGCGTATCCCTGCCCGCTTCGATCAGCGCGACGCGCAGCGACGGCACAGCCGACAAGCGGTGCGCCAGCACGCACCCTGCCGATCCACCGCCAACGATCACGTAATCGAAGCGTTCCATCAATCCGTCTCCAAGGCCAAATCAGGGCCCTTCTGTTTGCCTGCTTACTTCCCGCGAAATACGGGCTTGCGCTTGCCGTGGAAGGCTTCGACACCTTCGCGGAAATCTTCCGACGTGCGCAGGCGGCTATAGCAATGTCCTTCCAGTTCGATGGCGATCGACAGCGGCGCGTCTTCCGTATCGTTGAGCAGCTTTTTCGCGGTACGTTGCGCGAGCGGCGAGAACGCGCGCAGTTCATCGACGAGCGCATCCGTCGCGGCTTCGAGTTCGCCGTCCGCGACGCATTCGACGGCGATGCCCCACTCGTAGGCCTGCTTGCCGGGAATGCGGCGCGAGCGCATCACGATGTCTTTCGTGCGGCCGATGCCCACCATCTGCTGCAGACGCGCCGAACCGCCCGAGCCCGGAATCTGGCCGAGTTTCTGTTCGGGCAGCGCGTAAAAAGTCGTTTCCGTGGCGATGCGGAAATCGCACGCCAGCGACAGTTCGAAACCGACGCCGAAGCAGAAGCCGCGATTCGCGGCGATCACCGGCTTCGAGCAGCGCGCGGGCGCAGCGATATTCCACGCGAGCTTCGACACGTGTTCCGGCGATGCCTCCAGAAAGCCCTTGATATCGCCGCCGCTCGAAAAGTGCTCGCCCTTCGCGCGAATGACGATCACGCGCACGCGCTCGTCTTCGTCGAGTGCTTCGAACGCCGCGCGCAACTGGTCGCGCGCGTGCATCGAAATCACGTTGAACGGCGGACGGTCCAGGATGATGTCGGCGCGCTCGCGCTGTGCGTCGATTTCGACCGAAAAGCCGTCGAGTTCCTGAAGCAGCGTCTGGCCGCGATGGGTCAGGTCAGTCATGGGTGTTACTCCTTCGTGATTTCGATGTGTTGATGCTGTTGAATCGATTCGGTGCGCGCAATCGCGCCGCGTTCGTCGCGCTGGAATTCGCCCGCCTGCAGCTTGCGGCGCAGAATCTTGCCGACGGGCGACTTCGGAATGTCATCGACGAATACGTACTCGCGCGGACGCTTGAAGTTGACGAGATCGGATGCGCGGCACCACGCATCGAGGGTTTCGCAATCGACGTAATCGCGCCGCTTGACGAATGCGACCACGCGTTGTCCCCAGCGCTCGTCCTTCACGCCCGCCACGGCCACTTCATCGACACACGGATGCAACGACAGCACCGACTCGATATCGACGGGCGAAATGTTTTCGCCGCCGCTGATGATCATGTCGTCGACGCGGCCCGTCACATAGAGATCGCCGTCCGCGTCGAAATAGCCGGTGTCGCCCGTGAAGTACCAGCCGTCGCGCAGCGATTTCGCATTTGCGTCGGGGCGGTTCCAGTAGCCTTCGAAGGCTTCGTCGCCGAGCAGGTCCGCGACGATCTGGCCTTCTTCGTGCACGGCGGCGACTTCATCCGGCGAACGCGCATCGAGCTTCACGACGCGCAGCCGCGTGTTGATGCCCGCGCGCCCGGCGCTGCCCGGCTTGAGCGTCGCGTGCTGGTCGATGCTGAAGGTGTAGACCTCGGACGAACCGTAGTGGTTGACGAACAGTTCGGGCTCGAACGCCTTCGCAAGCCGCTTGAGCAAGCCGTCGCTCATCGGCGCGCCTGCAAATCCGAGCTTCGTCACCGACGTCGTATCCGTGTGATCGAACGCCGGATCTGCGAGCAGATCGTGATACAGCGTCGGCACGAGATAGAGGCACGTGAGCTTGTACTGCGCGATCGAATCGAGCGCGAGCCGCGCATTCCAGCGCCGCACGCAAACGAACAGGCCGTCGACGAGCGCCATCGAAAGCAGCGAGCGCACGCCCATCGTGTGATAGAGCGGCATCACGCCGAGCGTGCGTTCGCCATGTCGATAGAGGTTCTGCGCGACGTGCGCGAGCGCCGCGGCGCGTTCGTGCCGGTGACGGCGCGGCACGCCCTTCGCCTTGCCCGTGGTGCCGGACGTGTACAGGATCAGCGAGCAATCGTCGGCATTGGCCGCTGGCGTCGCGACCGCGTTGCGTGCGGGAGCCAGCAGGGAATCGATCGTCGTCGTGCGTCCTTGCGCATCGTCGAGTCCGACGCGCGGAACGTGCTGCGCAGCAGGGCTTTGCATCACGGCGTCCGCACTGACGGGCTCGTAGACGATTGCCTTCACGCCCGCATTCGTCACGCAGTAATCGAGTTCGTCGGGTTTCGCGCGCCAGTTGAGCGGCACCATCACGATGCCAGCGAACTGACAGGCCCAGTGCAGCGTCGCCATTTCCCAGCGGTTTTGCAGCACCACCAGCAAGCGGTCGCCGTGCCCGAGACCGAGTTCGCGCAGGCCGTGCGCCGCATCCAGAATGATGCGATGCCACTCCGCGTAGGTGACGCGGAACTCGCCGTCGACGAGCGCAAGCGCATTCGGACTGCGCTCCACGCTTTGCAGAAACGTGCGGCCGAGATCAAGCATGCTCGGCCTCCGCGCTCTCGCACTGCTGCTTGCGGCGCGCCGCGCAATCGAGCACGGCGGCCACGATCGGCGTATAGCCCGTACAGCGGCAGATGTGCCCCGACAGCATGTCGCGCACCTGTTCTTCCGTCGGATCCGGCACGCGTTGCAGGAAATCCGCGCACGACATCAGAATGCCCGCCGTGCAGAATCCGCACTGCAACGCATGATGACGCGAGAACGCCTGTTGCAGATCGCCGAGCGTCTGCGCGGGCGCGAGCCCTTCGACGGTATCGACGCGGCGGCCCTCCGCCTGCACGGCGAGCGTCAGACACGAGCGCACTGCGACGCCATCCAGATGCACGGTGCACGCGCCGCACACGCCATGCTCGCAGCCGACGTGCGTGCCCGTCGCGCCGAGTTCATGGCGCAGAAAATCCGACAGCAGTTCGCGGGTTTCGCAATAGCCGCTGCGTTCGCGGCCGTTTAGTGTCAGCGTGACGGCGCACTGCTCGCCTTGCCGCATCACGTAGGGTGTGGACTTGCTCACTTCGCCTCCTCGATCACGCGCCATCCGAGTTCCCGGACCAGATGACGGCGGTACTTCGCGCTGATATGCGCATCGTCCTGCGCGCCCAGTTTCCAGCTCAAATCGTTCAGTGCGCCGCGCAGGTCGTCGCCTTGCAGACGCGGCCATGTTTCGACCTTCGGCCGGTCGGCGACGCCGCCGACTGCAATCCGTATCGCGTCGTCCGTCACGACGGCCGCACATGCGACCATCGCGAAATCGCCATGACGTGCCGAACATTCCGTGAAGCCGAACCGCTCGCCGCGTTGCTTCAGCGGAAAGCGCACGGCTTCGACGATCTCATCGGGTTCGCGCGCCGTCATCAACATGCCTTGAAAGAAGTCGTTCGCGGACAACGTGCGCCGCTTCTTCTTCGACCGCAGCACGATGTCGCCGCCGAGCGCCGTCATTACGAGCGGCAGTTCCGCGCTCGGATCGGCATGCGCAATCGAGCCGCACACGGTGCCGCGATTGCGGACCTGAAAGTGCGAAATGTGCGGAAACGCCATCGCGAGCAACGGCACTTCGTCGTGCAGCGTGGGCCGCCATTCGACGCCGCCTTGCGTCGCCGCCGCGCTCACGACGAGACGCCCCGTTTGGGTATCGGCATGGACCGCGTTCAACTCGTCGGTGCGCGAGATGTCGACCAGCACGCGAGGCTGGGCGAGGCGCATGTTCAGCACGGCCATCAGCGATTGACCGCCTGCCAGCACGCGTGCGTCTTCGCCCGTTTCCGCGAGCGTGTCGAGCGCGTCTTGCGTCGTCATCGCGCGGATGTAATCGAACGGTGCGGGCTTCATGCGTGCCTCCTGAAACGGGCGAAAAGCCGCTGAAGAAAACGCATCGGCGCAGAGCCGCCTGTCGCGTCGGGCTCGCCGCCCGCTGCGACGCGTCCGAGCGATTCGAACAGTTGCCGCAACACGACCTTCGCCGCGCCTTCGAGCATGCGTCCGCCGACAGCCGCGACCTTGCCCGACACCTGCGCTTCATAGTCGTAGGTGAGGCGCGTGCCTTTTTCCGTCGGCATCAGTTCGACGAGACCGTTACCGCGCGCGCTGCCGAGTGGCGACATGCCCGCACCTTCGAGCCGCAGACGATGCGGCGCGTCGATATCCGACAACCCGATGCGCGCTTCGAAACGCGCCTTGATCATGCCGACGCCGACGGTCACATCGGCGCGATACTGGTTTTGTCCCGTCGCTTCGAGTTCATGGCAACCGGGGATCACTTTCGCGAGCGCAGCCGGATCGAGCAGCACGGCGAACACGGCTTCCGGCGTCGCGGGTAGATCGACGGTGCCTTGCGCCGTGAGCGCACGGCCGCCGCCCGGCGCCGCTTTTTTCTCCGTCGCGGCGTCGCGATACTCGGGCCGCGACGGTTCGGGATCGTCGATACCGATCAACGCCATCACCTTCGACGGCGTGAGCGGCAAGCGGATATCGTCGACGCCCAACGCGTCGGCAACCGCATTCGCGATGCAAACGGGCGTGCTCATGTTGTTGCCTTCGCCGAGCCCTTTTGCGCCGAGCGGCGTGAATGGCGACGGCGTTTCCAGATGGACGATCATCGGATCGGGCACTTCGCACGTGGTCGGCATCAGATAGTCGGCGAGCGTGCCTGACTGAAAACTGCCGTCCGCGCCGTAGCGAAACTCTTCGAGCAGCGCCGCGCCGAGACCTTGCGCGAACGCGCCGCGAATCTGCCCATCGGCGAGTGCGGGGTTCAGCAGCGTGCCGGCATCGTGCGTCGTCACATAGCGGTCGATGCGCACATGGCCCGTCGCGCGATCGATTTCAATCGCGCACATGTCGAACGCAAAGCCATACGCCGCCGACGTGTTGATGCGGTCGTTCTCGTCCGGCGCATCCATGTGCGGCGGCGACCAGAACACGGTCTCGCGCAGGCCCGGCTCTTCGCCTTCGGGCAGCAGCGCGGGCGCCCAATGCGGCGCGTTGCTCGCCGCGCGGCCGAACGGCAGCGCGCGGTCCTGTGCAACCTTCGGATAGACGCGGCCGCCTTCGAAGCACACGTCTTCGGCGGCACAGCCGAACTGCTTCGCGACGATGCGCGCGAGCTTGTCGCGCACACGGGTCGCGGCGAGATGAACCGTGCCGGCGACCGCGCCCGCAAAGCGGCTCGAGTAGTTGCCCGACGCCACCGACCACGCATCCTTGTGCGTATCGAACTCGACGTTCACGACGATATCTTTCGGCTCCAGTCCTAGCACATCGGCGACGACCTGCGCGCAGACGGTCATATGCCCTTGCCCTGCAGGCGTCGATGCAACCGTTACGACCACGCCGCCGAGCAGATCGACGCTCACGGTCGCGCTGGCAATCGCGCCGTTCTTCGGACCGGCCTTCTTGCGCGCTTCGGCGGGCATCACGGTCGTGATGTAACCCATGTTCGACACGGAAGGTTCGACGATGGCCGCAAAGCCGATGCCGTAGATACGGCCTTCGCTGCGCGCCGCGTCGCGACGCTTCACGAGTTCGTCGTAACCGCCTTCCGCAAGCCCGCGCCGCAACGCCTCCTGATAGTTGCCCGAATCGAGCAGCGCACCCGCTACCGCGCGATAAGGGAACGCATCGGCAGGCACGAAGTTGCGACGATAGACATCGAGCACGTCGAGCTTCAGTTCGATCGCGATGCGCTGCATCAGACGTTCGAGCGCGAAGTACACCTGCGGTCCGCCAAAGCCGCGTACGAGACCCGTCGGCGTCTTGTTCGTCAGCACCACGCGGTTTCGCACGACGAGGTTCGGAATCGCATACGCGCCTGTGAGACAGCCGTGCATCCGGTAAAACGTCGCGGGCTCCGGCGCGCGAACGTAGCCGCCGCAGTCTTCGAGCTGATCGTAGGCAAGCGCCGTGATGCGTCCGTCGTCGTCGACGGCCGCTTCGATCGTCGACAGACGCGCCGTCGCTGAGGTCGCCGCGCTCAGATGTTCGAGCCGGTCTTCGACCCACTTCACAGGCGCACCCGCCTTGCGCGACGCGAGGCACATCATCACCACGTACGGAAACACCGCCTGCTTCACGCCGAAGCTGCCACCGGAATCGCGCGGCGCCTTGTGACGCAGCCGGTTCGCGGGCACGTTCAGCGCCATCGCCATCACGGCATGCAGCGAGAACGGACCCATGAAATTCGACGTAACGTCGTAGCCTTCATCGCCCGACAGATACTCGGCGATCTCCACGCCGCATTCGATCGGCGCACACGAGTTGCGCGGATAGTGCGTGACGATTTTCACGCGATGCGACGCGCTTTCGAACGCGGCTTCCGGCTCGCCATAACGGAAATGCCGGTCGCTGATCACATTCGTGCCGACGCGTTCGTGCAGAACGGGCGCATCGTCTTGCATCGACTGTTCGATCGTCGTGACGGGATCGAGAATCCTGTAGTCGACCTTGATGAGGTCGAGTGCGTCTTCGGCGAGCGCGCGCGATTCCGCCATCACCACGGCCACCGGCTCGCCGACGTAGCGCACGCGGTCCATCGCGAGCGCCCACTGCTCCATCGGCGACTTCACACCGACGACGAAGGGCCGCGACCACGGACGCAAATCGTCGCGTGTGAGCACAGCGCGCACGCCGCGCAGCTTCGATGCGCTGCTCGCATCGATCGACACGAGTTCCGCATGCGCATGCGGCGAACGCAGCACGGCCGCGTGCAGCGTGCCGGGCTTGACGCCGATGTCGTCACCATAGCGACCGCGCCCAGTCAAAATCGCCGGGTCTTCGAGACGCTGCATCGGGCGTCCGACGTGTTTCGATGCTCGCGGCTCCGACGTTTCGTTTGCGAGCGCGGCCGCCTCGGCAGCGCGCGGCGCTTCGGCTTCAGCCAGATTCGTTTCGCGCTGGTTCATCGTTGCGCTCCTTCGTCGGCGCGACGTTCGGCGATCGCGTCGCCGAGACCGCTCCAACGCTTCGCGATCTCGCGATGCTCGATGGCGAACAGATCCAGAATGCGTCCGACCGTGTGATCGACGACATCTTCGATCGTTTTCGGATGCGCGTAGAACGCGGGCACGGGCGGCATCACGATTGCGCCCATTTCGGTGGCCAGCGTCATGTTGCGCAGATGCGCGAGATTGAGCGGCGTCTCGCGTGCGACGAGTACGAGGCGGCGGCGCTCCTTCAACATCACGTCGGCGGCACGCGTCAGCAGGTTGTCCGCGAAGCCGTTGGCGATGCCCGCCAGCGTTTTCATCGAGCACGGCGCGATCACCATGCCTGCCGTAAGAAACGAGCCGCTCGCAACGGTCGCGCCGATATCGCGCACGTTGTGCACGATGTCGGCCATGCCGTCGAGATCGCTGCGCGTCAGTCCCAGTTCCTGCGACGCCGTCAACGCGCCCGACTGCGACACGATCAGATGCGTCTCGTGCGTGCCGAGGCGGCGCAGCGCGGCGAGCAAACGCACACCGATCATCGCGCCGCTCGCGCCGGAAATCCCGACGACGATGCGCGGCTTGCGCACGGCATCCTCAGTCATGACGCGCACCGCCCAGCCACGCGTCGAACGCGGCGTTGTCCGTTGCGACGAGCGTGTCGAGATCGACCTGCTCTTCACCGGGAATGCGCACGCGCGTGAACACATGCGCCGGATACACGACGGGCCGCGTCGCGTCGAGTCCCATCTTCGCGCTGACGCCCTGCAGATGCGGCGGCGCATCGTCGGGCTGGCCAATGGTCGTCGACGGATCGAGCGGCGAGCCTTGCGCGCCTTCGATCACGACGAGATCGCGATCTGCCTGAAAGCGCGTTGCAATCGCCCATTCGATTTCGGCGGGATCGTGCACGTCCACATCCCTATCGACGACGACCACCTGCTTGATGTCGTAGTGCGCGCCGAACGCGCAGAGAATCACGTTCTTCGCTTCGCCTTCGCGCTTCTTGTCGAACTGGATCCACAGGTGATAGCGGCACACGCCGCCGACGGACAGATGCACGTCCTTCACGCCCGGATGACTGCGTTGCAGATGCGCGAGCAAGGTCGCCTCACGCGGAATCGCGCCAAGCAGCAGATGCTCCATTTCGGCGGGCACGATCGTATGAAAGATGGGATCGCGCCGATGCGTAACGGCCGTCACTTCGATCACCTCGCGCGCTTCCCGCGCGCTGTAGTACTTCGGGAATTCGCCGAACGGGCCTTCGGGTTCGCGCACGTTCGGCAGAATGCGCCCTTCGATCACGATCTCCGCGAACGCGGGCACATGCACGCCGTTCGTCACGCACTGCGCGACGGGCAAGGGCGCGCCCTGCAATGCGCCCGCGATTTCGAGTTCGTCGTTGTCGATCGGCGTGATGGCCTGCGACGCGAGCATCGTCAGCGGATCGACGCCGATGGCAATGGCGACGTCGAGCGCATCGCCCGCGTCTTCGGCGGCTTTCTGGAATGCGTGCAGATGGCGCGGCAGCAGCAGGATCGCCATGCGGTCGCGGCCATGCACCTGAATGCGGTTGATCGATACGTTCTGCACGCCGGTGCGCGGATTGCGCGCGATCACGAGGCCCGCCGTGATGTACGGGCCGTTGTCGTGCTCGCTATGCGTCGGGATGGGCAGCAGCGCGTGCAGATCGATCTCTTGCGTGTGCACGATCTGCTGGCAGACGGCTGAACCTGCTGCAACGAGTCGGGACGCGACGGGCGCGTCGGCGGCGTCGCGAAAGCGCGCGAGCAAATCGCATTCCGCGACGCCCATCGCCTCCGCGATCCACGCGCGCTTCGACATGAAGCCGCTCACAACAGGCATCGCGTGCTGGCCGGCTCGTGTGAAGAATGCCGCCTGCGTGCCGTCGAGCCGCTTTGCGACAGCGGCAAGTTCGTGTTCGAGTGCAACGGGCTTGTCGATCGTCGCGAGACGGCCGGTGCGGGCGAGATGCGCGAGCCAGCCGCGCAGCGTCAGCGCGCCCGAGGGCTCGGCCCATTTGCGGACTGCGTGGAAAACGGGATCGGTAGCGGAACCTGAGGAAGCCGGGGAATCCGGGGAATCCGAAAAGGCGTCGCGCGTTGCGGCGTCGCGAGTATTCATCTGCGTCTCCATCTATGCCGTCTCTTCGAGGTCCGCTTATGCGGATCGAGAGGATATGCAGCCAAGCGTAGCCAGATCGCGGTATAAGTTCTAATACTGATTTTTGATGCTTTGGATCATCGTTGCTGATATCCGTGTTAGCCCCGATGACGTTTGCCTTACAGGGCGATATCACTACACACGCTGGCTCCGCCCTCTGCGCAATGACGGCCGGGCAAGCCTTTCGGCCCGGCTTTCCGGCGTGACGTGATGAAACGGACGCATGCCATTAGCCGCCGTGATAACCCGCTTTCCCGAATCGCCGCATCATGGACCTCAAGCAAATCCAGTATTTCATCGCGTTGTTCGAAGACGGATCGGTGACGCGCGCAGCGAAGCGGCTCAACATCGTGCAGCCCGCGCTCAGCATGCAGATCGCCAAGCTGGAAGAGGAACTGCATCAGCAACTGTTCGAACGCGGCGCGCACGGCATGGCGCCGACAGCTGCGGGCCGTCTGATGTACCGGTTGTTTCTGCCCATCATGCGCGACCTCGCGCACGCGCGGCAGCAGCTCGTGCAGCGCGACGAAGTGATCACCGGGCACGTGACCATCGGACTGATCGCATCGGTGACGGAGAGCGTGCTCGCGGATTCGCTGTCGCGCTTCCATGCGCGCTATCCGCATGTCGAAGTGACGGTGGCCGACGGCTACAGCGCGACGTTCATCGACTGGGTGGCGGGCGGGCAGCTCGATGCCGCGCTGATCAACAAGCCGCGTGCGCGTCTGTCGCTCGATTCGCAGCCTTTGCACGACGAAGAGATGGTGCTTGCCACGAGCGCGACGCACGGACCCGACCTGCCTCATTCGATCGAGCTTGCGCAGTTGCCCGAACTCGAACTGGTGTTGCCCACCAAGCGCCACGGATTGCGCGGCGTACTCGATACGGCGGCACAGCATGAAGATGTGATGCTCGCGCCTCGCTTCGAGATCGACGTGCTGTCGACGATCGTCGCGCTCGTGGAGAAGACGCGCTTTGCGACGATCCTGCCGCGTATCGTCGTGGGACGTGCAGTGCGCGAGGGAACATTGCGCGCGCATCCTATTCTCGCGCCGCGCATTGTGCGGCATATCGTGCGCGTGAGCCATCCACGCCGCCCGCTGAGCGCTGCCGCCGAAGCGCTGATCGCGATCATCGCCGACGAATTGCGGCAGGTCTCGACTGCTTCGGATATCGGCGTCCCCGTAGCGTCCGGAGAATCGGCGGAGTGACGCTCTCACATGTTCGATCAAATCGAACATCTTCATCGCGTCACCCGCACGTCAATCTGCCTGCCTGTCCTTAGTATCAGTCCCGTCAGCCAACGTTGCTTCTAACGTCCGGCGCTCACGGTACTTATCCGATACTCAAGGAAGATCATGAAGAACATCGTCGCATCGGCGTTCATCGCCGCGTCGCTTTTCGTGGCGGGCGCAGCGCATTACGCGCATGCGGCGCCCGCCGATAATTACCTGCCCGCTAACGCGCCCGCCATTGCATCGGCAATCGCGAAGGTCCAGGACGGCAAGGTCGATGTGAACGGCGTGCGTTACCACTATCTGCTGGCGCAAGGCAAACCGGGCGCGACGGTCGTCGTGCTGCTGCACGGCTGGGCCTCGACGTCCTATATGTGGCGCTATGTGATGCCGCAACTCGTCGCACGCGGCTACACCGTGCTTGCCCCCGATCTGCGCGGTCTGGGCGATACGTCGAAGCCCGCGACCGGCTATGAAAAAGCCAACATCGCCGACGACATCCGCGCGCTCGTCGCGAAGCTGAATCTCGATCCGCATATCAATCTGGTGGGCCACGACATGGGCGGCATGGTCGCCTACGCGTATGCCGCGCAGCATCCCGACGAAGTGCGGACGCTCGCGATCCTCGACGTGCCGCTGCCCGGCATCGAGCCGTGGGATCAGTTAATCCAGACGCCGCGCACGTGGCACTTCCGCTTCTACTCGGTGCAGGACGTGCCCGAAATGCTGATTGCGGGACGCGAACTCGAGTACCTGAAGTGGTTCCACAATTCCGAGGCCGTGAACACCCGCGCATTCAGCAGCGAAACCGAAGAAATCTACGCTCGCGAATACGCGATGCCTGGCGCACTGCGCGCAGGATTCGAGTACTACCGCGCGTTTCCCGCAGATGTCAAAGCCAACCGCGAATTCGCCAAAACGAAGCTCACGATGCCCGTGCTCGGCATCGGCGGCGAAGGAAGTTTCGGTCCGGTTATCGGCGACCATCTTCGGCACGTTGCGACGAATGTCGAAGCCCTCAACGTTTCGGGCTCCGGTCACTGGGTCGCCGAAGAACAGCCTGCCGTCGTGACAGACGCGCTTCTCAAGTTTCTGCCTCGTTCGCAATCCGGTCAGTGAACCGACGTTCATTCTCTGGCGAACCCGTCACACTTTCTCCAACACGAAAGGATCATCATGAAGTTTTATTTTCACCCGTCACCGAACCCGCTCAAGGCTGCACTGCTGATCGAAGAACTGGGTTTGCCTTATGAACTCATCGCCGTCGACACGTTCAAGGGCGAGCAGCATCACGCCGGTTTTCGTGCGATCAACCCGAACGCCAAGGTTCCCTCCATCACCGACGACGGCGTGACCGTATTCGACTCGCACGCCATTCTTCTGTACCTCGCAAAGAGGCACGAGCGCTTCATCGCGCGCTCGTCTGCCGATCATGGTGCGATGCTGTCTTGGCTGATGTTCATCGGCACCGGGCTGTCGCCGTTCTCGGGTCAGGCCGTGCATTTCCTGCACCACGCGCCCGAACCGATCACCTATGCACGCAATCGCTATCTGAAGGAAGTCGAGCGTCACTACCGTGTGCTCGACGAACGGCTCGCCGTGTCGCCTTATCTCGCGGGCAACGAGTACACGATCGCCGACATGGCGCTGTGGGGCTGGGCGAGCTTCGCGGGCTACATCCTCGGCGACAAAGGCTTGACCGACTATCCGCACGTCAAGCGTCTGGTCGACGAGATTGCCGCACGCCCCGCCGCCGTTCGCGCGCAGGCATTGAAGACGGGTCTTACGTTGAAGGCTGATTTCGACGAAGAAACGCGCCGCGCGCTGTTCCCGCAAAACACGTCGGTGTAGTCGGATTTGCACTGCACGTCGCGTGTTTCAGCGCGGCGTGCAGCGGCGCGCATGTGACATGTGAGACCCGCATTGCCCGACGCAATACGCTCATTGCAATCATTGCATTGCGCAACTCTGTGCGTTCGTTTATGTTGGACGCTTGCCGACAGGGAACGCACTGAAGACCGTATGGTTGTCGCCCGCTTAAACAACATACCGATGACAGCCGAAGCCGGCGTCGCCTTGATGATAGTCACGACGGCGACATTCGCTGCAAGCGATTCCGTCGTCAAGGTCATCGGTACAGCGGTCCCTTTGACAGCCATTCTTCTTGGACGCTACATCTTCCAGGCCATCGCCCTCGGAACGTGGCAGGCGAGAGACGGCTTCCGTCGATTCCGTCATTTCGGCACGCTCAAGCTCCAGATACTTCGCGCGTTTCTTCTGCTTCTCAATTCGGCCTGCACGTTTGCCGGATTGCGCTATTTGCCATTGCCCGTCAGCACGTCGCTTGCGATGATGGCCCCGCTCATTTCGACGCTGCTGGCAGCGACTCTGCTCAACGAAGAAGTGTCCAGAGCGAAGTGGTGCATGGTCATGCTGGGCTTCATCGGGATGCTGATCGTCGTCAGGCCGGGCAGCGGCGAATTCAGTTGGGCGGTGGCCTTTCCTATCGGCGCTGCAACGACCTTCGCGTGCTTCCAGGTGGTTTCGAGCAAGTTATCGACAGCCGGCGACCCGGTCACAACCAATTTCTTCACGGCCCTGATCGCGAGCATTGCACTCGCGACGCTGCTATGGGTCGACCAGGCTGCGCTTCTGCCTGCCATTCGCGAGGTGACGGTTGGCAGCTGGTTTCTGGTGATCGTCATGGCCTCGCTTGCCACATCGGGGCATCTGCTGATGTTGCAGGCGTTGCGCAGAACGCCGCTTGCCGTGCTGACTCCGTTTGGTTATGCGCAACTGGCTTTCGCGACATTCTTCAGCTGGGCGCTGTTCGGGAAGGTTCCGGATTGGTGGACCGTCATCGGGATGGCGGTCATCGCCGCCAGCGGAATCGGCACGATGCTCATGCATGCGCGCACCCGGGTTCCGTAACCCCGTTGCTTCATCCGTTCATCATTGTTTCGATCGCGATAACGGCATTGCGCAGTCCGTTTTCAGATTGCATCTTGAGGCCAAGGTCACGCGCACGCGATCTCATCTCCGCGCGCCCGGCGTGCTCGATGCTTTCCGCCAGCACTGACGCTCGCAGCTTGCGTCCATTCAATGCAGCACCGGCGACGCCCGCACGCCGCAGCCTGTCGGCCCAGAAGGACTGATCGCCCGCGAATGGCACCACGACGGAAGGCACGCCCGCGCGCGCCGCGGAATGCGACGTGCCGGAACCGCCGTGATGAATGACGAGCGACGTCTGCGGAAACAGCCAGGCGTGCGGCGTATCGCCGATCACATGGAAGTTCGGCGGCAACGTCGAGATATCGGCGCCGCTCCAGCCCGGATAGAACAGCGCCCTGCGCCCTGCTACAGCGGCGATCATTTCACCGAGTACGCTCTGCGGGTCAAAGCCCGCCATGCTGCCGAAGCCGATATAAATCGGCGGATCGCCTGCTGCGAGAAAATCCGTGAGCGTTTGTGGCGCGACCCAATCGGCAGTCGGCGGCAACCACTGACCGCACATCCGCGCGTTGTCGGGCCAGTCGTCCGGACGTGCGATCAGGCTGGGAGAAATGCCATACAGCATCGGATGACGAGTCCATAACTCGCGACGCGGTGGCAAGCCGCAAACAGCAGCGCGCGCCGCATTGGTCTTCTCGCGAAACGCGCGCCACAGCATCTGATTGACGAGGCTCTGGCTCGCGTAGTTGAGAAACGCCGGTATCCATTTCGGTGGCAGAAAGGGCGAAGCAAATGCCTTTGTCGGGGTGATGGGAATGAGCCCCGTGCCGATCGCTTTCACACCTAGATGCTCGGCCGCGGACAGGCCGACAAACGCAGCGAGCCCCGAGACGATGATCGCGTCGCAATCTTCGCCTGCGCGCACGATCTCACGCAGCCACGCTTCCGCATGCATGTTGGCGATGTGCGCGAGCGCGCTCGCCATGCTGGAGAATCCGCGCCTTTCAGCGACGACGCTGGAAATCGCGTGCTCGCGTTGCAACATGCCCTTGATGTCGCCCGCCAGCGGGATCGAGGGGACGCCCAGCGCGCTTGCCGTGCCGAGCGTCGCGTGATCGGCGAGCAGGCGCGCCTCGTGCCCCGCATCCATCAACGCGCGGCACAGTGCCGCCATCGGCCGGGTGTCGCCTTCCGTTCCATACGTTGCGACGGCGAATCTCATGATTGCTTGCGCCTCGTCGAAAATGGACAAATGCCCGCTTCGGGTCTTGATGCAGAGCCGGTCACATCAGCGGCACACACACCGCATCTTTTTCCAGCTTTTCGATCAGCGCATCGCGCATCAACGCGACGGGCCGCATGAGCCGCCCCGGCAGCGCGCCATGCACGAGCCACACGTTCAGACCGCTTCGGAAATCCGGCACGTCGACGATCTGCAACGCGTCGCGATGCGCGTTGCGCGCGAACACTTCGGGCGCGGCGAGCCCGACGCCCAGACCGCGCGCCACCAGCGAAAGCTGCAATTCCGAACCGAACGCTTCGACGGCGACGTTGAACGGCAATCCCGCCGCCGACATCGCGCGGCTCAGCGCCGAACGCATTCCGCAGCCGTCCTGGTTCAGCACCCACGGATGATCCGCCAGTCCGGCGAGCGTTGTCGGTTCATCGGCAAGACCGAACGAGCGCGATGCGACGACCACGGTCGGCTTGTACGCGAGAAGCGTTGAGGTCAGGCCTTCCGGCAACGCCACGCTTTCGGGCAACAGCACGACGGCGGCATCCGCCTTCGCCCGCTCGACGCCTTCCAGCAGGCCCGGCGACCAGCCCGCCGTCACGCGCAGCGTCAGCTTCGGAAAGGCGCTGCGCAGACGGTCGATGGGTTCTTCCAGCGCCAGTTCCGACAGAAACGGCGGCACGCCGATCCTGAATTCGCCCGCCGGTTCGCTCTCGGGCGAGGCGACGGCCATCAGGTCGTCGACAGCGCGCAGCACCGTGCGCGCGAGCCCGTACACCTCGTTGCCCGCCGCCGTCGGCTTGAGCGGCTTGCTCTGCCGGTCGAGCAGTTCGATGCCGAGCGTCGATTCCAGGTTCTGCACACGGCGCGTGAGGCCCGGCTGCGTCAGAAACAGCCGCTCCGAAGCCCGCACCATCGATCCGCTTTCGACCACCGCGACGAAAGCCTGCAAGTCTCTCGTGTTCAAAACAACCTCGCATAAACATTATCGAGATAATTCAATTGTCGCATAACGTCGGCATCCCTAGGATAGTCGGGACCGAAACTCCCGGAATCGAACGATGACCCAGCCTGTCGACACCTCTCCACTGGCGACTGCGCCTTTCACCAAACCCGCGAACGAAACGCTGACGGCAGCCTTGACGCTCTTTTTCGCTGCCGCGGTCGGCGTGATCGTCGTGAATCTGTCGGCGGCGCAGCCTTTGACGGGGCCCGTCAGCCGCGCGCTGAATCTGCCGCGCGAACTGGCCGGCCTGATCGCGATGCTGCCGCAACTCGGCTACGCGGCGGGCCTGCTACTGCTCGTGCCGCTGTGCGATCTGCTGGAGAACCGGCGTCTGATCGTCAGGACGCTCGTGTGCTGCGCCGCGTTCCTTGCCCTGTCGTCGCTCGCGCGTTCGGGCTGGCTGTTTCTGGCGTCGGTGTTCATGGCGGGCGCGACGTCGAGCGTGATCCAGATGCTCGTGCCGATGGCGGCTGCGATGGCGCCCGAAAGTCGACGCGGCCGCGCGGTCGGCAACGTGATGAGCGGGCTGATGCTCGGCATTCTGCTGTCGCGTCCGCTTGCGAGCGTGATCGCCGGGTCGTTCGGGTGGCGCGCGTTTTACGGCATCGAGGCGGCGGCCGACGCGCTGCTCGCCGTCGTGCTGTACCTACGATTGCCGAACCACGTGCCGCACGCGAGCGCGCGTTACGCGGAACTGCTTGGTTCGCTCTGGACGCTGCTGCGCAGCGAGCCCGTCCTGCAACGCCGCGCGACGCTGGCCGCACTCGCGCTAGGCGCATTCAGCGCGTTCTGGACGGCTATCGCGCTGCTGCTCGCACAGCCGCCGTTTTCGCTCGGCATGCAAGGCATTGCAGCGTTCGCACTGGCCGGCGCGACGGGCGCGATCGTCACGCCGCTCGCCGGTTATCTCGGTGATCGTGGCGCGGGTCGCGTCACGCAGATCGTCTCCCATCTGCTGATGATTGCCGCCGTCCTCGTGCTCGCTGTCGCCGGCGCGGGCTGGGGCGGATTCTCCCCAGCGGCGCATCCCGTGCTCGCGCTTGCGCTGCTGGTCGCGGGTGCCGCAGCGCTCGACGCAGGCGTGATCACCGATCAGACGCTCGGCCGACGCGCGATCAATCTCATCAATCCCTCGGCGCGCGGCCGGTTGAATGCGCTCTTCGTCGGCATCTTTTTCGTGGGCGGTGCGATCGGCGCCGCGCTTTCGGGTGCAGCGTGGGCGTGGGCGGGATGGAGCGGCGTGTGCATCGTCGCGCTGGGATTCACGGTTGCCGTGTTTCTGTTCGGCTTCGTCGACCGCGCGGCGCAGATGAACCACGTTTGACGCATAGCAAAGCGCCCTTTCAATCGCAGCTTCGCGCTACACGGCGTAATGTTGATCCACAGCGGTTGATCTACAGCGGTGGACCTGCAGCCGTGGACCCACAGCAGCCCGACGCTGAGGCGCCACAGGTCCGCCATATGCTCAGCCCCTAGCCAGACGTCGCATCGCGAACGATCGCCGGTTCGTCCACCGGTGATCGGCGCGCATCGGACCGGATTGGCTCGATGAGTAAAAGCTCGTTGCATCGCTGAAAAGAGCAAGGCGGCACGCCTGCGTGCCCAGAGAAGGAGCGCATATGTACGATCCTGCTCATTTCCTGCCTTCGTTTGTCTGGCGCGCCGATCGCGATGGGCTCGTGCGCTATGTCAACCCATGGGCGTCGCGCTACCTCGGCATCCCCGCCGAGCAGATCATCGGGCGCACGTGGCGGGATTTCGTGCATCCCGACGATATCAATTCCGTGCTCGACGCCGTTCGCACGATGGGCGATGGAAGCCTGTTGCGCAACGTCGACGTGCGCCTTCTGCGCGGCGATCGCGTGTTCCATTGGCACACGCTGCATCTGCAGGCGCAGCGCGACGAAAGCGGCCGCATCGGCGACACCGTCGGCGTGGCCACGGACATCCATCATTGCCGTCACGCGTGGGCGATGTACGAAGCGAGCGAGCGCAGGCTGAAGGCCGCGTTCCACGGCGCGCGGATGGGCGCATGGGAATGGGACATGAAGAACCGCGAGGTGCGCATGACCGAGCAACTCGCCGAGCTTTATTCGTTTCCGCCGGGCACCGAGGCAGTCGCGCTATCCGATCTGTGGAACCGGGTTGCGCCCGAGTACCGCGAGCCGTTTCAGCAGAAGGTCGAACGGGCGCTGCAGTGCGGCGGTCCCTTCGAATTCGATTTCGTGCTCGACAACGACACACACCCGGCGCGCTGGCTGCGCATGCGCGGCCACGCGGAATTCGACGGACAGGGCGAGCTTGCCCGCGTGCACGGCGTCACCTTCGATATTTCCCGGCAGCGCGCCGCCGAAGACAGCCTCATCCTGAGCGAGCGGCGTTACCGTGCCCTCGTCGAATCGACGGGCGCGCTCGTCTGGTCCGCGCATCCCGACGGAGAAATCCGTCCTGCCGATGAGCCGTGGGGAAAGTTCACGGGCGCGAATCCTGTGCGGCTCGAAAACTGGGGATGGCTCGATTTCGTTCATCCCGACGATCGCGAGGTCGCGCGCGAAGCATGGCTCGACGTTCTGCAGAAGGGCACGGCTGGCTCGATCACGTTTCGCATGCGTCGCTACGACGGCCGCTACCGGATGGTTCAGGCGCATGCCGCGCCGCTCTACGACGAACATGGCACGTTGCAGGAGTGGTTCGGCACCACCACCGACGTCACTGCGCAACACGAAGCGCAAGCCGCAATAGAAGCACGCAGTCTGCGTCTTAACGTGGCGATGCAGGCAGCGGAAATTCATATCGTCGCGCTCGATGTCGCGTCGTGGACATTGTCCTTCGAAGTGGCGGGCGAACCGCAGGAACGCGAGACGCTCGCCTACGAGGCCGCACTGTCGCGCGTGCATCCCGATGATCGTCCCGTGCTCGACCGTTATGTGCGCGAGCTTGCGGCGGGCGGCGATCCGGGCGCGCATTTCGAGTTCCGCGTGCAGAGCCCGGGCGGCGAGCAATGGATGGAAGGCAGCGCGTTGCTCCAGCGCGCCGCCGACGGCAAACCGCTGCGGCTCATCGCAAGCGTGGTGGACATCACGGATCGCAAGCGCATGGAGCTGATGCTGCGCGAAACCGATCGCCGCAAGGACGAATTTCTCGCGATGCTCGCGCACGAACTGCGCAATCCGCTCGCGCCGATCCGCACGGCGATCGCGCTGTTCGAGAAGCAGGACGGCATCGACCAGCGTTCCGCCGGTCTCATCAAACTGATGCGCAGACAGACGGAGCACATGACGCGCATCGTCGACGATCTGCTCGAAGTGTCGCGTATTACACAAGGCCGGATCGCCCTTCAACTCGAGCCGCTTCTGGTCGGCACGGCCGTGTATCACGCGGTCGAAGCAATGGCGGCATCCGTCGAGGCACGCGGACAGCACATGCACGTGGACGTGTCCGACGCGACGGCATGGGTGCGCGGCGACGCCACGCGCATTTCGCAGATCCTCGTGAACATCCTCAACAACGCGAGCAAATACACCCCTGAAAAAGGCAACATTTCGATCAGCGCGCGCGCCGACGAGCAATCCGTCGAGATCGTAACGACTGACACGGGCACCGGCATTTCCGCCGAGCTTCTGCCCAAGGTGTTCGAACTGTTTTCGCAAGGCGAACGCACGCTCGATCGTTCGAGCGGCGGTCTCGGCATCGGTCTCTCGCTAGTGAAAAAGCTGGTGGAGCTGCACGACGGCACGATCACCGTGCAAAGCGAAGGCGAAGGCCGTGGCACGACGGTGACGGTCCGGCTGCCGCGTCTGCATCATCACGAACGCCATTCGGCGCAGGTGTTGTCCGAGCCCGCCGCGAGCGCGAAGTCGACCGCGTTGCGGCTACTGATCGTCGACGACAATCGCGACGCCGCCGATTCGCTCGCGATGTTGTGCGAACTGGAAGGCCATTCGACGCGCACCGCGTATTCCTCCGTCGAAGCGATCGAAGCGGCGGCGCAATTGCGCCCGGACGCCGCGCTGCTCGACATCGGCTTGCCCGACATCGACGGTTACGAGCTGGCGCGGCGGCTTCGCCCGAAGGACGAGACGCTGCCCTTTCTGATCGCGATCACAGGATACGGACAGGCCGAAGACCGGCTCAGGGCGCAGTCGGCGGGCTTCGACTATCACTTCGTCAAGCCCGTCAACGCCGAAGGGCTGCTCAAGCTGCTGTCGTCATTGACCGCGCAGGAACCGGGCAGCCGAACCGGCGACGTCGCGCCGCAAGCGGCTGATCCAGACGCGATGACCTGATTGGCATAAAGCTTGCTCCATCTACCGCGCCATCACTTACATGAACTGGAACATGTCGCAAGCCGATCTCACACGTAACCTCGACGATGCCGCGCCTCCCCGCATATCGACGGGCGTGCCGGGCCTCGACGATGTGTTGAACGGTGGTCTCGTTGCCAACCGGGTGTACCTGATAGAAGGCGTGCCCGGTGCCGGAAAAACTACTCTGGGTCTGCATTTCCTTCTCGAAGGGATGCGGCGCGGCGAGCCGGGGCTGTACATCACATTGTCCGAAACGGCCGCCGAACTGCGCGCCGTCGCCGCGTCTCACCACTGGTCGCTGGATGGCTTGCCCATCCACGAGCTCGTCAGCACGGAAGGGCTGGCCGCCGAAGCCGGGCAGTCGATCCTGCATCCCTCCGAAGTGGAACTCGGGGAGACCATCGACGAAGTCCGGCGCGTGGTGCTCAGCATCAATCCGCGCCGCGTGGTGTTCGACAGCCTGTCCGAACTGCGTCTGCTCGCCCAGGATGCGCTGAAATACCGGCGTCAGGTGCTGGCCCTGAAGCAGTTTTTTTCGACGCTCGGCTGCACGTTGTGGTTGCTCGACGATAAAACGTCGCAGCCCGGCGATCTGCAACTTCACAGCATCACGCACGGCGTGATCGATCTCGATCAGACCGTGCCGGCGTATGGCGTCGAACAGCGCAGGCTGCGCATCGTCAAGATGCGCGGCATCAAGTTCGCCGGGGGCTATCACGACTTCAGGCTCGACACGGGCGGCGTCACTGTCTATCCGCGCCTCGTTGCCGCGATCCATCGCCGGGATTTCAATCCTTCCGCGCAATCGACGGGCGTGCCCGAACTGGACGCGCTGCTGGGCGGCGGCCTGACGCCCGGCACCAACACGTTGCTGGTCGGGCCAGCCGGCGCCGGCAAGACGACGACCGCGATACGTTGCGCGCTGAGTGCGCTGGAGCGCGGCGAGAGCGTCAAGTACCTGTTGTTCGATGAAACGCTTGGCATTCTGCTGTCGAGATGCAGGCAACTGGACATGGCTCTCGACAGCTACATCGAGAACGGCCAGTTGATGCTTCAGCAGATCGATCCTGCGGAGATGTCGCCCGGCCAGTTTTCGACGCTCGTGCGGGACGGGGTCGAGAACGCGGGCGTGTCGATGGTTGTCATCGACAGCCTCAACGCGTACATGCAGGCGATGCCGGGCCATCGCTACCTGCTGCTGCAAATGCATGAACTCCTCGCGTATCTCAACCAGCAAGGCATCACGACGCTGATGGTGCTCGGACAGCACGGGCTCATCGGCAACGTCGCGTCGGATATCGACCTCAGCTATCTGAGCGATGCGCTCCTCGTATTCCGATTCTTCGAAAGCGCGGGCGAAGTGCTCTCGGCGCTGTCGGTGCTGAAGAGCCGCACGGGTACGCACGAACGCACGATACGCGAGTTCCGCGTCGGCCCTGGCGGCTTGCGTCTCGGATCGCCGCTGAAGGACTTCGAAGGCGTGCTCGCCGGATTGCCGACTTACCGCGGTCGCCAGGCGCTGCTGAGCGAACGGCCGCACGAATAAGGGGGCGTGTTTGGAGGAACGGATTCTTATCGTTGCGCCCCGCGGGCGAGACGCACAGGTTGTCGAGCACGTGCTTTCCTGTGAAGGCATGGCGTGTATCGTTTGTCAGGACGTCGGGCGCATGGTCGAGTCGCTCAATCAGGGCGCGGCGTGCGCGCTGATAGCGGATGAAGCGCTCGATTCACGCGCGTTGCAATGGGTCGCCGAGTGGTTGAGCGTGCAGCCGCCGTGGTCCGATTTCCCGTTCATCCTGCTCGGCGGCAACGGCAGAAAAGGCACGCTGCCGACGGAAGGCCGCCGCATGGAAGTGCTCGGCAACGTCATCCTGATCGAGCGGCCGATGAGCGGTGAGGCGCTGGTGAGCGCAGCGCGCGGCGCGTTGAGAGCGAGGCGACGCCAGTATCAGGCACGCGCGATGATTGCCGAACGCGCCGCAGCCAATGCCCGGCTGCTCAGCGCCGCTCGTCAGAAAGACGAGTTTCTGGCGATGCTCGCGCATGAGTTGCGCAATCCACTCGCGCCGATCCGCAATGCTGCCGAAGCCATCCGCATGGCAGACGAGACGCTTCCGCCACGCGTGCGCTGGGCGCGCGAAATGATCGAACGGCAGAGCCGTCATCTGGCGGGATTGCTCGAAGATCTGCTCGACGTGTCGCGCATCACGACGGGGAAAGTCACGCTGAAATGCGTGCCGATCGAACTCGGTTCGATCCTGACGGCAGCCGTCGACGCAGCCACGCCTTCCATCGAGGCCCGACATCATTCTCTGAACATGATGCTGCCGCAGGAAGTCGTCTATCTGAATGCCGACCCGACGCGTATGGCGCAGGTATTCGGCAATCTTCTCGACAACGCCGCGAAATACACATCCGATGGCGGCGCGATAGAAATCAATGCGACGGCCGACTCGGAGCAGGTCGTCGTGTCGGTCAAAGATAACGGCACGGGTATTTCGCCGGAAGAACTGCCTGAGATATTCGAATTGTTTTCACAGTCCAATCGCGCGCTGGATCGTGCGCAAGGCGGCTTGGGTATCGGACTCTCCGTCGTGAGATCGCTGGTGGATATGCACGGCGGTTCAGTCGAAGCGCAAAGCGGCGGTCTCGGACTCGGGACGCAGATGATCGTCACGTTGCCTGTCGTGCAGGCTCCATCAGCCGTCACCGATCCACCCGTTCACGCGCCGCCGATTGCGCAGCGCGGACTGCATGTCCTGGTTGTCGACGACAACATCGATGCAGCCGAGTCGCTCGCGGCATTATTGGAAATGACGGGGCATCATGTGCGCACAGCGGTAGACGGACTCGGCGCGCTAAAGGAGTGCCAGAGCGAAGCGCCCGATGTCGTGCTGCTGGATATCGGACTGCCCGGCATGGACGGCTATGAAACCGCGCGCCGTCTGAAGGCGATGCCGTCTTTGTCGGATGCCATTCTGATTGCGACGACAGGATACGGTCAGGCCGACGATGTCGCGCGCTCGAAAGAAGCGGGCTTCGATTATCACTTCGTCAAACCCGTCGAGCCCGACACGCTCATCGCACTGCTCGACGGCTTGCGAAACGCCGGCTCGTCGATGCATGACTCATCGCTCCCCGATATGACTCCGCGTGTGACCTGAATGCCCTCATTACACGCCTTGCATAGCAATGAGATCGCTTCTCACACGAGATTCGCCTTTAGGTTTTGCCCACGACAAGTAACTACTTCTGCATTTGATTCGCTATGCGATGTAATTATTAACCATTTATTTAGCCACGTTCGTTTCCTAACATAGCGCCCTGTTCCACTGCGGCAATATCGCCCCAACCCCGCGCTGAGATAGCGCGGAAGGTCGAACTGCCGGGGACTTTCGATGAATACCGTTGGCGCGAATCAGGGAGCGAATGGCCGCTCCGTTTCAACGAAGCACGTAGCAATCGTACTGTCGGAAGGCTGCGATCTGCTCGGCGTGAGCACACTCGCCGAATCGCTCGAATATGCGGGCGGTCTGTCGAATTCGAAGCATGCGGAGAGCGTTTTATATGAAACGCATTATCTGTCTGCAGCGGGTGGATATGTCCGATGCGCTTTTTCCATTTCCGTTTCGACACGTTCTCTTGAAGACGCGCTCGATCAACGGTTCGAGCACGTACTCATCGCAAGCACACCACGGCAAAGCAACCCGCCGTTCGAAGTCGTGCACGCGCCGTGGCTCCAGCGGATGCAGAGTCGCGGCGCGACCATTGCGTTTCTGTCGGCTTTCGCGGACGGCAGCAGCACGACGACGACAAAGAACCGCACCGTACCCGTTCTTCGCGCGGTGTTCGATATCGTCCGGCTGAATCTCGGCGATGAACTCGCGCTGCAGGCAGTGCGTCTTTCGACAGGCGAACTCGATCTTCCCGCGTTGCTCGATACGGCAAGAACCCCCGCCGACAAAGTGCACTTCGCGACACGGTGGATCAGGGACAACTGCCAGCGCGAGCTGACCGTTACCGACATTGCCGAAGCATCGGCCGTCAGCGAGCGCACTCTGCTGCGCTACTTCCAGACATACAAGGGCACCTCTCCCGCCGAATACCTGCAGCAGGTGCGACTCGAAGCAGCGTGTCGCCTGCTCGTCACGACGACGCTGCCCGCCGACAAGATCGCGCGGCGCGTCGGGTTCAACAGTGGCGATCGCCTGGGCAAGGTCCTGCGTCGCGTCACCGGTATGTCTCCGACCGAATATCGTGCGGCCGCTCTCATGCAGTCGGGAAATGCCGATCTGCAAGACGTTTGCGTCCGTGACGCAGGTTCTCAACAGGCCATTGCCGTAGAGGCTTCAGCGACATAAACGCTGGAGTCATCGCAAGCCGGCTCCAGCGCATAAACACAAAAAATCGATCACTCAGGGACAAAAAAAATGAAATCGAATCTGATCATACTGGCCGCCATTTCTCTCGCAGCGTGTGGCGGCGGCGGAGGCGGCAATAGCAGCACGGGCACGGCGTCCGCCGCGCCCGCTACGCACACGTGTACGGGCGGGCCGTTCACGACGGACGCCACACAAGCCTGTACCGATGCGAGCGGCAAAGTCGTGACGGCATACGTCTATGCACTGCCCGTCACGATCATTCCGGACGGCACGGTCATTTCCGCGGACACGACATGGAGTGCGAGCGGTTCGCCGTACTTCATCGCAGGCACCGTGCGGGTCGCAAAAGGCGTCACGCTCACGGTCGCGGACAACACCATCGTCGAGGGACTCAAGCCTTTGCCTTGCACATCCGACTGCATCGGCCAGATTCCGACGAAAGGCATCGTCAACGTGGCGGGAGGCATGAATGTCGGCGGCAGCAATCAGGCGCAATTGCTTGGCGTGACCGTCAGCAATATCGACAGTCAAAGCGGCGGCGGAACCGTCAACATTCAGCACACGCATCTGGAAGACGCGTTCATCCAGATCAGCAATGCAGCGCCTTTCTCGATGACCTATAGCCAGGCCTATCGCATGAACGTGACGCCCATCGTTCGCGCAGGTTCGACGACTTATCAGGCGGGCACGAACGGCTATCCGAGCTTCAGCAACGCGACGCTCAAGTTCAATACCTTCGTCGACTCCGCGGCCTTTGCGTTCGATCCTTCCGTGATCATGCAGAACAATCTGTTCGTCAACATGGTCGATCCGCTCGTGCTGATCAATGCGTTCCCGAGCGGGCAGCCGACAGGCATCGCGCGAAACAACTCGTTTCTCTTCAAGCAGGGTTCGCCGAATCCGAACCGGACCGTCATCGAATCGCACGGCACGTACGATGCGTCCGCCGTTCACACGCTGGACTTCTCGAACAATTTCTGGGGCATCACGGACAACGGTACGATCCAGGGGCGTGTCCGGGACAGCACGAATACGAGCAATCCGCGGCTGCCGAACGTGATCAACTACGCGCCCACGGCGACGAGCCCCGATCCCGCAACGCCCGCCGATCCTCAGAGCGGAACGCCCAACGTCTGAGTCGTCTGACGTAGCAAGCGCTCACGCCTGCATGCGGCGCTCACGCCTGCATGCGGCGCTCGCGCCGCAGCAGCACATCGCGGTAGATGCCGGGCCTGTCGGCGAGGGCGTTTGGCGCGCCGTCGTCGACGAGTCTGCCGTGTTGAATAACCACGATGCGGTCGAAGTTCTGCAATGTCGACAGACGATGCGCGATCGCCACCACGGTGCGCCCCTTCATCAAGCGGTCGAGTGCTTTCTGGATCTTCACCTCCGACTCGGTGTCGAGCGCGGAGGTCGCTTCGTCGAGCAGAAGGATCGGCGCATTCTTGAGGAACGCTCGCGCGATCGCGATGCGCTGGCGTTGCCCACCCGAAAGCCGCGCGCCCCGCTCGCCGACGACGGTCTGCAGCCCGTCCGGCAGCGAGCGGATCAGATCGGCACAATTGGCGTGCTCGCAAGCCTGTAGCACCTCGGCTTCCGTCGCATCGGGGCGGCCATAGCGCAGGTTGTCGAGCAGCGAGCGATTGAAGAGCGAAATGTCTTGCGGCACGACAGCGACGGCATCGCGCAGGCTCCCCAGACTGACATCGCACAGACGCTGCCCGGAGATGCAAACGGCGCCCGAACCCGACGGCGGATCGAACGCTCGTTGCAACAGCGCGAGCACCGTACTCTTGCCCGCGCCCGAAGGTCCGACCAGCCCGACGCGCTGGCCTGCATCAATGTGAAGACTGAAGTGATCGAGCACGCGGCGGCGGCCCGCATACGAGAACGTCACGTTCTCGAAGTCGATGTTCGCGTCGCGAATCTGCAAGGGCGGCACGCCGACTTTCTCTTCCATTTCGCGCGGCACGAGCAGCGATTGCGCCGCATCGGCAAGACGCGCGACATGCTGCACCATGTCCACGAGCGCAACGGCAAGATCGCGCGTGCCGTGCAGAATCGCGAAGCCGAGCGAGCCGACCAGCACCACGTCGCCTGTCGTTGCACGTCCTTCTGTCCATAGCCACAGCACCCAGCCCAACAGCACGCACGACAGCAGCACGGTCGCGACGGCATGCAGCAACCGGAGCTTTTCGAGGTGCCGCAAGCTCGCCGTGCGCGACGTCATTTCCTGTTCGAGAATGCCGCCGAAACGCAGACACTCGCGCGCCGTCGCAACGAAAGCGCGCACTGTCGGCATGTTGCCGATCACATCGACCAGTTCGCCGTCGACGGAAGCGGCGCGCGAAGCGAAATTCATATGCCGCGACCCGCCTTTTCTCGCGAGCCAGAACAGGAAGCACGTCATGCACACGGAAATGCCGACGAGCGCGAGCGCCATCCACACGCTGACCCACCCGATCAGCACGACCGATCCGATTACCGACAACAACGGCGGCAATGCATTCCACGCCGTGAGGTTTTCGATGGTGAACACGGCATTGGCAGTCGCCGAAATGCGGCTTGCGAGCGTGCCCGGCTGTACGTTCGAGAAATACCCCGACGAGTGCCCCGTCAGATAGCCGAACAGTTCGCGGCGCACATCGCCCGTTACGGCGACGAAGGTTCGCACGCTAGCCCATCCGGCGACGCGCCAGAACAGATTGTCTGCGAACAGCAGACCTACGATGACGAGAAACGCATTGACGACTTGCGCCGGATGCGCACGGCCGCCGGGCAGCGCGTCGATCAGATTGCGGATCGCAAATTGCGAGCCGAGTGTGCAGCCGACGGCGGCAACGATGGCGAGCGTCACCATCGCGTGCTCGACGGGATGCTGGCCGACATAACGGAACAACAGACGCACGGGACTGCCCGCGTAAGCGGCGAGCGCATTCGCGCGCCGGCCGCGCGTCCGTATGGACCGCGCAGCGGGCGCCGTCTGAGGAACTGGCGTAACCATTGGAATCGCTCCGATGCTGAGCTCTGGTCGGACGAATGTCCGATCGCGCGCAAAGGAGAGACGTCGCCGTACCTATGCGCGGCGATTGCCGCGCATACGCCGTTCCCGATCGATTCGTGTGGGTATTACTTGTCGGGGTTGGCTTTAACGAAAGACGCGAACGCGCTGTACGGCGGATTCAGCGCGACACCATCTTTCATAATGCCGAACGTGTTGTTCCCGCTATCGAGGATGTAATACATCACGGACTGAATGTTGCGTGTTTTCCGCCCCTGATAAAAATTGCCCAGCGTTTTCGTAATGTAGTCCGCGCGATAGTCCTGCGCCTTCTCCGGTCCCGTGTTCCATTCCGTGATCATGAACGGCACGCCGTAGCGGGCCTTGCAATACGTCGGAAGATCGAAGCCCGGACCCGAGCCGTCGATTCCGATGTTGAAGATGTTGCCGTACACCTCGTAGTTGTGCCAGGTCGTGATGTCCCAGCGCACTTTCGGGTGCCCGCCCGAGCCGTCCGGCTGCATGCCGTCCCACAACGCGTCCGCTGCGCCGATATCGGCCACGCAGAAGTTGACGCCGCATTTCGCGGATGACTGCACGGCCTTCACGCCGTCGATCATTCCACGCAGCATCCCGCGCATGACGGGCCAGTTCAGGTTATTGAAGTCGAGTACTTTGGTGCCGGCGTTGGTGAAGTCCAGAATCGTCGCTTTTTGCCGCGTCAATTCGTTGCCGCATTCGTACATCGTGACGCCGTATTGCTTGAGTGCATTTGCAACGGACATGGCGGCCTGCAATCCGCGGTTGTATGCGGAAGACTCGCTCGGGAACAGAGCACCGTTCGAATCGTAAAGGCCCACGTTGATCAGCACCAGCATCGAAATTCCATTCGACTGGAACGCTTGCGCCAGTTTGGAGACGGCTTTGATCTGGTCGGGATCGTCGGTACATCCGACGCGGTAGGTCGTGCAGCCAATCCCCTTCAGGATCGATACGAGCTTCGTCGGCGAATACGTGTAGTCGTAGTGTCCGTTGATCCCGTAGAACATTCCCGCCGGTGCTGCGACATCGACACGCGGATCGCTGCACGGCAGCCAGGTGTCGAGATCGGCACACACATAGAACTGCCCGCCCGTGCCGATGTGCCACATCTTTCCGCCGTACCAGAGCAACAGCGATACGTTATACGTGTTGCCCACGGTCATGCCGTTGCGATACACGACGCCTTTCTTGACTGTCCAGCTCGAGCCCGTCTTGTCGATGATGACGGAGGCCGAGGGAATCGTCGTGCCGTCAGGCGACGCTCCACTGGCTACGGCTCCGAAAGCTTGTCCATACGTGCCCAGAAGGTATCCGCCACCCAGAGCCGTCATGCTGCCAAGAAATTGACGTCGCTTAATCATCGCAAGTGAGTTCTCTCGAGAAAGTTGTGAAGAAAAAAGTGTGATGGTCGAGCGGATCTACGGACGTGAGCATTCCACGATTATCAAGTTGTACTTATTGATAACCGTAATGACTCGCGTTCTTCGATGCGGGGAAATGGCGGCTAGAAAATCGCCCGCTCTACGATGTGACGCTCCATGCGATACGCAAGTCCTGTTTGCGTATGCAAAAAAGGGGGCCTGCAACTCGTTCGCACTCGCCCGTTCGACCGGGGTAAATAGTACCCGTCTAACGATTTGATTTACATACTTCCGGACGGGTAATCGTCTAATTAGCGAGATTCTTTCCAATGTTAATTTCTGGAAAGGAAATTCCGCCTTAATGACAGATTTGAGAAAAGGCGTTTTTGTCGTACACAGTCGGTTTGCTTCGCGAACCGGTATTTATTGGACTTATTGCGCTGCACGCAGAGCATACTTTGCATCAAAGACGCGGGCTGCGGAGAATCGTGCCTGTGCGGCTCGCTACGTGAAGTCACAATTACCGACCGCACGGCGACGAGAAAGCGATGAAATTTTGATCGCGACGAGAATATCTTTTCGGAATCGACCCCGGAACGCGATCTCGATGCAGGCGCGCACGCCGATACGCCGCCCTTCCCTTTGTATCCCGACGTATCGACAAAACAGATACGGATACGCGCGCTTACACACCGCCCACCTTCCGACACGAGTGGGATACGTTCACCCGCTCAAATACGCCCATCGCGAGCATTGCATCGCAGACGCGCAACGCAACGCGCAGATCAAGGCAGGAGACGAATCCATGTCTAACGACACACCCCCATCCTCATCGCGCCGCCATTTCGTCGGCATGGCCGCTGCCGCGCTCGCTGCGGGCTCGCTGAGCAGGCTGGCTTTCGCGGACACGAGCCCGGCCATCGGCAAGATCACCGAACCCGCGAACGGCGACAAGACCGCGATCCGGCCGTTCCGCGTGCACGTCCCCGACTCGCAACTCGTCGACATGCGACGTCGCATCAAGGCCACGCGCTGGCCGGATCGCGAGACGGTGCCCGACGAATCGCAAGGCATTCAGCTCGCGACCATTCAGGGACTCGCGCAATACTGGGCAACGGGCTACGACTGGCGCAAATGCGAGGCGCGGCTCAACTCCTATCCGCAGTTCATCACTGAGGTCGACGGACTTGACATTCATTTCATCCACGTCCGCTCGAAGCACGAGAACGCGATGCCGTTGATCGTCACGCACGGCTGGCCGGGCTCGATCATCGAACAGTTCAAGATCATCGACCCGCTCGTCAATCCGACTGCGTATGGCGCACCGGCTTCGGATGCGTTTCATCTCGTGATTCCGTCATTGCCAGGTTACGGCTTTTCGGCGCGACCAACGACAACGGGCTGGGGACCGGAGCGCACCGCGCGCGCGTGGGTCACGTTGATGAAACGCCTTGGCTATGAGCGCTTTGCGTCGCAGGGCGGTGATCTGGGTGGCATCGTCACGAACATTATGGCGAAGCAGGCGCCGCCCGAACTGATCGGCATTCATGTGAACTTCCCTGCCACCGTTCCGGCTGAGATTCTGAAGTCGCTGGTCGCGGGCGACGCGATGCCTGCCGGACTGTCGGATGAGGAAAAACACGCGTACGAGCAATTGAGCGCCAACTTCAAGAAGAAGCGCGGCTACGCTGTCGAAATGGGCACGCGCCCGCAGACACTGTACGGACTCGCCGATTCGCCCATCGCACTCGCGTCCTGGCTGCTCGACCACGGCGACGGCTACGGTCAGCCCGCAGCGGCGCTGAGCGCGGCCGTACTCGGTCATCCCGTCAACGGTCACTCGGCAGGCGCGCTGACGCGAGACGACATCCTCGATGACATCACGCTTTACTGGCTGACCAACACCGGCATCTCGGCGTCACGCTTCTACTGGGAGTCGCACTCGAACTTCTTCCTCGCCGCCGACGTCAACGTGCCGGCCGCTATCAGTGCATTTCCCGGAGAAAACTATCAGGCGCCGAAAAGCTGGACCGAAAAGGCCTATCACAACCTGATTTACTTCAACAAACCGGAAACGGGTGGTCACTTTGCGGCATGGGAAGAACCGATGATCTTCGCGAATGAAGTGCGCAACGGGTTGAGGCCTTTGCGTACCTGACGTGCGAAGCGCTCCGACGCGCATGCGTCGGAGCGCTTGCCGACTGCGGTAAAGGCCGGGCCTTCGCCGCAGTCACTTCAACGACTCATCCCAGTCGATAAACCTTCGACACCGTTCCCCGAAACAGCGCTTCCCGTTCATTCGCACTCGCATCCGCGGTTAATCGCTTGAACGCATTCCAGCCGTTGCTATACGGATAAGAGCCCTTGTCTACCGGGAAATTGCTCTCGAACATGCAACGGTCGACGCCGAAGGCTTCGATGCATGTGTGCATCCACGGCTTCCATGCTTGTGCAAGTTGCGTCGACGACGGCGGCAATTCGCCTTTCTCGAAGTCGAATCCATTGATGCGCATGCCGAGTCCGCCCACCTTCACATACACGTTGGGCAGTTGCGCCAGTGCACGCATCGAGCGCGACCAGCTTTCGAACACCTCTTTGCGTTTATCTTCATAGCTCGCGATCCGCACGACACCACCGCAGTGATTGATGATGATCGGCGTGTCGGGATTAGCCTTCGCCAGATCGAACAGTTCTGGCAACTGCGGGAAAAAGAGCCACGCATCGTAAGACAGCCCGAGCGGCGCAAGCTGCGCGACACCCGCACGATAGTCGCGATCAAGCAGCAATCCACGCGGTACGGCCGATAGCGGATTCACGAGCGTCTGGTCCGCGTCCCACGTGACGAGGTGACGGACGCCTCGAAAGCGCCCCTGTGCGGCCTGAAGATGCGCTTCGAGAACTTCACGCACCGCTGCGCCGCGCCGCAAATCCGCATGGCCGACCATGCCTCTCGCGACCTGCGGCTTGCGCGACTGCGTCGGCGCGGTCGCACCGATCACATATTCCGTCTCGCCAACAGGCCGCAGTTCCTCGGGTCCCGACTGTCGATAACGCGTGAGCGCCTGCATGTACACGGAAGCCGTGATGTTGTGCCCGGATTGCGCATCCTGAAGATATTCGTCTAGCAGATACGTCCAGCCCGGACGGTCGTAGAAGTGATGATGCGCGTCGATGATCGGCATCGCCGGTTCGAGCGCCGGCTCCGTGCCGGCGGCGAGCCATTCGGATCGAACAGGCAGATAGTTGCTGGTCGGCTTCATGGTGCGTGTCGTGTCGTTGGCGAGTGCTTGCGTGGCGGCGACGGCGGGCATCGCGATCGTCGCTGCGGCGGCGCGAAGAAGCTGGCGACGCATCGTCGAATGAGCGTGTCGTGTCATCGTTCGCCCCGGTTGAATGCGTAAAGGGAAAGCGTCAGCAGCGTCGTGATGCCGAGCACGATCGCGAGACCGAACATCCCGGCGGTGAACGTGCCGAAGCTGTCCTTCAGGTAGCCGACGAGATACGGACCGGCAAACCCGCCCAATGCACCGATCGAATTGATCAGCGCCAGTCCGCCAGCGGCCGCCTGACCGGAAAGAAAGCGCGCAGGCAGCGTGTAGAAAATCGTGCGTCCCGCGATCGTGCCGATCAGGGCCAACGTGATGCCGACCATCGCGGGCAGCAGTTGATGAAAGTACGTCGAGACACCGAGCGCAATCGCACCGATGAAAAGCCCTGCAGCGAGGTTCGCAATGTGGCCGCCTTTGCGATCGACGCGTTTAGCCCACCACAGCAGTGCGATAGTCGCGAAGAAGTACGGCACGGCGGAAAACCAGCCCGTCTGCGTGACGCTCATGCCGTGCGCCTTGAGCATCTGCGGCAACCAGATGCCGATGCCGTACGAGCCCATCGTGAAGCCGAAGGAGATCATGGCGAGCACATAGACGCGCACATCCTTGATCGCCGCGCGAAAGTCCTTCTTCTTTTGTCCCGACGATCCTTCGCGATCGAATGCAGCTTGCAGCGCGTAGCGCTCTTCGGTCGACAGCCATTTCGCATCGGCAGGTTTATCTGCAAGCAGCTTCAGAACAAGGTACCCGAGCAGACACGCGGGAAGACCTTCGACGATGAACATCCATTTCCAGCCCGCGAGTCCAAGCATGCCGTCGAGGTGAAGAAGCCACGACGACAACGGACCGCCGACCAGCGACGACAACGGCGTCGAGACCGTGAACCACGCGAGGACGCGCGTCCGGTAGCTGGCAGGAAACCACACCGCGAGAAAGAAGATGACGCCGGGGAAAAAGCCCGCTTCGCCAATCCCGAGCAGCAGACGGATCACGTAGAAGCTGGTCGGCCCCACGGCGAGCGCGGTGGCCGCGGCCATCAAGCCCCACGTGATCATGATGCGCGCAAGCCAGCGACGCGCGCCGAATCGGTAAAGCGCAAGATTGCTCGGCACTTCGCAAATGCAGTAGCCCGCGAACATGATCCCCGCGCCCCAGCCGAACTGCGTTGCCGTCAAGCCGAGGTCGCGGTTCATCGTCAGCGCCGCGAAGCCGACGCTGGTGCGGTCCAGATAGTTGAAGAAATACGCGAGTGCAAGCAGCGGGATAAAGCGCCATGCCGCTTTTCTGACTGCCTGCTGTTCGAGGGTGGTCGGCGTCTCGGCCGTCATACCCGAAGAAGAAACGGATGTCATTGTCGTCTCCAGACAATGCGCTGCCATCGCCGACTGTCGTGCAGTCGGTGTTGCGCAACGCTTCCTTGTGGTGTGTTGCGTGGTCAGGCGCTAGCCAGCTCGTTGGCGGAAGGATTCGAATGGTCGCCCGTTTGCGGGTTCTGACATCGAACGACACCCGCATACACGAGTTGCCGCAGTTCGTCGTCGGTGTAGCCGAGTTGCGTCAACAGCGCGCGAGTGTCCTGCCCGAGCGCGGGTGGCGCGGCGCGCAGCCGCAAGCGCTCGCCGTCGAGCGTGAGCGGCAGCAGCGCGGTTCGCGTCGATACGGCTTCACCTGCGCCGCTCGCATCGGCTGGCAACGTCACATCGGCGAGACCGCCCGTAGCGAGCAGATGCGGATCGTCGAACAGATCCTGCGGCTTCGTGATCGGCGCGTACGGCAAGCCGATGCGTTCGAAAATCGTGCTGATTTCCGCAGCAGTGAACGCCGACATGTGCTCGCGAAGTTGCGGCAGCAGCCAGTCGCGCGCCTGCACGCGCTGATTGTTGGTGGCGATCCGTTCGTCCGACTTCAGCTCGGAAAG
Source organism: Paraburkholderia sabiae (assembly GCF_030412785.1). Taxonomy (NCBI): domain Bacteria; kingdom Pseudomonadati; phylum Pseudomonadota; class Betaproteobacteria; order Burkholderiales; family Burkholderiaceae; genus Paraburkholderia; species Paraburkholderia sabiae. The sequence continues at coordinate 2,257,780 of NZ_CP125296.1, forward strand.
ATCGAATGCATCGCAGAACAAGGCCCATTGCGTGTCCGACACCACCGCCAGAAAAATCTGTTCGCCGTTTTTCACGGAGAAGACGTCATACACGGCCCAGGCTGAGATGCGGCTCGGCATCGGAGCCGCAGCCTTGCCCGTCACCGCGAACTGCATCATGTGCTGCGCAACCAGAAACACGTTGTTCTCGAACAGCGCGCTCTGCACTTCCTGGCCCTTGCCTGTGCGCTCACGCTGTGCGAGCGCAGCCATTGCGCCGATCGCGCCGAACATGCCGCCCATGATGTCGTTCACGCTCGTGCCCGCGCGCAGCGGCCGTCCTTCGGGGCCCGTCATATAGGCAAGTCCGCCCATCATCTGCACGACTTCGTCCAGTGCGGTCCGATGATCGTAGGGACCGGGCAGGAACCCTTTGTGCGAGACATAGATCAGCCGCGGATTCATCTTCGAGAGCGCCGCATAGCCGAGCCCGAGCTTGTCCATCGAGCCGCTCTTGAAGTTCTCGCTAAAGATGTCTGCACCGGCGAGCAGTTTATGTACGACCTCGATGCCGCGTGGATCCTTGACGTCGACGGCAATGCTTTTCTTGTTCCGGTTGAAGGTGCCGAAGAACCCCGCCCCCGATCCGCGCAGAGAGCGCGTGCTATCGCCTGCGATCGGCTCGATCTTGATCACTTCAGCGCCCAGGTCCGCCAGCACCATGCCGCAAGTCGGGCCCATCACCATGTGCGTCATCTCGACGACGCGTACGCCGCTGTACGGCAGCGTTTGATTCGTCTCGCTCATTGCGGCACTCCCAGCAAACATCCTTCCGGTTGCGGCGCGCTCGGCGCGCGTCCGTCGGCATAGGCGAAACCCTTCGGCAATCCGGCGTCCTGCACATGTCCGTACAGTGCCTCATCCGGTAATGCCTCAATGAGAATCGCGCGTGCCGCGACAAGAGCGTCGATGTCGATGCCCGTGTCATAGCCCATTGCTTCGAGCAGAAACGCCAGGTCTTCCGTCACGATGTTGCCGGTCGCGCCCGGCGCATACGGGCAGCCGCCGAGGCCTGCCTGACTCGCGTCGATGGTCGTGACGCCCGCGTCCAGCGCGGCGACGACGTTCGCCAGGCCCTGACCACGCGTGTTGTGAAAGTGCGCGCCGCCCGCCTTGCCGCCGAGTTCCGCCTGCAAGCGTCGAAAGAGTCGACGGACCTGCGTGGGATTCGCATAGCCGCTGGTGTCGGACAGGCCCACTTCATCGACGCCGCATTCGGCCATCGCGTGACACATGCGCATCGTCTGATCGTCGCTGACCGTGCCGGCGATCGTGCAACCGAACGCGACCGACACGCCCGCTTCGATCTGCACGCCAGGGAACTGCGCGTCGCGCAACGCGACGATCTCGCGCACTTCCTGGATCATCTGGCTCGTCGTTTTGCGGATGTTCGCCATCGAGTGCTCGTCGGTGACCGACACCGGCAGCGTGACCTTGTGCACGCCCGCCTCGAACGCGCTCTGCGATCCGCGCAGATTCGGCGCAAGAACCGCAACGTGCAGACCGGGGATCGTCAGTGCATGCGCGACGACTTCGTGGATATCCGCCATTTGCGGCAACAACCGCGCGGGCACGAACGAACCGACTTCGATTTCCTTCAGCCCTGCCGCAGCGAGCGCGGAAATCCAGCGCAGCTTTGTCGACGTCGGCATGACGCTTTTGATGCTTTGCAACCCATCGCGCGGGCCGACTTCGCTTACGAGAATCTTCGGCGTTGAGGACATTTCATGTGACTCCAAGGTTTTGGCTGCTCGGCGTTCTGTTAGAAAGAATATCGTTCTGGCTGACGGAACTATAGGCGCGATATGGCAGCGTTTTAAGGTGGGTATACCCGAGTTTTTGCAGATTTTTAGAACTTGTGTTCTGCGGAACAGAACGCTAAAGTGAGCCGCATGGAAAATTCAGGAAGGAAAACGGACGTGTCCTCTGAGATGCAGGAAGCGGGGGCTTCGGAGTCTTCAGCCGCTAGCGAGGCGTCGAGCGGCGTCGCGGTGCTGGATCGCGCGTTCGCGATCCTCAATGCGTTCGGACCGGGCGACAGCCGCCTGTCGCTCGCGGAGCTTTCGCGCCGGACCGATCTGTACAAGAGCACGATCTTGCGTCTGCTGGGTGCGTTGGAGCATGGCGGATTCATCCGCAAGCTGAACGACGGGCAATACGCAATCGGGCCTCAACCGTTGCGTCTCGCCGCGCTCTATCAGCGTTCGTTCGATGTCGGACCGGTCATCGAGCCGATCCTTCAGCAACTGAGCCGCGATCTTGGCGAAACCGCTTCGCTTTACGTGCGGCAAGGAGACCAGCGGCTCGTCCTGTTCCGCGTCGAACCTGCGCGTGCCGTGCGCGTTTCCATTCATGTGGGCGAAGCGTTTCCGATCGACAAAGGCGCTTCCGGCAAAGTGCTGCTGGCCTTCACCGATACGGATGACGCACGCTGGGATACCGTGCGCGCACAGCTGTGGGCGGTCTCGCACGGGGAGCGCGATCCTGAAACCGCGTCCGTTTCGGTGCCGGTATTCGGGGCAACGGGGGAACTGGTCGGTGCGTTGGCGTTGTCGGGACCGAAAGCGCGATTCGACATGGCATCGACGTTCACTACGGCGTTGACCGCGCTACTCGCAGCGGCGAAGCGCGCGACGTTGACGTTAGGCGGTCAGGGGACGCGCTTCGATGCGAGTATTGAGGCGATGAATCGGGATGGGTTTCGGGTGGGTGAATAGGCTTGCTTCGAGTTATCACTGGCGCGATAACGCGTTGGTGGTTTTGATAATCTTCTTAGGCAAACTAAGGTTTTAGGGAAATGTGAAACTCCGGGCCAAAGCGCTTTGCGCTCGTTGTGCCCGGAGTAGGTTCTAGCAGTTGCTACTTGACCGGCGACGCTGTGCTCGGAGTCGCCAATGTGTTATTGACGCCATAGGCGCTGGTACCAGGCGTCGAACTACTGCTCGTACTCTTCTGCGTACTTGAATTCGACGACCCCGCGCCCGTGCCACTATCCGAGTTCGTAGCGCCAGGTGTGCCGTAGCCGCTCGTTGCATGCGCGGCCGGCGATACCGTGCTCGGCGTCGCAAGCGTATTGTTGCTCTGTGCATAAGCACCGCTCGACAGTGCGAGTGCGGCGACAGCCGCGATCAATGTGCCCCTTGCTTTATCCACGATTCGCTCCTCCATTATTTGACTGGATTTCGGACGCAAGCGGTCTACACGCAAAGCGCGGTCGGCCTCTTGCAGTTCACGATAAGTCTAGGAAAGCTGTCATTGATAATTAAGTGCATTGTTCGCAAGGAATAATTGCTATTCCCGCAGTTATCAGGAAAACGCAGCCTGATAAACCTTCGGCGTCACCCCCGTCTGCTGCTTGAACACACGCGTGAAATGCGATTGATCGGCAAAGCCAGTTCTCGCACCGACTTCCGCAATCGGTCGGCCGGTTCGCAGCATGGGCATCGCGTGACGCACGCGTTCCTGCTGCTGATAAGCATGCGGGCTCATCCCTGCTTCTCGCTCGAATGCACGCAGCAGTACAAAAGGCGTCACGCCGAACTCACTCGCGAGCGTCGATAGCGTTACGCGTTCAAGGAAATCCTCACATAGACGGCTTTTGACCGCGCGCACCAGAGCGGGCTCCCTGCGCACCACAGGCAAATCGCCGGCGCGTGCAGCGTGCCGCGCACGCAGTCCGACGACAGCACACGCGAGCGCTTCACTGCGCTTGAACGGATCGTCGTCGACTTCGGAGCACCAGTTCACGCCGTAGAGATAGCGCGACAGTTCCGGGTCGACGATAAACGGGCTCGCCACTTCGAAGCGTTCGCGCCGGGGAACGCCAAGCCGCTCGCAATACGCAGCAAGTGCTGCAGGCTGCACATGTTCGACGCGCATCTTCCAGTGACCATCGCCAGCGGCAACGCCAGAGTGCACCACGTCTGCATCGATGACGATCACATCGCCTCGACGGCACAAGCGGCGTTCTTGCCGGACCTCGACTGCAAGTGTTCCGCCCGTGATGACCGCGAGGCAATGCGTGTCATGCGTGTGCGGCGGATACCGGTGCGCGACGAACTGGCCTTTCAGCATGACGGCATCCATCACGTCGGGCGCGCGCCAAAGCTTGACGGAGGGTGTCGGCGATGTGGCTTTCATCTTGATGCGACCTGAGTGCGCGGACGAAAAACATCATCATAATCCTCGAGACCCGGCATGGTCAGCGACGGCTGCGCGTCGAGCGTTTCGACGAAATCGCGCCAATGCGCAAGCGTATCCGCTCGCTCTGAAGGCGAACAGTACGGAACATGCCACGCGAAGAACGGATCGAGCACTTCATAGCCGACATACCCGAGCGTCCCCTGCAACAGATGACGCAACATGCCGCCTGCGAGTTCGCCATGAATCGCGTGCGCGCCGAACATGTGTTCCCGTCCACCGAGCGTCACGCCGATCACGGCCCGCTTGCCGGCCATGCCACCGCGTCCGTAGATCCGCTTGCCGCCATACAGTGCGCCCGACAGAAAGCAGCGGTCTATCCACCCTTTGATGAGCGCGGGCACCGAGAACCAGTAGAGCGGAAACACCAGCATCAGGATGTCGCTGGACATCAACGCATCGACTTCACGCTGAATGTCGGGCGCAACGGCGTTGTGCTCGAGCGCATGACGCTGCTCAAGTGCATACACGAGATAGTCGCGATCGGCGCGCTCGACGAAATCGCTTGCGCGGACGACGGGATCGAAGTCGAGCGCATACAGGTCCGAAAAGCTCACGTCGTCGCCGCGCAATGCAAGCAGCCGACGCGCTTCATGAGCCATTGCCGTGCAGAAGGAACGAGGCTCGGGATGAGCATGGACGATGTGAACTTTACGCATGAGGAACCGATCTCCATGAAACGGCTGGAATGCACGCATTCAAATGAAAAAGCTCGCTCGCGATCGCTTCGTGCGCCGATCGCATGGCGCCCTCCCGCAACAGACGCCGTGTCGCTTGAAGCGCACTCGGCGGCTTCGCGGCGAGGCGCTTCGCGTAATCGCGAGCGGTTTCTTGAACCTTCCCGTCACACACCACGCTCGAAATGAAGCCACGTTGCAAGGCCTCCGCAGCCTCGACAGGGCGACCGCTCATCAACCAGTCACGCGCGACGAGATCGCCGACACGCCGTGCCAGCAACGCCGTCGCGCCCGCTTCAGGGACGATGCCGAGGTCGGCGAATGGAAAGCGGAACGTCGCGCTCTCGCCGACAACCACGTAGTCCGCGTGCAGCAGCATCGTCGCGCCGAAGCCCACCGCTGCGCCGTTGACGGCGGCGACGAGTGGCACGTGTTGATCGGCAAACGCGTTGATACAGCGCGCAACCGCACCGTCGGCAGCCTGCGGCCAGAGCGCGCCGAATTCGGCTGTGTCGTGGCCCGAGCAGAAGCAATCGTCGGTGCCATGCAGCAGCACACAATGGACGCGTACGTCGCTCTGCGCGAGCTGCAGCGCATTCGCCAGCGCATCGAACATCGTGCCGTTGAGCGCATTGCGCTTCGCCGGGCGATCAATGCCGATCGACCACACCTGCCCGTCGAGTTCGGCTGAAATGTTGGCGGTCATCATGCGAACAGCGAAAAGCCGCCGACCAGCTTATTGATCCTGTTCCTCGGTCCGACGAGACCGACTGCGAGGTACAGCAGCGAATCGCCGGGGAGCGCTTGAACGGCATCGAGAAACGCCGCGTAATCCGTCGTGGCCTGTCCTTGCACGGGAAAGTCCACCACATCGCAATGTGCCAACGATTTCCGGCGAAGCTCGCCCAACTGTTTCGCCGTCGCCTTGAGCACGGAAATGCCGACAGGAATGAGTCCGGGGTGTGCCGTACCGTCGCGCTCCCGCAGCGGCGCGCCCACAAGATGACTGTGCCGCTGCCCCAGCGTGAACGCGACCACGGCTGCGGCATTCGACGCTTTGCCCGGCGACAATGCTTCGTCCACGACGATGACACAGCGCTCGGGCTTTTGCGGAGTCTCCGCTTCGGTTGAAGAACCTGCTTCCGTTTGCAATAACAATTCCAATCTCCTGAGAAAAGCCCTGGAGACGATGCTAGGGAAGATCCGGCGGAAAGTATTGGACGATTTTGCAGCGGTTGTCATTGGCCATCCGATCGCCCCGAAGACCGTTTCCTGCGATTCATAAGTGTTTGTCCGAACCGTCAATTCGAATTCGACTCCAAACCGCCTAGAGTGAATGCTGAGTTTGATCGGCGGCAGCCCACTCAATTCATCCGGAGCGTCTACATGAGACTCGCACCATCGGAAAACCCGGCACCCTCGGCAGCACCCGACGAAGACTATTCCGCGCTTGCCAGCGAGATCGTCGACATCTTCTACAAGATCTACGGCAACCATCCCGGCTTTCGCGTCAATCACGCGAAAGGGCTCGTCGCGCAAGGCCATTTCGTCGCCGCGCCCACAGCGGCGGCACTGAGCCGCGCCGCGCTTTTCGATGGCAGCACCATTCCCTTCACCGTGCGGTTTTCGAACGACGGCGGCTTTCCGGCCATCCCGGACGGCGCGCCCGGCAACATCAAGGGCATGGCCGTCAAGTTCCATCTGCCCGGCGGACGCGAAGTCGACATCGTGATGCTGGCCGTCAAGACATTTCCGATGGCAACGGGAGAGGGTTTTCGCGATCTGCTGTGGGCGATCAGCGAGAGTCCCGAAGGCGCACCCAAACCGACCGCACTGGATGAATTCGCCGCCAGCCATCCGACCGTTTCCGCATCGTTCGATACGGCGGGTACGCCGGACAGCTTTGCGCACGAACAGTACTATGGCCTCAATGCCTTTATCTTCGTCGACGGGGACGGGCGCAGGCAGGCGGTGCGATACATCATGGCCCCGGAAGAAATCGTCTATCTGAGTGCGGAAGAAGCCGCGCAGCAATCTCTCGATTTCCTTATCGACGACTTGCCGCAGCGCATCGCGAAGAAGCCGGTTTTATTCCATCTCACTGCGCAACTCGCCGAAGCCGGCGATCAGACCAAAGACCCAAGCGAGCCGTGGTCCCGCGATCATCGGGTGGTAGACCTGGGCGTGCTGACCGTGGACAAGGTTCTGGTCGACAGCCGGGAGGTGCAGAAAGATCTCCTCTTCCTGCCGACCAACCTCACTGATGGAATCGAGTTATCCGATGACAGGATGCCCCTCATCCGCACTGCGGTTTACGGGGTCGCGTTTGCACGACGCACTCGCTGATTACCCACATGGCGATGAACCGGCGTAGCGGTTGCATGCCGGTTCGCCATCGATATATCAAACTGAGTCAAACTGAATCGCTCTCCATCTCGACTTCCGCCCGCAGACTGTCGATGTCGCGATAGATCGACGCTACCGCGAGCACGCGTCCGTCGCGCAGATAGCGCAGCACACAGTCGCGCCCTTCGATACTGCCGTCCACCGAAATCGCGTCCCAACTCTCCGCATGCCCGACGTAGTTGATCGGCACATCGTAGTGCTGGCTCCAGAAAAAGGGCACGGCGTCGAACTTCTCTCGCCCGCCAATCATGTTCATCGCCGCTGTTTGCCCCTGACGCTGCGCGACCACCCAATGCTCCGCGCGAATCGCCGCGCCACTATGCGGATCGGGCCAGCGAGCGATATCGCCGGCAGCGAAAATGCCGGGCACGCTGGTTTGCAGGTACGCATCGACCGTCACGCCCCGGTCGATCGCGAGTCCCGCCTGCTCGGCCAACGCCAGCCGTGGTCGAACGCCCGCGCCGACCACCACGAGATCCGCGTCCACCCTGCCGCCTGCTTTCAGCGACACGCCGTTCGCATCGATCGCACTGATCGTGTTCTCCAGATGAAAAACGACGCCATGTTCCTCGTGCAATTGCCGCACGAAATCACCCATCTCCGGACCTAGCACACGTTCCATCGGACGACGGTCCGGCGCCACGACATGGACTTCGAGTCCGCGCGTGCGCAATGACGCAGCCACTTCCAGGCCGATGAAGCTGGCCCCGACCACGACGACGCGCCGTGCATTCGCCGCGCCGGCGATGATCGCGCGACTGTCGGCCAGCGAGCGAAGCGTATGCACATGCGGCAGGTCCATGCCGGGAATCGGCAAGCGAACCGGTTCGGCGCCCGTCGCCAGCAGCAAGCGATCGTAGGGCACCTTGCTGCCATCCGACAGTTCCACTTCCTGCGTCGCAGTGTGAATGCGTACGACGCTGACCTTCAGCCGCAGATCGATGCGTTGATCTGCATAAAACGCGCTATCGCGCAGCGGCAGCCAGTCCTCCGGCGCACTGCCCGCGAGATAGTCTTTGGAGAGATTCGGCCGGTCGACGGGCGCGGCGTCGTCGTCACTGAGCATCGTGAGATTGCCCGCGTAGCCGAGTTGCCGGAGACGCTCGGCGGCAGCAAAACCGGCAGCCCCACCGCCCACGATGACGATCTTCTGCGGCGCTTGACCCGGTACTTCGATCGAACCCGAAGATGGCGCAAGCCTCTGCAGCACGAAGACCTTTCCGTCTCGAACCGCGGTGGACCAGCACCCGACAGGACTCAGCCCCGGCGCTCGCAGCGCCGCGCCTGTTCGCAGGCTGAAACACGCGTGATGCCACGGGCAACGTACCGTGTCGCCGACAATCAGCCCTTCGTCGAGCGGCCCGTGATAGTGCGTACAGGCGGCATCCACGGCGAGGAATTCGTCACCGACGCGCGCAATCATCACCCTGTCGTCGCCGACATGACCCGCCTGCAGACCCGAGTCGCCGAACGATTCGATGGCAACGCCTTGCGTCAGATCGGGACCGTTTTCGTTTGTTGCGTCGCTGCTCATGTCGACCTCGCGCGTTTTCATGTGCGTCAAATTACCTTAGGCGAAAAGCGGCGCGAACGCACAGAAGGGTGCGACACAGGCTCTCCGGTTCAGACCAACGCACGGCTTCGACTTCGGGAGACGAGTCCTGACGCGAAAATCAGCGATTACAATGCTCGCTCGGCCAGAGCCGCAAAACTATTCAAAACAGGTTGTTCCCACTGGAACGACAAGGACGATCGAGACAATGCTCAGAAAGAAGGTAATCCCGCTCGCTTTCACGATTCTTCTCCACGCATTGCCAGCGAGCGCGCAGCAGACGACGAACCGTGACGAGTTTTACTGGCTGGGCGAAATCAACAAGGCTACGGCCGTCATCAACACGCAAGAAGGCCTGCTGGACAAAACATTGACGCCGGGCATCGCGGCCGGGCTCGCCAAAGTGCTTCACGACGGCAATCAACCCGGCGGCAAGCGCCCTTCCACCGTCATCACGTTCGAGCCGCTGCTGATCCAGGCCGCAGGAATGGACGTCACACTGCTGCACGCGGGACGCTCGAGTCAGGACATGCACGCCACGTATCGCGCCGCCATCTTGCGCGACGACATGCTCCGCCTCGCCGACCAGCTGAACAAGACGTCCACGACACTCGTGACGCTCGCGCAGAAGCATGAACACACCATCGTGCCGAATTACACCAATGGCGTTGCCGCGCAGCCGAATAGCTACGGCCACTATCTCCTTGGCTACGCTGCAGGCCTCGATCGTGACGCTCAGCGCATTCGCGAAGCATATGCGCGCATCGATCTGTGCCCGATGGGAACGACAGTTCTGAACGGCACGAGCTGGCCGTTGGACCGCACTCGCATGGCGCAATATCTGGGCTTCGCCGACATCGTCGATAACGCCTACGATGCCCATCAGATCGCCGCGGTCGATCATCCGGTGGAAGTGGGTTCGATCGTCACGAGCATCGCGCTTCATGCGGGCAGCTTCATCGAGGACGTCATGACGCAATATGCGCAGCCGCGTCCGTGGATTCTTCTTCAGGAAGGCGGCAACAACACGTACGTGTCGAGCGCGATGCCGCAAAAGCGCAATCCGGGCCTGTTGAATTCGACACGCGCGGATGCATCGACGGCGATCACGCTGGCGATGGGGCCGATCATGCGTGCACACAATCTGCCGCCCGGCATGCCCGACGCAAAGGAAGTCCGCGACAACAAGGAAATGGTGAACAGCGCCATTACCGTCTTGCGCAAGTGGGACGATATCCTCAAGGCGCTGGTGATCGATCAGGGTCGAGCACTGGACGAACTGAACAGCGACTGGACAGCATCGCAGGAAGTCGCCGACGTGCTGATGCGGAAGTACAAACTGCCGTTCCGGCTGGGACATCACTTTGCGTCGGAGGTCGTGGAATACGCGAGAGCACACGATATCAAGCCAAGCGATTTCCCCTACGATCAGGCGAAGCGAATCTACGCCGAAACGACCAGCGGCTATGGCAATGGCGTATTGCCGATGAGCGAGGAAGAATTTCGCTCGACGCTCAATCCGGTCGCTATCGTCAACAATCGACGTACCGTCGGCGGCCCTCAACCGGCTGAGATGGAGCGCATGCTGACTGAGGCGAAGGCGAAGCTCGCGCAACAGGACAAATGGGTGACAGAGAAGCGCGGCAAGATCGATTCATCGTTGGCCGGGCTCGATCGTGACTTCGACAAGCTTCTGACGGGTAAGTGATCTTCGGGCACTGCCTACCGGCTCCGCTCCGTCCGGGGACACACATCGCCTTTGCGTTTGGCGATCGCAGCGACGGTCGATGCATAGTCCTCGGAAAACGTCCGCTGCCCGAAGCACGGCGCGGATGTCGCGAGCAGTGCATCGACCTTTGCGAACTGCTTGTCGAACACCCACGGACGCCGCGCGAGCGTGCGATCGTTGAGCCAGTACGGACTCCAGTCCCGCGTGGTCTCGATGATCTCGCGCGCGAACTCGGGTCCGTATTCGAGCCCGCCTTCGATCACCACATCGATATACGACTCGACGAGTGGAAACCGCGCATCCGGCACGGGGAGTCCTTCGCCGGGCGCCTTGCCTGCGGCCTTCGGCACGTAGACCCAGACGGTCCCCTGTGCGGGCAGCGGCTGCCACGACACGGCCTCGATGAGCGCGCGAGGCACTTCGACACGCACGTATCCCTTCTCGCGCTCATCGAATGCGGACATGTCGTTGCCGGCAGCGGGATAGATCACGCCATTGATCGTCATCGGCGCTTCGCCCTCGACGGGACGCCGCAGCCCGAGCGCCGTGAACCCCGATCCCGCGCGGTCGCTCCAGCTGCGCACATAGCCGAACGCCGCCGACACGCGCACCGGAATCGCCGCAACCGGCTTGCCCGCTGTCGCGTCGCGCGATGGCGTGTTGATGAGCGAGCCGTAGCCGAAGATGAACTGCGTCGGTTGATCGGGAAGACGCGTTCCCCAGAAGTCGCCGCTGGTCTGCGCATGCGCCTCCGGGACAACGAGCGCCAGTGCTACGACAAATCCTCGAATCATCGCCATCGCCGACATTGTCAGGTCTCCGTGTAGCGGACAGTCATCCACAGGTTTCAACCGTCGATCTTCCATTGTTGTCCGGAGAGTCGTCAACATTCGAAGGTTGCCGGTTGTGCCTGCGTCCCCGCCGCCTACCCGCTAATCACGGCTCAACCGCCTCGGCGCGAGTCCCGTCGACGACACCCAGAAACGGCTCGACACGCGGCTCGTGCCGTGTTCGTCGCAAACCGTCAGCGTCGCGATATGCTCGCCCTCCGCTACGGGAGGCGCGACCCAGAGATCGCGTCCGCGCCCGACCTCGATACCGTCGATCGACCAGATGTGCGTATCGTCCGGGAGCGGCTTCGTTCCCGCCGACATGCCGCTTCCCCACAGCCTCATTCGCGAATGACCCGCCACTGTCGCGGTTTGCAGCGGCCAGTGAATCGCGGCCGTCGGCGCGCGCTGCGGCACAGTAATCTCGACGCTTTCCGAAGTCGCCGTATGAAAACCGTCGGACGCAAGTACCGCTACCCAATGGCGGCCCGGCGCGATAACCGCGAGCGGCACGCTGGTTTTCGTCGACTGTACGCGCAACTCGAGCAGGCGCCATGTTTTGCCTTCGTCGCTGGAAATGCGCAGATGCGTTTCGAGATCCCGGCCGCGAGGCGTCTGCCATTCGAGAGAAAGGCCGGCGTCCGTCACTTCGGCGCGAAGCGCCTTGATTGCCGGCGCCTGGTCGGGCGCGTCGCGACTCCACAACTTCTCTTCGCCGCGAACGATACGCATGGTCGCGGCGTGAGCCGAATCCGGCACGACCGCCGTGACAATGCGAGGACAGGCCCCGTGCGGGTCATGACAGCCGCATCCGCACGAACTTGCGCCGTGCCCGCATCCGCAGCCGTTGCCGCAGGCTGAGAGCGGTTGATGACGTAGCGCGCCAGCACTGACGACCTCGCCATTCGAATCGAGAATCTCGAGCCGTTCTTCGCCGGCAATGCCGCCGCCCACGAATGCATCGAGCCGAAGGACCGAGCGCACTTCCAGCTTGCCATCCTGCAACAGACCGGATACGACAATCGCAGGTTTGAGTTCGGCCCGGCTTGCTTCATGGACCAGGTATTCCTCGACGGGATTCGGGTAGGGCAAGTCTCTCGGCAGCCAGTATCGACGATACAGCTTCGAGCTATCCCACCACGGCGGCCGGTCGCCTGTCGATATGTAGCGCGGATTGAACCAGCTGCTGCCGATCTGCGCCTTATAGTGATAGAGCGATGTCCAACGCGGTCCGCAATACGACATGTAGTCCTTTGCGGTCGCGGGATCGTAAAGCGCCCCATTGCTGATGTCGAGGCCGAATTCACCGATGCTCGCAGTGCGTGCGCCCGGCGTGTCGTACGGTTCGTACGCAGGATATCCCGGATCGGGCGTGCCCACGTTCCCGCATGGCGCGTGCGGAAAGCCCTGATAGTGACCGAGTTCGTGGGCCATCGTGACGCCGTCTCCCGCGATGCCAGCGCTGACGTCGCCGCTATCGCATCCGATCACAGGCCCATCCGGCGTTCCTACCGGAAGCAAGCCGTAGTACATGAAGTCCGGGTGATCCCCGGCGATCATGCCGTCGACCACCTTGGCGATATGCAGCCAGAACAGCAGATCGTTCCAGCCCGTCGAGCAGCCACCCGCGGCGGCGGGCGCGCCCGCCAGCGTCTCTGACCACGTGAATATGCCGGCGAGCGAAATACTGGGCACGTTTTCGACCGGATAAGTCAGCATTGTCCATGTGGCCGTGTTCGCGAAGTCGGCAGCCGTCGTCGGGCCGAGCTGCACCTGATTGCCCGCGGCGTCCTGCCCCCAGTAGCGAATCGGGATGCCGCGTATCTGCAGGGTTTGAAGCAGCGTGGCGTCGACGTTGATCGTGCGGCTTGCTGCGTTTCCCGATGCCGGTTGAATCGATGCGACGAGCCGGAAACTGCCGTGCATCTGATCCGCGGGAATCACGAAGTTGAGCGTGTTGCCCAGCGATCCTCGGACGGTAGCGTATGAATCCGCCGGATCGAAGTTGACCGTTGCCGGCCATTGCCCGATGGGCGTGAACGTGTTCTCCCATACGCCCAGGCCATTCCGGCGTTGCAACGAAAGTGTTCCGGCAATACCGTGATGCTCGATAAAACCGCCGACGTAGATGCGCACCCAGGCAGGCTTGTTGGCGACCAGCGTGACGCCGTTGTCGGGCCCGCGATCGGCCGGATCGGTCAGGTGGCGGCTGGCCTCGAACCACTGAATGGCCTGCGTGACTTCGACACCCGCGACGTAGACCAGCGACAGCTTGAAGATATCGCGGTCCTTGATGAATTCGCTGATGAGGTCGATGGGAAGATGCGTCAGATCGGGCATGGCTCGCTCCTTCGATACGCGCTGCGGGTTCGACGAGAGGAGAGGCCAGGCGGAGTGCCAGGTATGGCTTGCCGATTCAATCCGGCCCCGTGCTGTAAGACGAACGTCGGGTGCCGTTTTGGAAGTCGTCGGGATCGGGCATCGCGGAAACGGCGCGACGCGCTGACGCGAGCACGCGAGTTCGCTCAGACTTCGCCACCCGACACAGGTGCAATCACCGCTCGCTGCCGGGCGATCTGAACGAGCGCAATGCTCGCAAAGACGAGAGCGATGGCGATCAGTTCCAGCATCCCGAACCGCTCGCCGAGCGCCCAACCGATCAGCAAAGTCACAGCGGGAGCCAGGTAGTTTGCACTCGACGACGCAACCGCACCGAGTTGCTCAAGCAAGTAGTAATAGATCAGGAAGGCCACGCCTGTGCCCAGAACGCCGAGCCCGACGATCACACCTGCCGTCGCGCGCCAGTCCTGAAGCAGACGCCCCATGCCCGTAAAGTCCGTGCAAAACGACAGAATGAGCAGCGCCAGGCCCATTTGCCATGTAGCGAGAGCGATGGGCGGCAAATTGGCCGGCGACAAGAATACACGGACGTAGATATAGGAAAGTCCGAGTACGCTCGCACTCGCCAGCAACCACAGGACACCCGCCGCACTGATCGCGCCGTCGCCGTCCTCCCATGGACGCGCGATCAGAACGATACCCAGGAAGCCGAGCACCACGGCAGTCGCCATCACGACTGTGAGTTTCTCCGTTCGCAGCAGAACCAGAGAAAAAACCGCTGTGAACAGTGCAATCGATCCGCCTAGCACGCCGGCAATGCCGAGCGGAACCAGCGCCGTGCCTTTGATGATCGCGATGAAGTAAAAGGCCGTTGCGCCTGCCGCCATGATCAGAAAATGCGGCAGCAGCCGCATCTGCGCCCGCGTAATGGCTCGCTGCTGCCACGCCGCGAGCGCGAGCGGCAGGAAGCCAAACAAGACCCGCAAGAACGCCACCTGAACGGGACTGATGAGATCCGTGGCCCATTTCATGTAGACGAGATTCATGCCCCCGAGCAGGCCGAGGAGAAGGAAGGCAACCGTCGATAGTTTCATGGCTCGTCTGGTGGCAATGAGACGACAAAGGACGGGCCGGGCCCGTCCTTCCTTCGTGAAGCAGATGCTTTCCTGCGCAAGCAGCGACCTATGCGCGTTGGACTCGTGTCGACCCAACGGACATGTATCGGCGACGTCAGATCCCGTGCGCTTTCAGACGCCCCGAATACCAGTCGACGAACTGATCGACGTAGGTCTCAGTGGACGGAGAGTACGGTCCCGGGATATAGCCGGGATCCTGCGCGCCACGATGATTGATTGCGACCAGGCTCGCGTCTTGAGCGTTCGTCGCAACCCACACCTCGGTCAGCTTCGTGAGGTCGTAGTCCACGCCTTCTACCGCGTCGGCGTGGACCAGCCACTTCGTGCGAACAAGGGTCTTCTCGGGAGTGAGCGGGATGATCCAGGAAATCATCGCGTGGTCGCTCATCACATGCGTCCACGAGTTGTGCGTCCACATATGCGTGTCGCCAAGATCGCGGCGGGTGAGATTGCCCAGCAGTTTCTGACACGCGACCTTGGTGTCCAACGTCTGCGACTCGCCGTGGCCTGCGATGAGAAGCCGCTCGGTGCGGAAATGCGTGGCAACGTCTCCGCTGAGTTCCTCGACGGCTGTGCATACCCATCCGTCGCTTTCCCAGTTCTTCTGGGTGTCGGCGTTGAGCCTGTTATAGGCGTCGAGCGCTTTTCGTCCTTCATCGTCCATGTCGTCGGCGCTGGCGCCTGTGGATTCCGGCAGAAACGACATCGTCAACTCCGGATGTCCCGCTTCGCAGTGGTAGCACTCGCGGTTGTTCTCCATCACGAGCTTCCAGTTGCCGTCTTCGACGATTTCGGACTCGAAGGCAATCTTCGTGTTCTGCAACTCGTAAGGGGCGAAACGCGGCGTCATCGTTTCTTCGAGCTTCGCGATGTCGGCCGGCGGCTCGTCCGCGAAACACACCAATACATGTGTGCCGACAACCTTCAGATGCACCGGCCGCAGACTGCGACAGGTCGGATCGAAATCCTTCCCCATGTGCCTGGTGTGTCGCAAGCTGCCGTCGAGATCGTACGTCCACTGGTGATACGGACACACGAGCATGCCGACCGTCGACTTCCCGGCTTCCTTCAGACGCGCGCCGCGATGGCGGCACACATTGCGATACGCGCGAATGTTCTCGTCGTCATCGCGCACGATGATCACCGACGCCCGGCCGATGTCGACGACGGAGACGTCGCCCGGTTCCGGCACATCCGCCGTCACGCCGACCACGATCCAGTGCTTGTGGAAAAAGATATCGACGTCGGTATCGAACACATCCTGCCGGCTGAAAACCTCTCCGGGCAATCCGCACCCGGGTTCGCGGCTTCGAACGAGCTCACCAAGAGGCTTCAATACGAACTCAGACATCGTCTATCTCCAACGTTCAGGGGTATCGGGAATTCGAATGTTCCCGCGTTACCCTTGAGTATTGGAGTGCCCAGAAAGGTCGTCAATGCGCTTTATTTTCGCGGACGTATTACTTTGATTTATAGGTGCGAGGTATCCGCGCGATCGGCCTTCCTGAAAGCACATATCAGGACAGCCCGACTGAATTCCTTAACGCTTCGATCAGCGTTTCGATTGTCGGCGACATCGGTTTGCCGTGCGGCACGACCAGATAGTAGGCGTCGTTCAGCGTGATGGACGCGCTCGTCAGACGTACGAGTTCGCCCGATGCGACGTGTTCGTGCAGCAGACTGCCAAAGCCCAGCGCAACGCCCTGTCCGAGCCGGGCCGCCTGGACGGCATCCGTATAGAGACACGTACGCACACCGTATTTGAGCCGGGTTGGAGGCGCGCCCACGGCGCGGAACCATTCTTCCCAGGTCAGCCAGCCTTCCGACGTCGGGTCGTACGCGATCAGCGTCATGTTCGCGAGTTCTTCCAGCGATGCAGGCGCACCGTACTCGTCTTTCCAGCCCGGCGAACACACGGGAAACACCTGCTCGCCGAACAGCAGATGCGATGTTCCATCGCTCCACCGGCCGTTGCCCCAGCGAACCGCCGCATCGACTTCGTTGTGACGCAGGTCCGCCATGAACATCGTCGTCGTGAGGCGAATACGCAGGCCAGGCTGCACACGCTTGAGCCGCGTGAGACTCGACATCAGGCGGAAATGCGAGAACGCAGCCGTCGTTGCGAGCACGAGTTCTTCGTCCTCGATTCCCGTCGACAGGCGGTCGAACACGCCCGCAATTTTCCCCATTGCTTCCGCGACGACCTTGTACAGCGCGTCGCCCTCGCCCGTCAGCGTGGTCGTGCGATGCAGCCGGTCGAGTAGCCGGACGCCGAGCGTCTCTTCGAGCAACCTGACCTGCCGGCTGACGGCGGCCTGCGTCACGCCAAGCTCGGCGGCGGCAAGTGTGAAGCTTCGCAACCGCGCGACTGCTTCGAATTCGACTAGCGCCGTGAGCGAGGGTATCAGCCGCCGATAACCTTTTGCGCCGTCCATAGCTGCTTTCATCGTGAGCACAGGGAAATAGTTCTTCTGCAAATGACGCCGAGGGGACGGCAATCGTCCCCCCGGAAACTCGCGTCTTGAAGCGAGGCGCTGGCGCTTTTATAGCGACGCCTTGATCTTTTCCGCGGCGGCCGGCGTCACCCACTTCGTCCAGATTTGCGGCTTCTCTTTCAGAAAGTGCTTCGCGGCGTCCTCGCCCGTCGCCTGATTATCGGTCATCCATGCCATGACTTGCTGAACATCGGCTGTCGTAAAAGTACGCGTATCCAGATACTTCATGACATCAGGACTTGCCCTGTCGGCGAACGGCTTCGAGACCAGCGTGAGCAGACGGCTTCCCGGCCAGCCGGTCGGTTTCGGGTCGGGACAGCTTGCCACCGTCGTGCAACGCTTCCACTCGGCCTGATCGATGGGCACACCCTCGCTCAGCCTGACCATTTTGTATTTGCCGAGCAGCGACGTCGGCGCCCAGTACACACCGAGCCAGCCCTGTTTGCGTTCATACGCTTTTACGAGCGAGCCATCCAGACCGGCGGCAGAACCCGTATCGACGAGCCGGAAGCCTTTCTGTTCTGCGCCAAACGCCTTGTACAACTGCGCTGTATTGACAGTGATGCCCCAGCCCTGAGGTCCGTTGTAGACCGCGCCTTTGCCGGGATTTTCCGGATCCGGGAAAAGCTCGGGATGCTTCAGCGCATCGGAAATCGTCTTGATCTCGGGATGCGCGTCCGCGACGTACTTCGGGATGTACCAGCCGTAGACGGCGCCTTCCTGAATGACGTGGCCCGCCAGAACGATCTTCTTCGAATCGATGCCCTGCTTGGCAACGGCAGGCAGCAAATCGATTGCGCCCTCCGGCACGATATCCGGCTTGCCTTTGTCGACCATCGACGTGATGGTCGGCACGGTATCGCCGACGACGCTATTCACCGAACAGCCGTAGCCTTCCTGAAGAATGACCTTGTCGACAGCCGCTTCGAGTTCCGCGCTCTGCCAGTTCATGCTTGCGATCGTCACGTTTCCGCAAGCGGCAGCGTTGGCTTGTGAGCTTCCGCAGAAAATCCCGATAGCGACGAGCGCCGCCCCTAGAAATGTCGATTTCATTGCAGTTTCCCAAAAAGTTTCCGGAGCTTCGCCGGCATGCGTTGGTCGATGCGTGAGTCAGTTTCCATTTATATCGGATCACTAACTAACGCGTTGCGATAATTAACTGCCAGTTCTCGAATCACCTGCCTGACAACAACCACCGGCCGTTCCCCGGAAGCGACCTTTCAACCCCGGTTGCCGCATCACTGCGGCAACCTTCGTGCTTATCTTTCGAGCGGCGTTAGCGATACACCGGGAAGCGCTTCGGTGCGGATGCGTGCTTCGGCCGGTACACGAATCGCGTCACACCGCTCGTCCGAGGTAATCAGCGCACACGCCAGCTGACGTAGGCTCACGCTGCCGAGCGGCTGCTTTTCCGCGCCGACGACAGTGAGTTGCTCGATTGCAGGGTTGTGCGTCAGCATCGAAATCGCTTCCTCGATCGTCGTGCCGGCCACAACATGATTTCCTGCCGATGCCACGCCTGCGCGCAACGGCGTCATCACCGACTCGACACAGACGACCCGCCCACGATTCACCTGCTTCACGAAGTTCGTGACGTACTCGTCGGCGGGCCGCAGTACGATGTCCTGCTTCGTGCCTTGCTGCACGATGCAGCCGTCGCGCAGGATCGCGATCTGATCGCCAAGGCGGAGCGCTTCGTCGAGGTCGTGCGTGATGAAGACGATCGTCTTCCTGATTTCCTTCTGAAGATCCAGCAGCACGGTCTGCATGTCCATGCGGATCAGCGGATCGAGCGCGGAATACGCTTCGTCCATCAGCAGAACGGGCGCATCCATCGCAAGTGCCCGCGCGAGACCGACGCGCTGCTGCATGCCGCCCGACAGCTGATTCGGAAAGCGCTGCTCGAAGCCCTTGAGGCCGACGCGTTCGATCCAGCGCATCGCTGTCTCAACGGCGGCATGGCGCTTCACGCCGCAGATTTCGAGGCCGTAAATCACGTTGTCGAGCACATTGCGATGCGGGAGCAGCGCGAACTTCTGGAATACCATCGCGGTCTGGCGTCGGCGGAATTCGCGCAATCCGCGAAAGCCCATCTTGCAGACATCGACGCCGCCAATCAGCACTTCCCCGGCAGTCGGATCGATCAGGCGATTGATGTGCCGGATGAGCGTCGACTTGCCCGACCCCGAGAGGCCCATGATCACCTGAATGGAGCCGGCCGGAATATCCAGGTTGATGTCTCGCAGTCCAAGGACATGACCGGTCTCTTTCAGCAACTCGGCTTTCGACAAACCGTTCTTGACGGCTTCGACATAGGATGCGGCCTTGGGTCCGAAGATCTTGTACAGATGCTGGATGCGGATGCCGCCGGATTGAATGTCAGCCATGGACCACCTCCTGATGCTTTTGGAGCCGCTTGCCATATGCCTGACTCACGCGGTCGAAGATCACCGCGATACCCACGATAGCAAGTCCGTTGAAGATACCGAGTGTGAAGTACTGGTTCGCGATGGCTTTCAGAACCGGCTGCCCCAGTCCCTGAACGCCGATCATCGCTGCGACGACGACCATCGCCAGCGCCATCATGATGGTCTGATTGACACCCGCCATGATGGTCGGCAGCGCCAGCGGCAACTGAACCTTCAGCAACCGTTGCCAGCCCGACGAACCGAATGCGTCGGCGGCTTCGAGAATGTCGCGGTCGACCAGCCGGATGCCGAGACTGGTGAGCCGGATCATCGGCGGAATCGCGTAGATGACGACGGCAATCAGGCCAGGCACACGTCCGATACCGAGCAGCATCACGACGGGAATCAGATAAACGAAGCTCGGCATGGTTTGCATCACGTCGAGGATCGGGTCCACCAGTTTGCGTATGCGGTCCGACTTCGCCATCAGAATGCCGATCGGCAAGCCGATGACAATCGACAGGAACGTGCACACGAAAATCATCGACACAGTGCGCATCGTGTCCTGCCACATGTCGAGGTAGCCGATCAGCGTGAGCGTGACGAAGCAGCCGAGCACCACCTTCCAGTTTCTGCTGGCACCCCAGGCGATGACCAGCACGAGCAGCATGATTACGGGCCACGGCGTTTGCGTCATGAACCTCTCTGCCGCCATCAGGAACTCCTGCAGCGGATGGAAGAAGCTGTCGATGGGGTCACCGTATGCCGCCGTGAATGCACGGAAGCCGTCATCGATCGAACGCTTCATATGCAGAAGCGCCTCGTCCTGCATATGCGGGAATTTGTTTATCCAGTCCATGTGTTCCTCCATCATTCAATCGCCAGTCGGCGCCACCTGTCTCGCGACGCGAATCGTGATTACTCCGCTCCGGCCGACCATTCCTTCATGCTGAGATTCGCCGTTGCGCCTATCGTCAGGAAAGGTTGCGGCGGCAGCCGCTTCGGTGCTGCAAAACCCCGGAAGACCTGAACGAGCCACGAATCCTGACCGAACGCGGCCTCGGCGGCAGCGATTCCCGACGCGGTCGCTTTCGTCGCACCCACTCCATTGCAAGCGATTGCGGCAAAGACACCGGGCTCGATCTCGCCGAAAGCCGGGACGCCGTTCCAGGTCAGTGCCATCGCACCCGCCCATCGGTATTCCATCGGCATGCCTTTCAGCATGGGGAAACGCGTCTCGAACTTGCGGTCGTGCACGCGGCCGGCGCGTGCAATTGCGCTTTTGCTCACCTGCATGCGAGGGTTGTAGGTGTATCGCGAGCGAATCAGAATACGGTCGCCCTTGTCGCCTTCGACGCGACGCACAGTCGTTCCCATCGGGAATGCAGGCGTGGCCGCCCATGAACGCTGACCACCGAGCCGTTTCGGATCGAACGCTTCCGTCATCGACGCGTAGGTATAGACGTGCAGAAGCTGTCCAAGGAAGAGTCCGAAGCTCTGCGCCTGTCCGTTGTTCGCGAGGATGATTTTCCCGGCATTGACAGACCCTTTGGGCGTCTTGATCAGCCACGACGCGCCCTGTCGTTCGAACGACAGAGCAGGTGTGTTCTCGTAAAGCTTCACAGGGTCATCGAACGAGTCGGCCAGTCCCCTGATGTAAGCGGCGGGCTGAATGATGACGGTCCCTGGCGTGAAAATCGCCGACGTGAACGACTTCGTTCCCGTCACAGCGGCAATCTCGTTCGCATCGAGAAGCCTGTACGGTTCGTTCACCTTGTCCAGTTGCTTCGCGTAAGACGAGACGTGCTCGTCGCCTTGCAGCCCCAACGCGACGTTGTATTTGCCGCAAGGATCGAAAACGTCTTTGCCCCAGCCCTTTTCGTTGGCCAGATCCTGCGCGAGAGCAATTGCGATGCGATGGACCTTGATATCGTGGCGTCGCTCGTTGGTATCGGACCCGCCGTAGTCTTCGGACGAAACTTCGTGAGGCAGGTCGATGATGAAACCGGAATTGCGCCCTGTCGCGCCCTCCGCGATTTCTCCCGCTTCCAGAATGACGACTTTGAGACGCGGGTCGAGTTGCGAGAGACGCCTTGCCGCCGACAGCCCCGCAAAGCCTCCGCCAATCACCACGATGTCGGCATTCACTGCGCGATTGAGCGGCGGGCGCGGCATCCTGGGCGGCAGCATGGACACCCACCCTGACTGGCCGAGATGCTGCGGAAGTTTGCTCGCTACGAACATGATAGTTAGCCCAGGTCCTTAAACGGCAAGCTTTTCGCGCTCGACCAGTTCGCCGAGCGCGCTGCGCAGGGCGTCGGCCTTCCTTGCGGAAAGCCGTGCGAGCGGACGACGCGGATTTCCCGCTCCATAACCCGTCATTTCCGCGGCGGCATAGACGGACTGCACGTAGTCGCCTTCCCAGATCAGCGACATGGCAGGCTCCAGGAGTCGCCAGAGTTCTCTCGCATCGTCCCAGCGATGTTCCTGGGCTGCCGTGACGAACTGCGTGCACGTCTTCGGGGCAAAGTTCGCGCCGCCCCAGATGAGCCCGCGCACGCCCGCATACATTGCGTACGGCATGAGCGGGTCCGCGCCGTTCATCACCGGAAGCCCTGTGCGAACGAGCGCTGCCTGTTTGCTCAAATCTCCGCTGCTGTCCTTCACCGCGAGGAATTCGGGAATCTCGCAGAGACGGCGCAGGAGCAACGGCGTGATTTCCACGCCAACGGCCTGCGGCACGTTGTAGCCGATGACAGGCAGGCCGGCACGCGCGACGGCGGCATAGAAATCGAATACACCGTCGTCGTCCGTCGGTCCTTCGAAGAACGGCGGCAGCACCATCACCGCGCCAGCACCGCAATCGGCTGCATGACGCGTGCGCTCCACCACGTCATCGACGAGCAGCGCGGAGGTCTGCGCGATGATGCGTGCCCGCCCGTCGATCACCTTCGCGCCGAACGCGACCAGCGCTTTCGATTCTTCCTGCGACAGATACACGTGCATGCCCGTGCCCGAGCTGAGCACGAAACCGCGTATGCCCGCCGCGAGATATCGTTCGATGAGCTGTTCGAGTCGCGCGTGATCCGGTTTTCCATCGTTATTAAAAGGAGTACTAATCGCCAGATTGATGCCAGTAAAGGAGAAATCTTTCATGTCGTTACTCGTCGTCCGCTTCGTTGTCGTTCAGGTCGAGCCAGATAGTCTTCAACTGCGTGTACTGGTCATGCGCATGGAGCGAGTTGTCACGTCCGCCGAAACCCGACTGCTTGAATCCGCCGAATGGGGTCGTGATATCGCCTTCACCGAATGAGTTCACTGTCACGGTGCCCGCTCGCAGTGCACGCGCCGCACGCAATGCGCGCTTTCCATTGCCCGCGAACACGGACGCTGCAAGACCGTAGTCAGTGTCGTTCGCGATGTCGATGGCTTCCTGCAAGCTGCTTACCGTGATGACCGACAGAATCGGCCCGAAGATTTCTTCGCGAGCGTGCTTTGCGTCATTGCTTTCGACGTCGATGATGGTCGGATGCACGTAGCGCCCTTCGCTCGTCTGTCCGCCGCAGAGGACGTTGATATCGCCCGACAGATACGACTGCACTTTCTCGTAGTGCTGCGGCGAAACGAGCGGTCCGATCCGGTTGGCCGGGTCCAAAGGATCGCCGACGCGCCATTCCCCGGCGAGCTTCATGATCCGGTCCAGCAGTGGTCCCTTGATGTCGCGATGGACGATGAGCCGCGAAATCGCCGAACAGTTCTCGCCCATGTTCCAGAGCGCACCATTGACGATGTGGCCTGCCACTGCGTCGAGGTCGGTCGCGTCGGACATCACGATGCAGGGGTTTTTCCCGCCCATCTCGAGCACGATCTCTTTGAGGTTGCTTTCGGCGGAATAGGAAAGGAAGCGGCGACCCGTATCGGTGGAACCCGTAAACGACACCATATCGATGTCGCGATGACGCCCGATCGGCTCGCCCACTGCGGGACCTGTGCCCGTCACGACATTGAACACACCGGCGGGAATGCCCGCTTCGAGCGCGAGTTCGGCGACCCGCATCGTCGTAAGCGATGTTTCTTCGGCTGGCTTCACGACGAGCGAACACCCTGCCGCCAGTGACGGACCGATTTTCCACGCAAGCATCAGCAGCGGAAAATTCCACGGCAGTACGAGGCCGACGACACCCACCGGCTCGCGCACGATCATCGAAATGTGACTGTCCGAGGCCGGCGAAACCTGGTCGTAGATCTTGTCGATGGCTTCCGCGTGCCAACGCAGCACATTGATCGTTTCGGGAACGTCGACGGTCTGACAATCGAAGATCGTCTTGCCTGCATCGAGACTCTCCATGACCGAGAGTTCCAGCGCGTTCTCTTCGATGAGATCGGCGAGCCGAAGCATCGCCTGTTTGCGCGCGGCGGGATGCAGCTTCGACCAGCGTCCGTCCTCGAATGCCGTGCGAGCGCTCACGACCGCCGCATCCACGTCGGCCCTGGCGCAAGCGGGCACGTCGGCGAGTTGCTCGCCCGTCGCCGGATTGAACGTCGCAAACGTCTCGCCGGATGCCGCGGCGCAAGCCTTGCCATCGATGATGACCCGGCTCGGCAACTTCAATTCACGAGCGATGTTGTGATATTCGCTCCCGGACAGCAAATCAGTCATATCAGTCTCTCAGTGATGCAGGGTTGCATGAGGAACCGAGCAGCCACTCCCGGTTCGCAAGGCTAAAAATTGATCGGCACGTCGACACCATCCGGCGCGACATACGACGCCATGTTTCGTCGCGCGAGATACACATGCGCACGCACGATTTCGCCGGCGGTATCGGCATCACGTCGCTGAATCGCATCGATGATGTCCTCGTGCTGCTGCACCGCTTCCGCGAGGTCGGCGTCCATGCGCTCGTCTCGCGGCTGATAAAACGTCTTGCCTAGCCGCGCATGATCGATCAGCAGCCGGCACAGGCTCGGCAACAAATACGGGTTGTGCGCCATCTTTCCGATCGCGAGGTGAAACCCGTCATTCTGCAAAACCCGCTCGTCGACATCGACCCCTTCCACTGCCGCGCGAAACCGTTCCTGGATTCGCTTCAAACCATCGATCTCGGCTTGCGTTGCGTGAACGGCCGCCAGCTTGGTCGTCGCGACGTATATCAGCGGCGCCGCCAGAAAATAATTACGCAGCGAGTCGTAATTCATCGACGCCACGCGCGCCGCGCGATTCGCTTCCAGTTCGATGTAGCCCTCGGCAGCCATCTGCCGCATCAGTTCGCGCACGGGCGGTCGCGAGAGCCCGAACTCCTCGGCCAGTGCCACTTCGTCAAGCGACGCGCCCGGCGCCAGTTCCATGCTCAGAATGCGGTGGCGCAGCGCCTGTCCCAGAACTGATTTGCGATCGGGGGACGAAGCCTGGCCATCCTCCCGCTCGAGTTCGACGATGTTCGTCTTCATGCGCTCTCCTGTTGCAACTATCGTGTGTCTACAAATTGTATTCGTCAAGCCGACAATACGTCTAATCAGGGAAGTCACTTAGACGGACGGGTTCGACGGCGTCGAATACGCGTGTGTCGCCAGTGCTCGCGCGACGCATAACCTAATGTAATAGCGCCACGAAAATAAAGCGCATTGACGCTGATTTACCCGCCACCAATACTCAAGTCACAGCAACGGTGGCCGCATCGCACGACGGCGATATCAGAAGAACGAGCCCGGCAACGCGTCCACATTCACGCTGAATCCGCGATTTAGACAACAGGTTTGATGCGATGAACTCGGTAGAAAGAATGTTCGACCCCGCCCCCGAAGCTGACGACAGACTCTCGAACGCAAGCACCTGGGAAAGCGGCGGCGCGCTCTGGGCCAGTGGCGAACAGAAGACGCTGACGTGTTGCCGCGTCGTGGACGAGACCCACGACGTGAAGAGCTTCGAATTTCGCGTCGGCGATGGTTCGCCCGTGCGGTTCGAGCCTGGCCAGTTCATGACGGTATCGGCTCAGGTGCAGGGACAATCGGTCGAACGCTGCTACACGATTTCTTCTCCTCCGACGCGCCCCTATCTGCTGTCGATCACCGTCAAGCGCGTACCGGGCGGCACCATGTCGAACTGGCTTCACGACAACATGAAGCCCGGCAGCGAGTTGCGCGCATACGGTCCGTCCGGCAGCTTCACGCCGACCGCCGCGCCTGCTGCGAAGTCGTTGTATCTGTCGGCTGGGTCGGGCGTCACGCCGTTGATGTCGATGACACGCGCGAGCATCGACCTCGGTCTGGACCGCGACATCGTGTTCGTGCATAGCGCGCGGACGCCTGCCGACATCGTCTTTCGAAAGGAATTGCAGCGGCTCACCGAGCTTTCTCCGCGCCTGCGGACGTTCTTCGTATGCGAAGGCGTCGGAGATGAAGGCGGCTGGTCAGGACCGACAGGCCGACTCAGTCTCCGGCTTCTGTCGGAGTGGGTGCCCGATTACATCGAGCGCGAAGTATTCACGTGCGGTCCCGCCGGCTACATGAACGCCGCGCGCGGGTTGCTTCGCGAAGGCGGGCACAACCCGGCGCGCTACCACCAGGAAAGCTTCGACATCAGCGCCGGCGTCGCACCGGAGCCCGCTGCACCGGCAAACGATGCACCTCAAGCTACTTTCAGCGTCAAGCTCTCGCGCTCATCGCGGACGTTCACGGTGAACGCCGCCGATACGGTGCTCTCTGCCGCGAGGAAAGCCGGTGTGGCCATTCCATCGTCGTGCAGTCAGGGCATCTGCGGTACGTGCAAGACGAAAGTGCTCGAAGGCACCGTCGACATGAATCACAACGGCGGCATTCGCGAGCGGGAAGTGCAAAAAGGATTTCGACTGCTTTGCTGCAGCCGTCCGACCTCGGACCTCGTACTCGAGCTTTGATTGGCGCAAGCATCCCGGCATCGAACGCGCAGCCCCACACTCAAAACAATGTCTGGAGCAACAAAGAATGACGGATGATCCTCTGCTGGATGCAGGTACAGCCGCAACAAGCGATTCGAAGCAAAGCGTACTGCGCGACGTCCGGGCTTATCGGCTCGCTCGCGTGCAGGAGCAGCTACGCAAGCACAAATGCCCCGCAATCCTGCTCTACGATCCGGTCAACATCCGGTATGCGACCGATACATCGAACATGCAGGTATGGGCGGGCCGCAATCCCGCGCGATACGTGATGGTCTTCGCGGACGGCCGCATCGTCGCGTGGGAATTTCACAGCAGTGAGCACGTATGGGATGGTCTCGATCTGAACGTCGAATTACGCGGCGCACTGAGCTGGACGTTTTTCAATGCGGGTCATGAAGCGGAGCGTCGCGCTGAAACCTGGGGCGCCGAAATAGTCGACGTGTTCCGAAAAAACGCGCCGGGCGACAGTGTATTGGCAGTGGATCGACTCGACCCGTTCGGCACGGCCTGTCTGGAGAAGCACGGACTTACGCTGCTCGACGGGCAAGCTTTGATGGAAACGGCGCGCCTGATCAAGTCACCCGGCGAACTCGTTCTGATCGGCGAGTCTTTGCGTACGGCCGAAAAAGGAATCGCGCGTATGCGTCGTGAGCTTCGTCCGGGACTCACCGAAAACGACATCTGGGCCAACCTCCACTACGAGAACATTCGAAACGGTGGCGAGTGGATCGAAACACGACTGCTCGCATCCGGCGACCGCACCAATCCCTGGATGCACGAATGCTCCAGCCGTGTTTTGCAGGCCGGCGATCTGCTCGCGTTCGATACCGACATGGTCGGTCCGAACGGCTACTGCTCGGATATTTCGCGCACATGGCTCGTCGGCGACGGCCGTCCTTCCGATCAGCAACGCAAGCTGTACGATCTCGCGTATACACAGGTCCACTTCAATATGGACGTCCTGCAAGCGGGCATGACATTCCGTGAGTTCTCGGAAAAGGCATGGAAGATCCCCGACGAGTACATCAAGAACCGATATTGCTGTCTCGCGCACGGCATCGGCATGGTCGACGAATATCCGTCGATTGCGCACCAGGTCGATTGGGAAAGCTCGGGTTACGACGGCGTGTTCGAAGTCGGAATGACGGTGTGCGTCGAGAGTTACATCGGCGCGGAAGGCGGGACGCAGGGCGTCAAGCTCGAACAACAGGTCGTGCTCACGGACAACGGTTGCGTCTCGCTGACGGATTGCAGCTTCGAGACCGACTGGCTTTGACGTCATACATGACGTTATACGTGACAATCGAAGACCTCATCCTCATTCAGCGAGCAACATGAGCAACCGACCGGAACACATCGAAACGTTCGTTCGAATAGCCGAGGACCTCTTTCAGTCAGACAAGCTGCCTGAGGCGGGAAGAGCCGTTGCGTCTCGCATCTTCGAACGGTTACGCATTCCATCGGATGACGGCAAGCGACACACCACCCGCTATCCCGCATGCGAATTTATCGATGCGGCATTGGCACCCGTCATCGACCTGCCGACGCAAATCGGCGCAGCGGCACGAACCATCAAATTGCTCGAGCCTGCGTTGGGCTGGACGCGTCGCACGACGGGATCGCACGGTAGCGACAACTACATCGAAGGCCACGTGCACGGCATGATTTGCGGACCCGGCGGCGCCGAAAGCCGCTATGACGTGCAACTGGGCTTTTCCGTCATGGCACCCAACGTCCGATACCCGGACCACAGCCATCCTCCGGAAGAGGCGTATGTGCTCTTTACAGCCGGGGAATTTCGTCAGAAAGACGGCGACTGGGTGAATCCGGGAATCGGCGGCGGCATACATAACGCGCCGGGAAGCCAGCATGCAATGCGATCCGGCTCGAATCCTTTTCTTGCGATGTGGTGTCTCCTGACTTGACCATGCCGAACGACACAATACATTAGCCGATGCAGCTGCGTTGCAAATCAGTTTTCAGGCAAATAACAAAGTAGAAATCGTTCCTTCGTTTTTACCGTTTGCACTCATAGCATCGGGTTCCTTTTCCATTCGATAGATAAAAAGGGAGTCCGATGAAACATGTTGTTCTTGCCAGCGCCGCTGGCCTGGTCGCGCTGACGCCCGCACTCGTGAATGCACAAAGCGCCGTCACGCTGTATGGCCTCGTCGATGCGGGCATCACCTATACGAACAATCAGAAAGGCGCGAGCAACATCCAGCAGACGAGCGGCAAGCTGAGCGGCAGCCGCTGGGGACTGCGCGGCGTCGAAGATCTCGGCGGCGGGTTGAATGCGATCTTCACGCTCGAAAGCGGCTTCCGTCCCAACGACGGCACGTCGGCGCAAGGCGGCCGTCTGTTCGGGCGTCAGGCGTTCGTCGGCGTGCAGAAGACGGGCATCGGCACGCTCACGCTCGGCCGGCAATACGAACCCGTGACGGACCTCGTCTCGCAGTACGCCGGTCCCGGCTTCTGGTCGCCTTCGACGCACATCGGCGACAACGACAATCTGAACCAGACGTTCCGCGTGAACAACGCGGTCAAGTTCCGCAGCGACACGATTGCAGGGCTGACCGTCGACGGCCTCTATGCGTTCAGCAATCAGGCGAATAGCGGCAGCGGAACGGGCTTCAGTAACAATCGCGCGTGGGGCGTGGCCGCGAACTATGTGAACGGACCGTTCTCGATTGGCGGCGGATATAACGTGCTGAATCATCCGAATGCGGCATCGAACACGAGCGGCGCAATCGGCGGTGCATCGACGACATCCGGCGACGACTACAGCGGCGCGTTCTTTTACGGCTTGAACGGCGGCGTCGTGCGTCAGCAGATTGCGGCGGCGGGCACGAACTATACGATCGGCGCGGCCACGCTCGGGTTCGCGTGGAGCCACACGCAACTCGACTATAGCGACGGCTCGTCGCGCAAGTTCAACAACTACGATCTGAATGCGCGCTATCTGTTCACGCCTGCTTTCACGCTGATCGGCGTCTACACCTACACCGACGGACGCGCGACGAATCTGCCCGGCACGAATGGCGCGAATCTGAAGCCGCGCTGGCATCAGTTCACGCTCGGCGTCGACTATGCGTTGTCGAAGCGCACCGACGTGTATCTGTCGGCGGCCTATCAACTCGCGGCGGGCGATGCTTCGACACGCGTCGGCAGCGGATATCAGAAGATCGCAACGATCGCCGACGCAGGCACGGCTTCATCGACAAACCGGCAAGTGGCCGTTTTCTCGGGCCTGCGCGTGAAGTTCTAAGGTCACGCGACGATAGCGATCGTCACTGCACGAAGTCGATAGCGACGGGAGTCGGCATGTCCGCCGACTCTCCCGTATTGGACAGCTTGCCGGATGAGGAGTCGATGGCGAATACATTGACTTTGCCGTTCTGCTGGTTGGCAACCAGCATCCACTTTCCCGAAGGACCGATGGCAAAACCCCACGGTTTTTCACCACCCGACGATGTGCGTTGAATCAGCGAGAGCATGCCCGATTCGCCGTCCACACGATAAACAACCAGTTCATTCTCCGCGCGATTCTCGACATAAACGAAACGCCCATCGCGGCTCACTGCGATTTCGGCGCCGCTTTTCACGCCTTTGAATGATTCGCTGGTCACAGGCAATGTCTGCACGGGGCTTAACCGCCCTTTTGAAGCGTCCCAGCGCAGCACCATGATCTCCGCCGACAACTCCGTGAGCAGATAAACGAACTGGCCGCTCGATCCGAACGCGAGATGACGCGGCCCGCTGCCGGGTGGCACGGCAAAGGCGTGCACGTTGTCATCGGCCGACAACGCATGCGTCGTCCGATCGAAGCCATACACGAACACGCGATCCGCGCCGAAGTCGGGAACGAGCACGTATCGTCCCGAAGGATCGACCACGGCACTATGCGCATGCGCGCTCGCCTGCCGCCGGTTCGGTCCCGAACCTGTTTCCTTGACCGTCGATACGAGCGGGCCGAGACTGCCGTCCGGTTGAACCACGATGCTCGACACAGAACCGCTGCCGTAGTTCGCGGCGAGCAAGGTCGTCGCAGGCGTGTCCAGCAGAAGATTCGTCGTGCCCGTGCCGCCCGCCAGCACCGCATTCATTTTCGTCAGTGCGCCCGTCGCGCGATTCACTGCGTAGGCCGTGACGCTTCCTTCGCGCGAATTGTCGTCGTCGACGGCGTAGAGAACGGGTAGTTGAGGATGCGACGTCACCCACGTCGATCGCGTGCCGCTGGCGACGACACCGATTGTGTCGAGCTTGCCCGTCGATGTATCGAGGCGCAGCGCATGAATCCGGCTATCTTGCGTACCGACATACACGAGGTCGGTTTGCGCGCCTGTCGCTTGCGTTGCGATGCTCTTGCACCCGCTCATCAACACGACGAAGAAGAGTGCGAAACCATAACGCGTCAGCCTGTCTCTCTGGAGGGACCGAATCATCACCGGTTAGCTTCGAGAAGAAATTGGCCAAGCGTACTGGATCCGGATGTGGACGTCCCTGCACAAAACGCGGATTCGCTTGTATTTTTATATCCGCTGCGATCCGTTGTGTCCAAGCGCGCTTATTGCCTTGCCGCCGCGCGGAACTGACTCGGCGCTTGACCCACTTCCCTGCGGAAAAAGCGCGTGAAATAGGCGGCATCGGCGAAGCCCAATCCAAATGCGATCTGCTCCACCGACATATTGCCGAAGATGAGATCACGCTTCGCCTCGGTGATGATGCGCGCATGAATCATCTTGGTCGGGCTCTGCTCCGTGGCGGACGCACACGCGGCCCGCAGTTGCACGAGAGACACCGCCATCATCGATGCATAGTCCTGCAACGGCAGATTCTCGCGGTAGTGCTGGTCGATCAGTTTGCGGAACCGGTCGACGAGGCGGATATCGTTGCGCGTCGCGCTTTCGCTGCCCGTCTGATCCAGGCTCGCCTCACGCAGCAGCATGAGCAGAAGCGTGGTCAGCAATGCTTCCGTGCCGACTACGTGACCGACCGAGTCGGACTCGACTTCCTGCTTGAGACGTTGAATCAGGCTGTAAAACGCCACTCCTGTATCGGTGGAATCCGCAAGCGGGATCATGCGAGGCGCCGCCCACAGCCCGATGAATTCGTGAAGTTTGGCGTTGATCTGGGTCAGATAGGCGACTTCGATCGTCACGACCCAGCGGTCGGCGTCGACTTCGTAATCGAGACCATGCACGCATTCGGTCGGCAACAGCAACGCGCAAGGCCCTTCGAACGGCACGCTGCTGCCTTCCAGATTCATGACGCCGCGTCCGCTACGAACGTAGATCACCTGGCCATAAGCGGGATGCGCGTGAGGTTCCGTCCGCCAGCGGCCCCGGTCCGTGACATGCCCGACGTGTACCAGCCAGTTCTTCTCCTCCGGGCGCTCGACGTACAAACGGACCTTCGGAACGGTCGCATGCTTCTCCTTGCCGTTCCACTTGGGTTGAACCTTCGTCATGGCACTGTACGTCATAAAGTCTCTCTGACGGCCGAGCCGGACGGGTATCGGCCATCTTTATCATGTCAGCATGACGGGGCCAAACGGCACAAACGGCATTGCCCTGCTGATTCACCGTCTCCAGGTTTGTCCACGAACGCTGCGATGCGAACCTCTGCTTCGCACTCGAATGCCACTGCATCGCGTGCACGGATACACGCGACATATTCCCACACCGATGCAGGAGAATGCGACCTGCGATTTACCCGAACTGCCGCGGCGCGCTGCTTCACGCATCAGAACGTATGCACGATGCCGAGCGTAATGCCGCGCGTATTGGCGCCCGGCGCGACCGTCACGCCTATATACGCGGTGCCGTTCAGCGTGAAGTGCGCCTGATTGCGGTTCTGGATGAAGCCGGCCGACGCGTACAGCGTCGTCACTTTCGAAAGATAGTGTTCGTAAGAAAGACCGATCTGCTGCGCATTGTTTCCCTGACCCGTTCGATCGTGCGCATAGCCGTACAGCACGGCGACCTGATCCGCAGGGCCGAACAGATACGAACCCGATGCTTCGTAGACGTCGCGCTTCACGCTGTCGTCGGTCTGACGTTCCGTGTGATACGCGAGAAAGAAGCGCGCCGCACCGACCTTCACGGATGCGCCCGCATTGAATATCTTCAGGATCGACGTGCCCGCCGCGTTCGCGGCCTGCTCGTAGCCTGCGGCCAGATGAAACGGACCGTTCACATAGCGGACAGCCGCGTTGTAGAACTGCAGGCCGTTGCTCGGCTTCGTCGTCGAATCGCGCATCGCGACCATGAACTGCGCAGTCAGCCCGTAGACGGTCGGCGTGAAGTACGAGATCGCGTTGTTGACGCGCACCGTGAGGCTGTTGAAGTTGTTCATCGGCGACGCGATGCTCATCACCGCGAGCGGATCGAGTTCGGGGTTCATGAAGATGTATTGCGGCGTGTTCTGAAGCCCGAAACGCATTTCGCCGAAACCGCCCGACATGCCGACCCACGCCTGCCGGTTGAACGCAGCGGCGGAATTCGACGCCGCGCCAGTGATGCTCGAAAAGCCCTGCTCCAGTTGAAAATTCACATGCAGGCCGCCGCCGATATCTTCGCTTCCCTTGAAGCCATACCGGCTTGCGAACAATCCGCCCGATACCGCGCGCGTCACCGCCGCCGTGCCCGGGTTCTGATATTCGAGTCCATTGTCGATCACGCCATACAGCGTGACGGACGATTGAGCGTGAGCAACGTCTACTGCGCATACGCACGCGACGCCGGATAGCAGAACAATGAGCTTCTTCATTTTGTCTCCGTACAGCTTCTGGTTTTTAGATCCGGTCCGCACGCAGACGCAAAGGCCGATGCGTGTCGTCCGTTGATTCATTTCGTAGAGCTGATTTCGGCGCATGCGCCACGCGATGGCGGAGCCGCCTGGCGAGCTGCGGTTGCGCGCGTGAAGGCAAGAATAGGTTCGCTTCGGCTGCGCGTCCCTACACAAAAGTCAGATTCGCTGGGATTTTTTTCGATCGATGAATCGCTTTTGAACGACGGGCATCACGCCGCACAAAAGTGCCAGCGAATCTGATTTTTGTGTAAAGGCAGACGTCGACGCATCCAATAGGATTTCTTCACCGCGGGGTTGATAACAAATCCATTTCGGACGGAGACATGAAAAACATATCGGTAGCTTTGCGCGCCTCGCTTGCTGGCGCGGCGATCTTCTGTTGCCTGAGCAAACCCGGCTACGCGGAGGTCTACACCGCGCCCGCGGCCTCGCCGCCATCGCCAGCACAGCAGACGACACCGTCGAATGCCGTCGCGCCGCTCACCGCACCCAGTCTGAAATCAGGCGAAGAACCCGGCGAGCCGCCCGTGTCGTGGAACGATACGTATATCGGCTACCGCTACGGCAACGACTTCCACTATCCGGGCATGCATGACAAGGTCGTGCAGAACATCGGCTACCTCACGACCACAGGCGGCTTCCGCTTCGGCAGTTATGCGTTCAATGTCGATTACCTCGTCTCCAACGCGGCGAACCCGGAAGCAGGCGGCCCGTCGACGGGAGGAGCACAGGAGGTGTACAGCGTCGGCCGCGTCGAGTTGAGCGCCGGCAAGATCCTCGGGCGGCCGGTCGGCTTCGGCATCGTTCGCGATGTGGGTTTCACGAGCGGCTTCGAGTTCGGCTCGAAGAACGACGCCTATGCGGAGCGCGCGCGGATGCTCGTATTCGGTCCGACGATCGAATTCGCACTGCCGCGAGGATTCCTGAATCTGACCGCGGGCCTTCGAACGGAAAGCAACCATAACGGCATTACAGGCGTCGACGTGCATTTCAACACCGCGTGGCATATCGAAAGCTCGTGGCTCTTTCCGTTCCGTGCCGGTCCGGTGCCGCTCATTTTCCGTGGATTCGCGAGCGTGACGGGGCCAAAGGGCAAAGACGGTTTCGGCGTCGAGACGCAAACGGAATTCCTCACGCGCGTTTCGCTGCTCGCCGATCTCGGTTCATTCGCGGGACATCCTCGCGCCGTGTATGCGGGCGTCGGCTACGAGTATTGGCATCACATGTATGGCTCACCGACCAGCGAAACAGTCGGCACGATCACTTCCGCGCCGATGCTCATGGCCGAAATCCATTTCTGATTTCACACCGTTGCAGACACGACGAAAGGCGGCCAGCAAGATGGGTCGCCATTCGTCGTTTGAGCGTTCGGCGCGCCGCAGAATAGTCCTCGAAACAAGGGGCGGATGTCTCCGCTCCCGCATCAATCGTCTGACCATTCGAAGCGCGGCAAACGCCGCGCTTTGTCCATCCGGGGTCATAAGAAGAACTGGGCGCGATATGGCGAATTTCGATCCCATGCGCCACTCAATTTCTCCCGCATTCCGCCGATAAACCTTGCAGAGCCCGAACTATCCCACCCGGAACACAATGAGACTTTCTACCCGACTGATTGTCCTGGTCACCACCGCGCTATTGGGGATAGCGTGCGTCGTCGCCCTGTCGCTGCACGAACTCAACGATGCGCTGATCGCGAACCGTCAGGCCGAAGCCGTCAATCTGCTCACCAAGGCCGAGCACATGGTGCAGTCGTACCGCGAGCTGGAAGCGAGCGGCAAGATGACACGCGACGAAGCCCAGGCCGCCGCGAAACGCACGCTGGACGCGCTCAACGCCGACAAGAAGAGCTACTACTGGGTGATGAACCCGAACGGCCTGATGCTCGTGCATCCCGTTGCCGAACTCGTCGGCAGGCGCATGGTCGGCAAAGGCGCATTGCCGGGCGAAACAGACCTGGACGCCTACGCGCGCGGTTTGTCGGCGAATCACTATGCGCTCGTCGACGTACTGATCCAGCGCTCGCCGAACGGCCCGTACGAAGCGAAATTGCAGGGTATCGTCGCGGTTCCCGAGTGGAACTGGTGGATCGGGACGGGCTTCTTCTACGACAACATCGAGGCCGCGTTCTGGCGCGCCGCCACGCGCCTGATCGCGATTTCGGCGGCGATTCTCGTTGCCGTGTGCCTGATGGCCTGGTACATGACGAAGAGCATTCGCAAGACGCTCGGCGGCGAGCCGGCGGACGCAGCGGCCTTCGCCGCGCAGATCGCGTCGGGCAATCTCGCGGCCGACATCAAGCTCGCCACGACGGACCGGCATAGCCTGATGTACGCGCTGCACGAGATGAAGCTGAAGCTCCGCGAACTCGTGCACGACATCCAGCAGACCAGCGAATCCATCGCGACCGGCTCGAGCGAAATCTCGCAAGGCAACACGGACCTGTCGCAACGCACCGAGGAACAGGCGGCATCGCTGCAGGAAACGGCCGCCAGCATGGAGCAACTGACGACGACCGTGCAGCACAACGCCGACAATGCGCGTCAGGCGAGCCAGCTTGCATTGCAGGCGTCGGCGGCGAGCAGGAGCGGCGGCGACGCCGTCGATCAGGTCGTCGGCACGATGCAGGGCATCGTCGAGCAGTCGCACAAGATCGGCGACATCATCGGCGTGATCGAAGGCATTGCATTCCAGACGAACATTCTCGCGTTGAACGCAGCCGTGGAAGCGGCGCGTGCAGGCGAAGAAGGCCGCGGCTTCGCCGTCGTCGCGAGCGAAGTGCGCTCGCTCGCGCAACGCAGCGCGTCCGCTGCCAAGGACATCAAGGGGCTGATCGAAACGTCGGTTGCGCGCGTCGATCAAGGCACGAGTCAGGTCGCCGACGCGGGCGAACGGATGCGCGAGATCCTGCAATCGATCGCGCGCGTGAGCGACATCATGGGCGAAATCGCGGCGGCATCGACGGAACAAAGCACGGGCATCGAGCAGGTGAACCGCGCCGTCTCGCAGATGGACGAAGTGACCCAGCAGAACGCGGCGCTTGTCGAACAGGCCGCCGCTGCGGCAGGTTCACTCGACGATCAGGCCGCGCGTCTGCGTGCTTCCGTTTCGCAGTTCAGACTGAGCTGATCGTTCGATTTCCGCTGAACGTGAAAAGGGCGCTGTGTCCAGACGCAGCGCCCTTTTTCTTTCCATCTCAAGCGTAAAGCGGCATCAGGGATTGGGTATGTACATCGGCATCGCTTCTTCCCACAGCGTATCCGTGATGGCGTGCTGATCGGTACCGTCGGCGTTCATCACCCAGTTCTGACCGTCGGGCTGGAAGCTGTTGTCGTACAGCGCGAGTTCGTCGCGGAAACCATACGTGCCCGAGCTATACGCGATGCGGCCGTCCCACGTCCACACGGCATGCCCCTGATTCGAGCCGTCGTCGGTCAGACGGCTCAGGCCCGTGCCGTCCGGCTTGATCGTGAACACGTCATAGTTGAATTTGTTCGGATCGCCCGGGTTGATCTGCTTGCGCGTGAAGACGATCTTCGTGCCATCCGGCGACCAGCCCGGCAGATTGTCCGTTTCCGTGGTCAGGACCGTCGTGGTGTGCGTATCGAGATCGAGAATGCGCAGTCCCTGCACCTTCTGGCTCCACACGCGATACACGATCTTCTTCCCATCCGGCGAATAGCTCGGAAAACCCGCATTGATCGAACCATCCGTGAGAAATTCCGGATGGCCGTCCATGCTGCCGTCCGACTTGATCCGCGCGATACGGCCCGGACCAGCGCCGCGCGTGAAGAACCAGTCGCCCACGCCGAACGCGACCCATTGCCGGTCCGGCGACCACGTCGGCTGAAACGCGCCCGCGAGCCCCTTCTTCACCATGTCGGGATCGAGTCCGCTCGTCGACGGATCGTAGATGCGCGTGTAGCCGGAGAAGTCGGGGTTGATGATCGCGATCGACGAATTGATCGCCTTTTCCGTGTACACCAGCTTCTTGCGATCCGCCGAGAGTTGCGGGAACACATCGATGTACCGGTAATTCCACGCGCGATCGAAACTGTAGAGCGGCGCGCCGTTCGCGCGGGCCGGGCGGAACGTCACTTTCTCGTAGATCATCTTGCTGCCGTCCGCCGAATAGCGCGGCGAGCGTATGCCCGTATTGGCCGTCGAACGGAACGTGCCTGCCGTCGTATAGATGCCTTCCGTGTCGCCGCCCTTGACGTGATACGCGATGTTCGTCGCGTTCAGATATTGCGGGAACACCTTGAAACCGGGCGTCGACGTCAGAGCCGAACGCGCGAGGCTCGCGACGTCCACGGAAACCAGTTGCGAGCTGACGGAGTTGATTCCTTCGGGACGGTGCACGCCCCACGTCGACTCGACGGGCGTTTCGTAGAAGACGACGTGCTTGCCATCCGGCGACCACGACGGCGAGCCTTCGTCGAAACCAGCATTGCTCGCGATCTTCTTCCACCCCGAACCATCGGGCCGGATCAGATAGATGCTGCTTTCCTGCGTACGCTCCCAGCCGACGGGCAGATTATGGCCGCGCCAGTCCGAACCGATATCGGACGACAGCGCGAGCCACTTGCCATCCGGCGACCACGACGGCCGGAAGTAGCTATGCGGTTTGCTCGCGTCGAACGGGATCGCGCCCGTGACGTTCTTCAGCGCGCCCGTCGCGATGTTCAGCGTCCACACGTTGGTCGTGCCGAAGCCGGCGTCGCCCTTGCGCGACGACACGAAGGCAATGACGTTCGGATCGGTGGGCGAAATGACAGCGGCATCGTCGACGGCAATGTGATCCGTGAGCCGCTGCAGCCCCGAGCCGTCGATCTTCACGCGATACAGGTTCGACTCGCCGAGTCCGTCGCGTTCCGACGTGAACACGACCCACTGGCCGTCCTTTGAAAACGACGCGTGATAGTCGAAGCCATCGGATGCAATCAGGCGATGCTCGCCCGTACCGTCCGCATTCGCGACATACAACTCGGACGTCACGGGTCCAATGCGATTGAGCAGCAGATCCCCGTTCTGCGCTGCAGCCGCTGCGGCTGGAATCACGATGCAGATTGCGATTGCAGCACTGCCTGCCAGCCGCCTGTTCTTTAAACGCCAGGTCGAATACACAGCGAAATGTCTCCAGTTGATTGTGTTTTTAAAGAGCGGTCGCCTTAGCCCAGGCTGCCCGTCACGTCGTCGAACAGTTCGTCGACGCTCAGCCGGTGCGGAATGATCTTCTGATCGAGCGCCCAGTCGATCGCCAGCTGAATGCCCTTGCGGTTCGCTTCGAGTCCGATGGGCGGAAACACGGCAGGCACGCCGCCTTCCGTCAGCGCGCGGCTTTCGACGATCATCCGGTACAGCTCGCGCACGATCTCGGGATGTTTCTTCGGCAGATCTTCGTGCACGACGAACATGTGATTGATGGGCACCACCCCTTCGCGCGCGAACCAGTCTTTCGCGGCGGCCTTCGCATCGGGCACGAGCGTGCGCACGCGTTCGTCCTTCGGCATGTCTTCGCCGAGCAGCGCCGCGCTCAGTTCGCCGTCGAGCATCATCTGCGGAATCGACGATCCTGCTGGCAGGCGCACGCAGTTGTTCGGATCGCGATACTCGGCGAGATGCCCGTCGCCGAGCGTCATCCACGTGACCTTGTCGAGATCGACGCCGTATTCGTGGCGCAGAATGCCGCGAATCCAGAGCGCCGTCGTCTGCGTGTAGGTGCACACGCCGACCGGCTTGCCTTCGATATCTTTCGGATCGAGATGACCGAAGTCGATGTTGAAGCCCGCGCAGTGATGCTGGAAGCGGCCCGAGATCGGTGTCGGCAACAGCACGTAGGGCTTGCCGTACGCCTTCGCCTGCAGGAACGTGACGATCGCCAGTTCG
Organism: Paraburkholderia sabiae; assembly: GCF_030412785.1. Lineage (NCBI taxonomy): Bacteria > Pseudomonadati > Pseudomonadota > Betaproteobacteria > Burkholderiales > Burkholderiaceae > Paraburkholderia > Paraburkholderia sabiae. The sequence goes on from NZ_CP125296.1 coordinate 2,297,205, forward strand.
CCCGCGTCGAATTTGCTCTCGCGCACCATCGCCTTGAAGCCGTTGTGCGCGGGCGTGGGTCCGCAAAAGTCGAGATCGACGATATCCGAGGCGACGCGCCCTTCCTTCAGCGCTTTCGTCACGGGATACGTCGCCAGGTTGGTGCGCAGCGTCGGCACTTCGGTGAGCGTCGTTGTCATGGTTCAGTACCCCGCCATTTCGCGCGCCGCGCCGACGACGCCATAGCTCTTCACGGGCGCCGACATCAGGAAGCGATAACCTTCTTCGAGCAACCGCTTGTGATTCTTTGCGTTGACATGCGGATTGCCGACCACGACGTTGTGCTTGCGACAGGTCTCGACGATCTGCCGCATCGCGTCGGCCACGACGGGATGTTCGTAATCGCGCGGATAGCCGAGTTGCTGGCTGAGATCGCCTTCGCCGATCAGAATGAAGCCGATGCCTGGCACGTTCGAAAGAATATCGTCGAGGTTCTCGATCGCTTCCGTGCTCTCGCACATCAGGCCGACGAGAATTTCGCCGTGCGGCGCGAGCGGCCACACGTCGGCTTTCCTGTAGTACTCATCGGTGCTCAAGCCCCAGTAGCGCGCAGCATTCGCGGGACCATCGCCGCGCACGCCTTTCGGCTCGTACAACGGCGCGTGTTTAGGGCGTGCATAGCGGCACGATGCGACCGCGTTATACGCCTGCTCGACGGTCGAGATATGCGGCCACACCACGCCATACACGCCGCGATCGAGCACCTGCTTCGCGAACGCCTGATTCATTTCCGCGCCATTCGCGGGAATGCGGGCGATCGGCGTCACGCGCGCCGCCACCGAAGCGGACTCCGCGATCGCCTTGCGGTTGAGCATGTACTGCAACGCATCGCCGAGCGCCGACACGTCGTACGGGTTGTGCTCCATCTCGAAGACGATGCCGTCGTATGGCGCGTCGCTCATCTCGATGGCCGACTGCTTGTCCAGCTTGGAGAACGCGGCAAACGTGGGCTTGCCGGATTCGAAAGCGCGAATGATGCTGTTCAGGCGCGTGTCGCTCATGATCGTTGCTCTCTCGTGAATGAAATCGCGGCGGCGAAAATCAGTCGGCGGCTTGCCAGTACATGAAGCCCATGCCTTCGCCCGTGCCTGCCGGCGTGCGCCAGCACGGCACGTAATCGACCAGCGTCATCTCGGCGCCCGTTTCCTGCACGGCCTTCATCACACTCACGTAGAGCTTGATCTCCGACGTGCCCGACTGATACGAGCGGTCATCCACGGCAGCGAGACCGTCGTAGTCGTACTCGCCCAGCATCTTCATGATGCGATGATCGAACTCCTCGTCGTTGACGAAGTGCGACAGGCCGCCCGACGCGAAGATGCCCACGCGCACGTCCTCGGGCCACGCGGTGATCGCATCGCGCAGCACGCGGCCGAACTCGATGCAGCGCGACATCGACGGCTGCGTCGGCGGATAGAAGCAGTTCATGATGACGGGCACATGCGGCGGCGGATCGTCGCTCATGATCTGGTGATAGACGAAGCTGTACGCATGCGGCACGACGGGATACTCGGGCAGCGGCTTCATCCACACGTTGTCGGGCCACGCGAACAGATCCGTCAGATCGAAGCCTTCGTTCTGAAAATGCTGGATCAGATACGTCGCGAGCTGCGGATGACACTTGTGCGTGACATGGCGGTCGGGCGCATAAACGGGACGCTGCGGCGGACCGTTGTGCACGTCCTCCCCGCTGTAAATGGCGATCGACGGCGAGAAGTCGGTGAAGATTTCCTTCTGGTCCTTGCCCAGAATGATTGCGACATCGATGTTCGCGTCGCGATACGCAGCCGCCATTTTGTCGAGCGCGGCGCGGCAGCGCGCGGCACGCGCGGTGCGCTCTTCCAGCGTCAGGTATTTCTCGAACGCTGCTTCGCGATGCGCTTCCAGTTCGGGATACGTCCACGTCCGATTGCGATACCACAGTTCCGGATTGTTGCGGTCGCGCTCGCCGTTCTTGAGCCAGTCTTCCGGTGCCTGGCCGAGCATGCCGCTATGCGGCACTGCCATCCCGAATACGATCTTCGCCATGTAGTGTTTCTCAGTGAATTAACGTGTTTCGCAAGGCCGGATGCGCCGGCCATGGTGTGGTGTCCAGCGATGTGCGGGCTCAGGCCTCGCGCAGCGAACCGTGCGCTTCCGTGACTTTGGGCGCCCATTCGGGCCGGTACAGAATCAGCGTGGCCGTTGCGCCGACCAGCAGAAAGCCGAGAATCACCATCATCGGCAGGTCGTAACTTCCGCTCACGTGCAGCAGCCAGCCGGAGAGACTCGCGGCCACGCCGCCCGCGAGACTCGTCGCCACCTGCTGCACGCCCGTCACGAGGCCGATGGCCTGCTTCGGAATCAGCGTGAGACGCGACAGCACCAGGTTGTTCGCCGTGACGAAACCGAGCAGCGACAGCGACAGCACGTTCCAGAACAGCGCCATCTCGACGGATTGCGCATACGCGCCGAGCAGCACCGTGCATCCGCCGACGAAGCCCGTCACCGTGAACGCCTTGCGCACGCGGATCGGATCGTGTCCTCGCGCGATGACGCGGTCGGCGGCCCATCCCGCCACGGCCGCGACGATCGCGATGCCTGCGAAGCTGAAGAAGGTGAACAGCCCGGAGCGCGAAATCGACAGGTTGCGTTGCTCGACCAGATACGCGGGCATCCACGTCATGCAGAAGAACGTGAAGTAGCCGTAGCAGAAGTTGGTCACCATGCCGCCCCACACCACCGGGCTCGACAGGATGCTGGCGAGACTCACCGAGCGCGCGCTGCGGTTCTTCAGCGCGAATTCGGCCTTCGAAGGAAGATCGTTGCGCACCAGCAGCAGCCACGGCGCGAGCCAGAGCAGCCCGACCAGACCCGTCGCGATGAACATCACCTGCCACGAATAGTTGACGATGAACCAGGCCGCGACGGGCGCGCCGAGCGCGGGACCGAACTTGTTGCCCATCGCCAGGATGCCGACGGCCAGCCCGTTCTGGCTTTCATCGAAGTGGTTGCGGATCCAGCGATAGCTCGCCGGGATCACGATCGCTTCCGCCATGCCGACGACCAGCCGCATCACGACGAGGCCCGCGAGCGTCGTCACGGCGCCCATCAGTGCCGTCGCGATACACCACAGCGCGAAGCTGACGGCATACGGCCACTTCACGCCGTAGCGGTCGGCGACCCAGCCCATCGGCACCTGGAACAGACCATACGACCAGAAGAAGGCCGAGTTGATCCAGCCGCGATCGATATCCGTCAGCGCAAAGTGACGGACGAAGCCCGTGTCGGCCAGCGTCGAAGAAATGCTGGTGCGGTCGATAAACGACACCAGCACGCCGATCGCGAGGAGCGCGAGTATCGCCCAGCGGCTCACGGTGCCCGGTTGCCCGGATTTGTCTGTCTCCATCTGCATTGTCTTTTCCGTTTGTTTGATTCCGCGTGCTGCAACGTCACGCCGTCCTGCCGACGATCCGTCCGCGCTCTTCGTCGCTCAAGCATGCCAGAGCCGCCTGAGCCGTCGCGAGAGTCTCGCCGGGTACGCCCCGGTCAGCGGGCCGGCGCGCCATTGGGGTCCACGAACAATTCGCCGATCGACATGCGGCGCGGCGTCAGCCCTTGCCTGAACGCGGTGGCTTCGAGCGTCTCGATCGTCTTGAGGTTTTCCTGAAGACCGTACGGCAGCGGATCGTGTCCGACGATCTTGCGCAACTCCAGATACTTCCTGTCGCTGGCGGCGGTCGCTTCGCCTGCATCGAGGCGCGCGAGCCATTCCTTCTTCGCCTGCGCGAAAGCGTCGTAGATCGACTTCGCGATCCACGGATGCTCGGCCAGCACCGAATCCTTTACGACGATCGTGCCGTGCATCGGATAGACGCCCGTGCGCCGGTAGTAATCGGCTTCCAGTTCGGCTGCGTTGGGCAGCAGGTCCGGATAGTCCGCCTCGACTTCTTTCCAGCCGCCCGTCGGCGCGCCCGTGCGGCCGATGCCCGCCGCCGCAGCGAAGCCCGCCGACAACTCGCCCTTCTCCATCATTTCCGCCAGCGAGCTGCCCGCCGGTGCGTGAATCACGTTCGGCGGCAGCTTGAGCTGCGTCACGTGTTCTTCGTCATCGACCACCCACGTCACCTTCGACGAATCGAGGCCGAATTCGTCGATCAACACCTGGCGCGTCCACACGCCTGTCGTCACCGAGTACGCGCGCACGCCGACCTTCTTGCCTTCGAGATCCTTCGGCGTCGCAATGCCCGCGTCCGGGCGCACCAGCAATCCGCCGTGATGGAAACGCCGCACCACGAAAACCGGCAATCCGACGAAGGGCGCGCCATAGGCACGCGCGATGATGTAAGTCGTCGGCGCCAGTTCGCACACGTCGAACTCGACATCGCGCACCATGCGGCGGAACGCGCCGATTTGCGGCTGGACGGTGATGAACTCGGCGTCCACGCCTTCGATGGGAATGGAACCGTTGCGGATCGCCGACGTATGCGGATGCTCGGCGATTGCAATCTTGAGCGGGACTTTCCTGGTCAACATCCTCTCCTTGGGGTAGGTCGTCGCCGGCGGCACGATCCGAGGATCGGCGGATCAGCGCCTGGCGTAGCGTCTCGATGGGTTCAGAATATTGGACGGGCGCGCTCGTGTCCCTACACAAAACGCAGATTCAATGGCACTTTTGTCGACGGGCTCGCAGCGTCAGAACCGGTGCACCATGCCGACGATCACGCCCTTCACGTTGGCGCCCGGCGTCACGTCGATACCCGAATACTCGGTGCCGTTCAGCGTGAATTGCGCCTGGTTGCGGTTCTGGATAAAGCCCGCCGACGTGTACAGCGTGGTCGACTTGGACAGGAAGTAGGCGTACGTCAAGCCGACCTGCTGCGCGTTGTTCCCCTGGCCGGTGCGGTCGTGCGCGTAGCCGTACATCAGCGAGAGCCGGTCGAACGGGCTGAACGAGTACGAACCCGATAGCGAGTAGATGTCGAGCTTCTCGCTGTTGTCGGACTCGCGCTCCGACTGGTACGCGAGATAGACGCGCGCGGACTTCGTGCCGTACGACGCGACGGCTCGCAGCACGCGTTGCAGTGCGGTGCCCGACGCGTTGCCCTGCTGCTCGTAACCCGCGGCAACACGGAAGTGCCCGCTTACCCAGCGCGCGACGGCGTTGTAGAACTGGATGCCGTTCGTCGGTTTGGTCGTGTCGTCGCGCATCGCAACCGAGAACTGCGCGGTCAGGCCGTAGGCTTCCGGCGTGAAGTACGTGATCGCGTTGCTCGCGCGCACCGTGACGTCGTTGAAATTGTTCAGCGGCGACGCGATGCTTTGCACGCCGACGGCATCCATTTCGCGATTGAGATACAGATACTCGGGCTTCTTCTGCCGTCCGAAGCGCAACTCGCCGAAGTCGCCGGACAATCCGACCCACGCGAGGCGATTGAAGGCGTCGGCGGGATTCGATGCCTGGCCGTTCACCGCGGAAAAGCCTTGCTCCAGCTGGAAATTGACGTGAAGACCGCCGCCGATGTCTTCTTCGCCCTTCATCCCATACACCGTTGCGGCGAGTCCGCCGGATGATGCGCGAACGACTGCGCCCGCGCCGCCGTCCTGATATTCGATGCCGTTGTCGATGACGCCGTAGAGCGTGACGGACGATTGCGCGTGAGCCGTGCCGAGCGCGCATGCCGATATAACGGCAGATGCAAAGATGGCGAGTTTTTTCATTGTCTCCGGATCGATATGTAATGGTTGATGCTCGTCGGGTTGGCTCGACGAGTCGGCGTGCGAACTACGGGTTGCGAATTGCACGCACACACGCGCGCTGGCGCGGCGATGAGAACTGCGCGACGGACGGCAGAAAGCGAAGATGGAAGCGAAGCGCGAGAGGAACGATAGGCGAGGAAGGCGCGCGCGTCCCTAGATAAAAGTGATGTTCAGTGGGACTTTTGTGAGGTGAGTCGAAGCGCATGAAGCGCGTCGAACCGCGTCGCCGCCGCGCGTCGTACTATTGAACGCGGCATCGCGAACACTGCACCGGACACGCGAAGCGACATTTGCATCTGCTGGCTCGCGCCGGAAGCCTCGGCTGCACTCCACGCGTTTGTCGAAGAGATGAAGGCGTCAGGCTTCGTTGCCGACGCGCTGGCGTAAACGCTATTCCGCCCAGGCTACACCGCCCATCAAGGCAGCCCGTTTCCGCAATGCACCCCGAAGCCGGGACGTTCGCGCAATCGCTCGAAGTACCCGGATACTGCAGGAAAATGCGGGTGTTCGAACGGCGTGCCGAACCAGCGGTTGACCGACAGTGCGATCGGTATGTCGGCGAGCGAAAACTGCTTGCCAGCAACGAATGCGCCGGTTGCGCGCAACTGTTCGTCGAGAATGCGCATGTGGCGCGTCCAGTTATCGATCGACAGCGCGATCTCGCTCGCCACCTGATGCGCCGCCGACTGACGAACCAGACCGAGAAACGCATAGCTCCACGACCGGTTGAGATCGGCTGCCTGCCAGTCGATCCACTGATCGACCCGCGCACGCAAAAGCGGATCGGCCGGATAAAGGTGCGCGCCATCGTAGCGGGCGGCCAGGTAGCGGATGATGGTGTTCGACTCCCAGAGAACGACGTCACCGTCTCTGACGACGGGCACCAGACCATTCGGGTTCAACGAAAGAAACTCCGGCGTCTGCGTAGACCGGAATCCGCTTCCCCAGTCTTCCCGCTCGAAGGCCAGATTCAGTTCAGCGCACGTCCACAACACCTTGCGAACGTTGATGGACGATGCTTTTCCCAGGATCTCGAGCATGACGGAGAGAAGTGAGGTCGATGCGCGAGTCTAGGCTTCGTCGAATCTTCCGTTCAAGGTACAGTTCGGTGAATCCGCGCCGTTGCAGTTGCGTGCAGTTGCATCCTGGCGGCGACGGACCCGTCAAGCCCCCAAGGATTCCGGCAGCATGCGCATCGATCCGTACAGCCTGGAGCTGTTCATTTCCGTCGTGCAGGAAGGCTCCATCGCGCGGGCGGCCAGCCGCAATCACATCGCGCCTTCGGCATTGAGCCGTCGACTCGCCGATCTCGAAACGGCGATGGGACTTCCGTTGCTGATCCGTTCGCCGTCCGGCGTCGAGTTGACGGAAGCGGGCCGTCACGCGTTCGCGCGCGCGGTGTCGGTTCACGATCAGTTGCAGTCTCTCGCGCGCGAGGTTCAGTCGCTCAGCGGTCAGGTCGCGGGCGTCGTGCGTCTGTATGCGAACGCGTCGGCGATCGTCGGCTTCCTGCCCGAGCGACTGAAGGCGTTCCAGGCGCGCTATCCGCTCGTGCAGATCGCGTTGACGGAACAGATCAGCGACGAGGTGATCCGTGCCTGTGTCGACGATCGCGCAGACGTGGGCATTTCGGCGAGCGGCGAGATACCGGGCGGTCTCGAATCATGGCATTTCGCCGACGATCCGCTGATGGTCGTCGTGCCGCCCGGCCACGAACTCGCCGCGCTCGAAGCGCCGTCGTTCAACGACGTGATCCGCTTTCCGCTCGTCGCGTTGCAGGCGGGCGGTTCGCTCGATCAGATCCTGAAGGAACGCGCCGATGCCGCCCGCACGCCGCTCGATCTGTCCGTGACGGTCAACAGTTTCGACGCGCAATGCCGGATGGTCGAGGCGGGGCTCGGCATCGGCATCGTGCCGACCAGCGCGGCGTCCGCGTTCGCGGGATCGCATGGTTTCGTGCGTCGGCCGCTCGATGAACCGTGGGCGCGCGCTCGCACTCTGCGGGTTCACGCGCTGCGGAAGTCGTCGCGCCTGAAAGCCGTGCAGGCATTGATCGAAGCGCTCGCCACGAACGAGGGTTAACGAGGACATCGCGATTCGCGATGCCCCCTTTGCCAATCGAGCACTTCATTGCCGCCGTCGTCGCCGTCTAGATTTCCGTTGAAGGAGAAATCAGATGGCGACACTGGAATTGACGGGCCGGATCCTGTTTCTTTGCGACGATCCCGAACGCGTCGAGCGGCAACTCGGCGGCGTCGATCTGACGCAAGCGTCGGCGGGCACGTTGCGCGACGACGTATCGACGGATGAGATCACGCCGATGAGCGTACTCACGCGCTTCGACGAACGGCTCGGCCGCTTTCCTTATCTCGGCTTCCGCACGGGCGGCCGCAATCCGATCGGTGCCGACGCGATCCGTGCAGGCGGCTTCTGCGTGACGGTAGCGGGCAATCGCTACGGCAAGGGTTCGTCGCGCGAACATAGTCCGCTTGCGGAATATCGCGCGGGCATCCGGCTCGTGATCGCGAAGAGCTTCGAGCGGATCTATCGGCAGAACGCCGACAACCTCGGTCTCTTCACGTCGACGGACTTCGGGCTGATCGAACGCATCCGGCGCGGCGAGCCGGTCGACATCGAAGAACTCGTTGCGTCGCGCGACAACCTGTCCGCGTCGATCCTGCGCAGCGGCGGGTTGCTGCGCTACGGCGCACGGTACATGCGGACGATCGAACCCGCCGCAAGCGCCGTCGATAATTCGCCGCGCACGCTCGCGCAAAAAATCCTGGAACGTCACGCGCTGCGCACGGAAGGAACGGGCGAATCGCTCGCGCCCGGCTCGGGTGTCTTCGTGCGCGCCGACTGGCGCTTCATCCACGAGTACTACACGGGCATGGCGACGCACATGCTGCACGCGACGTTCGGCAAGCCGCTGTCGCTGCATCAGCCCGACAGCATTCTCACGTTCGAAGACCATCTTTCGTATTCGCACAAGAGCGAACTGCACATCAGGAACGGCTTGCTGCCCGACGTGCGGGAATTGTCGGCGGCACACCGGCAGTTCGCGCAGGACTATGCGCTAACGAACCACGGCTATCTGTCCGAATCGGGCAGCGGCATCGACGAAGGCTCGGAAGGCATCTCGCACGCGATGATGGCCGAGCGCTACGCGTTGCCTGGCCAGGTGATCGTCGGCACGGATTCGCATACGCCGCATAGCGGCGCGCTGGGCTGCGTGGCGTTCGGCGTCGGCACCACGGACATGGCGAACGCCTTCGTCACGGGCGCCGTGCGGATGACCGTGCCGCAATCGCTGCGCGTCGATTTCAACGGTCCGATTCCGCCCGGCGTGACGGCAAAGGATCTCGTGCTGCATCTGCTCGCCGAGCCGGCGATCCGTTCAGGCGCGGGCGTGGGCAAGGTGTTCGAGTTCGCGGGCTCGGCGATGTCGCAACTGACCACCGACGAACGCACGACGCTCACGAACATGACGGCGGAACTCGGCGGCTTCACGGGCCTCGTCGCACCCGATGCCGAGACCGTGCGCTTCCTCAAGGAACGCCGGGGCATCGACTTCGTGATCGAACCGTGGATGCACAGCGACGCGGGCGCGTCCTACGCCGACGTCATCGAGATCGACTGCACGCGCATCACGCCGATGCTCGCCGCGCCCGGCGATCCCGGCAACGGCGTCGCGCTGAGCGATTTGGCTGAGCGTCCGCACGTCGATATCGCTTATGGCGGCTCGTGCACGGCGGGCAAGCGCGAGGACTTCGACCACTATCACGAAGTGCTCGCGTGGGCGGCGGCGCGCGACCTGCGCGTGCCGGCGGACGTAAAGCTCTATCTGCAGTTCGGCACTTCCGACGTCAGGGACTATTGCGCAGAACGCGGCTACCTCGATGCGTTCGAAAAGGTTGGCGCGATCCTGCTGCAACCGTCGTGCGGCGCATGCGCGAACTGCGGACCGGGATCGTCGACGGATGCTGGCGAAGTGACGATCAGCGCGATCAATCGAAATTTCCCGGGCCGCTCGGGTCCAGGACAGGTGTGGCTCGCGAGCCCGCCGACTGTCGTCGCGAGCGCGCTGGCTGGCCGCATCGCTTCGTTCGCGGAATTGCAGGCGCAGTACGCGTGAAGCATCGGTCGACAGGCCGCTTCACGAAGTTGTTGAACATTCAAAACTACGAGATTTGGAGACAGACATGACAACTCTGGAGGGCGCCTCCCATCTACGCGCCACCGATCACCTCGCACGCGCCGACGCATCGCAGGCGGCGGGCACGGGCGAAATTTCGGCGCGTCTCGACCGGCTTCCCGGGACTCGCGCGGTCTGGAAGCTGATTCTGCTGCTGAGTCTCGGCTTCTTCTTCGAACTCTACGATCTGCTCTTTACGGGCTACATCGCGCCGGGGCTCGTCAAAAGCGGCATTCTCACGCCGACGACGACGGGCCTGTTCGGCACGTCGGGCGTCGCGAGTTTCATCGCCGCGCTCTTCTGCGGACTGTTCATCGGCACGATCGCGTGCGGCTTTCTCGCCGACCGTTTCGGCCGACGCGCGATCTTCACGTGGTCGCTCCTCTGGTACGTCGCGGCGAACACGGTGATGGCGTTTCAGGACACCGCGAGCGGTCTGAACCTGTGGCGCTTCATCTCGGGAATGGGCATCGGCGTCGAGCTGATCACCATCGGCACGTATATGTCCGAACTCGCGCCGAAGCATCTGCGCGGGCGGGCTTTCGCGATCTGCCAGACGATCGGTTTTTCGGCCGTGCCCGTCGTCGCGTTTCTTTCGTATCTGCTGGTGCCCGCGATGCCGTTCGGCATGGATGGCTGGCGCTGGGTCGTGCTGCTCGGCGGCATTAGCGCGCTGTTCGTCTGGTACTTCCGGCGCAACCTTCCGGAAAGTCCGCGCTGGCTCGCGAGCAAAGGGCGTATCCGCGAAGCGAATGAAGTGCTTGCGCGTCTCGAAGAACAGGTCGAGCGGCAATACGGACAGCCGCTGCCCGAACCGGGCGCGCCCGATCCCGTTCCGCGCAAGGCCACTTTCGCCGACATGTGGAAGCCGCCGTATCGCAAGCGCACGCTGATGCTGATCGCCTTCCACATCTTCCAGACGGTCGGCTTTTACGGTTTCGCGAACTGGGTGCCGACGCTGCTTGTCAAGCAAGGCATCACGGTAACGTCGAGCCTGCTGTACACGACGATCATCGGGCTTGCCGCGCCGCTCGGGCCGCTCCTCGGCTACTGGATCGCGGATCGATTCGAACGCAAGCACGTGATCGTCGGCATGGCGGCGCTCAATATCGTCAGCGGGCTGCTGTTCAGCCAGGCGGCATCGGCGGTTGCGATCGTGACGCTCGGCGTGCTGCTGACGCTGGCGGGCAACATCATCTCGTTCACCTATCACGCGTATCAGCAGGAGCTGTATCCGACGGCGATACGCGCGCGTGCGGTGGGCTTCGTTTATTCGTGGAGCCGGATGTCGGCGGTGTTCAGTTCGTTCGTGATCGCGTTCACGCTGAAGGAATTCGGCGTCACGGGCGTGTTCGTTTTTATCGCCGGAGCGATGGCGCTCGTCATTGTCGCGATCGGATTGATGGGGCCAAGAACGCTCGGCAAATCGCTTGAAAGCATTTCGCACTGAGCGATTCGGTGTGAGCCAGCGGCCGGTTTGACCGGCCGCTGTTTTCACGTGCCGCACGCGTGAATCAGAAACTGCTGTAACGCCGTCGCCGGGCCGTTCAGCTGCGCGCCCTTCTGCCAGATCATGCCGGCGTCCATCTGCGGCACGGTGTCGAGAACAGGCCGCGCTTCGATGCGATTCCCTTCGAGCGACCACGGACGAAACACCATATCCGACAGCACGGTCACGCCGAAACCGTGCGCGACGAGCCCGCGCAGCGCTTCCATCGAACTCGTGCGAAACGCGATGTTCGGCTCGAGTCCCTTCTTTTTCCAGTAACGCAGCGTCGACTGCTCGCCTTCATCGACGGTGATCAGGATGTACGGATGCGCCGCGATGTCTTTCAGCGACGGCGCGTCGACCTGCGCGAGCGGATGAGTCGGCGCGACCCACAACTGCCGCCTGGAACGGATCAACACCTGGCTGCCGAAGCGGCTCAACTTCTCGATATTCGACAGCAGCACCACGCCGATATCGACATCGCCGTCGAGCACAGCCCGCTCGATATCCACGCGCTCCATATCACGCAGATCGAATTCGATGAACGGATACGTCGCGCGAAAACGCGCCAGCAGTTCGGGCAGGAAATAGCCAAGCACCGTATAAGACGCGGCGATCCGCACGGTGCCGCGCATATCGTGCGAACGGAACGGCGGCTTGTGCACGGCGTCGCGCGCGGCGTCGAGCACGCGCCGTGCGTGATTGTAGAAATCCTGGCCGTCGGGCGTGAGCGTGACGCCCTGCGGCAGCCGCTCGAAGAGCCGCGTACCGAGCCCGTTTTCGAGCGCGAGCACGGCATTGGTGATCGCCGATTGCGACACGTGTTCGTTGGCGGCTGCCATCGAAAACTGGCCCGTTTGCGCCGCCGCCGCGAAGTAGCGCAACTGCCGGAGTGTGAGATCGAAAGCCATCTGATTTTCGAATACCAGAATTGTCTATTTGTGATTTTACGATAGCAATTCGGCTTCCTATACTCGCGAAAAATCACGATTCCCCGGAGACAGCCCCGCC
>NZ_CP125298.1:300000-399867 GCF_030412785.1 Paraburkholderia sabiae
AGGATAGGTCCTTATGCGCCAGCACTTCTGACTCTTGGATCGTCGCAGGGTTGTGCTTTACCCGCTTGATGGCCAGCTTACCAGCCGCTGAGGCGATAAATGCGCGCATGAAGTCCTTTTGCGCCCTACTGTCCGCCTTGTGGTACGCCTCACGTCCTAGGTCGGCAGTCTCGACCGTCCTAGTTTGGCTGCGCTCCTCTGCTGCTGCAGTGCTTGCGGCGACGGCTGCTGTAGCCAGTTGCCGAGCGCTGGACTCCGCCCTCCCCTGTTCCTGCCGCTGTTGCTGGACCGTTAGCATTTTGCGGTCAGCGTCCGATAGCTTGTAGCCTTCGGCAATAGCCTTTAGTAGGTAGGCGCCTGGACTCTTATTGATTTGGCCAGATTCGACCTTCGCGCGCGTGTATTCGATTGCCTGAAGAATACGCTCATCTGACCAGACAGCGCGGTTTTGCGAGATGGTGTTGAACTGCTTTTCAGTGAAGCCGAATTCGTTCTTCAGCGTCGTGTAGATCTCCTGCGCGCCAAGGAGGCTCGCTCGAATGGCCCCAGCAGTTTCCTTGCGCGTTAGCCTGAAACGAATCCGGTCGATCTTCTTCGACTTCGGGTTCACGGTGCGAGTCTCGTAGCTCAACTCAATGTCTGAGACTGCGTTAATCTGCTTAACCGCCTTGTCGAGGTTGTCGCGTTTGAAATACTTGAATTCGGCTGCGGGCGACGCGGCTTTCCCGGGCCAGCCACGTACCACATCGACTTCGAACCATTCGGTTATGCCTTCGGCTATGTAACCGATGACGTGGTCGTAGATAGCTCTAGCATACGTAAGCGTGAAGGCGGAGGTGATTCGCAGGCTCAGCCAGTGCGACTTCACCGGATCCTTGATGTGCGGAATGAGCGGCTCGGGTACAGCAAACGTGATCCGCCCTTTGTCGATACCGACGATACCGATAAGCTGCACGGACACCCACTTTTCATCCTCTCCGGACATGCTGCCCGTGGGCGATGACGAAACCTGGATCAAAGCCTTTTGAGCCTCAGACACTACCGTTCGCAGGTGCTTATAGTTGTAACTGTCATAACGCATGAGCCATCGGAAATAACTCAGCTCAACATCGTAAACCTTCGGGGTGGTCGGTTCCTGCGCCACGATGAAATGCGCCGCGTCCAGGAATCGCCTGGCTGTAATACCCACATCGGTGATGTCGATAAAAACATTGTTCCGTTGATAGCCAATTTCCTTCGTCGATTCGTTGATTGGCGTATCTGTGGCGAGCATCTCCTCGAACAGCTCAAACGACAGCTGGCGCGAGGTTGCGCGTGTCGCGATGTTGTTTGCCATCGGGGATCGTGTCCCTAGTTACCGGTCGCAGAGAATCTAACACGTGTAGGTGAGATGTCAAAAACAAAAAGACTCACCATGAATTGCGCTTTTAAAAGTTGCGCTGGGCAGTGGCACACGGGAACTTAAAGATTCGCGCAGGCTGGACCTTGAACGGGTGACGGACACAGGTTGTTTGTTTTTTTAATTCTTTAAGATCGAAAACTGACAGACGAACTACAGAGAATCAACAATCTTCGTAAAAACAAGCGCTTAGGGGCATGTAGGTGAGCGGTTTTGTGCTTGAGGTGAGAACTTTTGTTGGCCGAAGGTGAGTGAAAATCCTTGGTGAGCGTGAGAAGTTTTCCAGCCTCGGGTGAGTGACTTTGTATCGCATGTAGGGATGGTGAGCATTTTTGTTGAAATGCGTTGCCGATCGCGGAGTCCCTTATCTGACAGGGAACTCTGGGCAAAATGACCGTCGTCGGGTGAATAGTATTGTTGAAACGATGGTGAGTGATTTTGTGTAGGGCCGGAGTTTGGCTGCTCGCTTTTTCGGCTCGATACGCGCGAGGGCGGCCCAGACGGTGCTGTTAGTCGCCGGCGTCTGTGGATAACGCGTTCGGCGGGGATGATGGTGAGTGATTTTGTGGGCAGGCGCGGCCTTCCCCAATGCAAGTCCGCCGCGCGGTTGTTGGCGTTGAGAAGCGAAGCTGCCCGCTAATGGAGTCGATGCAGTTCGCTGCCGTCGGGAGCGTCTCCGGGCGGGGACGGCAAGTCGTTGGTGAGTAGAATTGTTGGAAAAAACGGCAGGCACCGTCAGCTGGCCAATTCCGACCCCTACCTTTCTCAATCGCTTCCGCGTATCTCAACAATTCCTCTCACCATGAGGTGCACTTGAGAGCATGCTTCGAGTAGGTCGAACATTGGGCTCGACCCGGCTGCCCGTCAACATTTTTATGTTGTATTTCAGCGGTTTAGGCGGGGAATTTCAGAAATCAGCCAAAGTGGAAGCGATTTTATCGAAGTTTTCGCGTATTCTACACTTTGTCCTGATTTCCGGTGAAAGTGTAAAAATGATGCCCAAGGCCGAATTCCCCGCTATCACGCGCAAGGTGCCTCTCGCGAAGATCGCTAAATTTGCGAAAAAGTTGGATGGACTGACAGCCGAACTGCGCGAGCAGATCCTCACGCCGAGGCCGCGAAAGGCGCCACCAAACTTTACGACCGCCGAAGTAGCAGATTTGTGCGGGCTGGACCGAACCAAACTCCATTACCAAGCAACGCGTGAAGGTAGCATATTGCCGCCGGGCGTTGCGCACGGCACGGGCCGTAGTCGGCTGTTCAGCTTGGCCGAGGCAAGGACCTACGTACAACAACTGTCGGAAATCTATCAATCGCCGCTCGTGACTGGTCGCGAAGCCGACGGCAAGATTGTCCTAGTTGCAAATTTCAAGGGTGGGTCGACGAAGACTACGACGACCATGTGCATTTCTCAGGGGTTGTCGTTGCGCGGGCGGAAGGTACTCGTGGTTGACCTGGACCCGCAGGCCTCACTGTCCGAACTCTGCGGACTTTATGCTGAGAACGAGGTCGACGAGGATTCGACTGTGCTCCCTTTTATCTACAACGAAGAGATGGAAGGAGGGTTGGAATATGCGATCAAGGAAACTTACTGGGACGGCTTGGATGTGATTCCAGCGCATCCATCGCTGTTCAGTGCTGAGTTCTTTATCCCCTCGATGCTTAAGACTCGGCCAAGCTATCAGTTTTGGGCAATCCTGCGGAAAGGCTTGGAGCCGCTGCGCAAGAAATACGATTACATCATCTTGGACACTGCGCCCTCCCTTTCCTATTTGACTTTAAACGCGTTGATGGCAGCTGATTCGATGGTGATGCCCTTGGTGCCGGAGAGCCTTGACTTCATCAGCTCGGTGTCGTTCTGGGGGCTGTTTTCGGATATTGCCGCGAACTTCATGGAGAAGGAGTCGGACAAAGTCTACGATTTTATCTCCGTCATTCTGTCGAAGGTGGATACAAGCCCGACCTCATCCGCACCCATCGTTCGTTCTTGGACGCAACGCGCTTACGAAGACTGGCTGACCACGACGGAGATTCCCGCGAGTTCGGTGATGAGCAATGGGGCGTTAGCGCTCTCGACAGTATTTGACCTCAGCAAATCCGACGGCGTTTCAAAGACGGTGCAGCGCGTACGCCAACCGCTGGTCGAATACTGCAAGTGGATTGACAACATGTATGTCGATGAATGGAGCCTTGCGCAATGAGCAGCATTCGTGACCGTATGGCTCAGCAAACTGCCAACCTCCGGAAGACGTCCTCAATCTCTGACGAGGAGATGGAAACGAACAAGCCCGTGGTCGAGAAGCCGAAGACGGGGCCCGGAATGGCGGGGGCGTTGGCTGCCGCACAACTCAAAATTCAAGAGTTGGAGGCAAGTGGCGGCCAGGCAACGATTCCAGTTGCGGAGGTATCGCCGAACCCGTGGCAACCTCGGCGGATTTTTGTCGAGGCCGAACTTTCGGACCTTGCCGAGTCAATTCGCGAAAAGGGATTAGTTCAGCCGGTGGCGGTGCGTCGCGTTGAGTCTGGCTACCAGCTGATCGCTGGCGAGCGGCGATTGCGTGCGCACAAGATCTTGGGCATGGAGCAGATCAAGGCGGTAATAGTCGAATGCTCCGATGAGGACATGGTAGTTCTCGCGTTGGTAGAGAACATCGGGCGCGCGAACCTGACCGACTATGAGGTTGCGATTTCGCTCCGGCGGGCGGAAGCAGAGTTCCCGAATCGAAAACGACTTGCTGAGTCCCTCGGTATGTCGCGCGCTGGGCTGTATCAATTTTTGGCGTTCGACAAGCTGCCTGATTTCATCAAGGAACATTTGGACTTGCAACCGGGGTTGCTTGGGTGCAACGCCGCAGAAGAAATAGTATCCGCTATCAAGAAACATGGTGCTGCCGGCTTGGCTGCGGCGAAGGATTTGTGGCCGGACGTCGTTAAGGGCGAAATTCTTCAAGGCCGATATGCTGCGGCAATCGTAGCGCAGGCCACACGTCAGGGTTCACGAGCAGAGGCGCGCGAGCGGAGCATCGCGAAGTTCTTTTCGGGCAAGGAACAGGCTGGGAGCATAACGAAGGACGTCAACTCCTTCACCGTCAAGATCAAGACTGGCTCGCTTAGCGAGGCTCAAGAGACTCGTATCCGGCAACTGATCAGCGAGCTGTACCGAGAAGAACCAAGCGCGCAGCAGTAATGCAGCCACCGGAAGCCCGCGACCGCGGGCTTTTTTATGCCTATCTCAAAGGCGGTCGGCGCTGTGAACCGTGAAGATCGAACGCGGTCAGAGATCGACGCAAAGTGTTGGCTCGGCGACTCTGCTGCGGATGGAGAGCGACGCGCGGTGTCAGTAGTACCGACACTTTGGCCTACAGTTTCGGGTCGGGAACGCCTACGGCCTGCCGAGTGTCAGTTTTGTTTTCCGCACCCTCTTCAATCTTATAAACGAGTGTCAGTAATACCGACACTCACGACCGAGCGAGTGATCGGCATACCCGCTCCGCCAGAGCCGGCAAAGTGCTGGAGATTTCTTTGGCCCGTGTTTGGCCCGAAATTTTTAAGGGGCCAAGCTTGTGCCGACGATGTCCCAAATACGGGCCAAGCAAGCGAAAGAAATTGGCTCGGCCCCTAGTCAGGCCAAAGATGGGCCAAAAGCGGTGCGACGCGCCAACGGGTGACGAGAGAAGTCGCACGATGCTCGCTGCGTCCCGCATGGTCGCAAGTCTTCGAGGTGCGTTTAGATCTCGCTGCCGAGAGGTTGAACCGTGTGGTGACTCGACCCTTGACTGGGTCGGCCGGTAGTATCTAATGATTCGACGGCTTCAAATGCCCGGAAACGGCCCCTATTTAGTGGCCCTTTTGGCGATCGCATCGACCGGCCTTGTTCGATACTTCGTCGTCGCACCTCGCGTACAACGATATGCAAACAGAACTTACTCATATGGCGGCAGACCCTCTTCGGTTGGCCGCGCTCTATCACGCCGGCAACGGTGTTCACTGGTCCTCCTACAGGCAAGCGGCAGCGGTGCTGACCGAGAAACTCAAGGTAAAGGTAGGATTCGCCAGGATCCGCGAAGCGGTAGCGGTATCCGAACTTCCTGCAGAGATCCTCGCAATATTTAGCGAAGTGGGAATCGTCAACAAAACCGCGCGGGAACTGTTGAAAGCCGCAAAGGCACGCGGCGTCTCTTCGTTGGTCGATCGCGCGAGAACACTTGATCCTCAGGGGAAGTCACGCGCTCAGCTGTCTGCGCATGTCTGCGGTAAAGATGTTCTTTTGCGTTCGACGCAGCAGTATTCCAACCCTCTGTCGCTGGCCGAAACATATAGCGAAGGGCTCGCAAAGGGCAGATGGGTCTCTATGACAGGCGCCGCCGCACATCTCGGCGTGCAGAGACAGGCGATTGCAAAGGCTACCGCGATCGCCTCTCTGCCCAGCGAATTGCTGGCCCTTTTCCCCGCGATGACTGTCAAGATGGGAGAGCGACTCGTTGGCTTGGCCAAGATCAGGGGAATGAAGAAAATGAGAGCGCTCGCCATCGAGGCAGGGGGCATAATTCCCCGGCTTTCTCAGGATGAACTGGTTAGCCACCTCGTTGGACTGGCCCGCAACTCGGCTTCTGTGAAGCTGGACAGATCCGGTGGCAACCTGATCCTGACCTACGACCTAGGCCCCGTTGACGAAGATGCCGAAATGAGACTTGCCATGATGGCTGCGTTTCTGAATGCAGGTGGCGTCGTCAAACCTAGATAAACCTATCTACTGAATTTAAGCGAGAGGCATCGGATGGCGCGCTCATTCGCGTCATTGGCCACTACGGAGGGGGTCAGTCTTCGACGGTTGCATTCCTAAGAACGGATTCTGCCTACCCAGATTTGCGGGCGGTCCCGGAAGTTGCGCAGACCGATGTTGTGCCTAGCGAGTCATGCCCGGCCAAATTTCGAGCGCTCTTAAGACTCATGCCGTTCGCGACCGCATCCGGCACCAATGTGTGTCGCAACGGGCATCCACCGAGAGGGTGGGGTGCAGCCTTACCGGCTCGCGTTTGGGCTGTCGCCGGTTCCCGGCGCCGGACGAAGCGCTGCTGCAGTTGCCGTCGGCTCGGTGGACAAACAGTGGGGCGAATGGAAGAGCCTGCGCGATCGGAGTCGTGTGCGCGCGAAAAATGATCGAGCTAGCCTTGGAGGCGAGCAAGGCGATACCGGCGACTTGGTAGTACAAGGCGGTGAAGCGGTTTTTCGCGAAAGCGACCGCCGCAGCCCTCAGCGAAGACTCGCCGCATGCGCGGGCTTTCTGCGCCGTGAGCCGCCACTGGCTGCGTCGATTGCGAACATTGTCGCGCGCCTTCGCGAGGGCTCGGGCTCGGGATGGGCGCCAAGCGCCTCCCGCATCAACGCCGTCTCGTCCGTCGAGAGAAACCGTGCTTGCTTTTCAGGAGTAGCCCGACCGACGGTCGGCAGGCCGGACGCGCGACTAAGTTGCAGGTAGTCGACGTCGCAGAGCCGCTCGAACAGCTCCGTGATGATCTTCTTGGTCCGCCCGCCGACCGGTCCGACAGCGGGCCGAGAAATGGTCGCCACGCCGGGGTAGCCCCACCCTACGCCTATGGCGCGGGCACGCCCCAAGGCGCTGGGGCGCGGAGGAATGCGATGTACGCAGAAAACTCGTCGCGCGTCCAGTCCGAGATCGGCCTGCCGATCCTGCGTGCGTACCAGAATAGGCGCTCCGCCTCGCAGTGAGATGGCGATTGCATCACACGGTACCCAGCGCCCTTGAATAATCGCTCGGTCGTATCGGGTACTGCGTAGGCGTGGTCGCCGCGAGTCGCCCGCGTCCGGTCGCCATGGCTGCGAGCGAGCGTGCGAGGGCGGGCGGCGCGGGTACGACTGGGGCGAAGTCATAGCGGTAGAAATAACGCCAGGCTTGAACGCGCGAACCACCGTCGCCAATCCCGCTAACAAAAACAGTGACTCCCACAGTCTCGGTTCGCCTGCTTCTAGGCATGGCTGAGGGGAAAAGACCTTACCAAGTGCCTTTGTAAGATGACGTCCGTCAACTGCAACATCCTTGTGTAGTCGGCGACTCAGTGTCCTAGCATTGCGGGCCAGCAAGTGATCGCTTAGTATAACTAAAAAAATTCGACGGAACGCGATGGAGAAGGTGAGGGCTCCGTGAAACAATCTTTAGCACACTGCCGGCCGCGCGAAATCACGGCGCAGCGGGCGTTCCAGAGAACGGACGCGGCTTTTTCCTGAAGTTGTTTCACGGTTTAAGAGGAGTTCAGATGCTGAAAACGCCGAAGGAAGCGTCTCTGCGAGTCTTGTCCTCGCATTGAGCCTCCAGCGTAGTGAACATTACGTATTCTGTAATTCTGGCAGGCCAATATAGGGAGCGGGTGAAACGGGGGAGGCGATCTTGGCGGGCCGCTTGTCCTGACTGGACGTAGACGCACGGAATACAAGGGTCGGGAAACGCCTCCGGTCGGAGTAGACAGTTTTAAAAACGACTCCGTCGCGCTGATAGTTCGGTCTCTTGGCGAGACGGCCCGCCTTGTTGGCGGTCAGCGACGGCCGACAGTGCAGGGCGGTTTGGGCAGCGGCTCGGCGTCCGCGAACGCGGTGCCGCAACGCACGGCAAATGCGAAAGCCGACTCCCGGTTGGCAAACTGTCCCAGGTCGCCAAGAGAGGTCGTCTCGCCATCCTCTTCGAGGATCGAAACCCGGGCGACGAACGTGTTGCCGGCTCTTGATACAGACGGCTGGATGGCGACGCCGTGGTGAACGAAATACATTTACGCCTCCCGTCGGGTGGTGTCCACGCGGCGATTGTAGGCCAATTTCTCCGTGGGCTGATGCGCGAAGGACGAACGCCTATGGCGTTGTGGAACGTAAGTCCGTTGATCGATAGAGTCAGGCGGCTGACGAATCGGCCATGCGACGCGGAACCGGCAGAGAAGCGCGCCGACGTCGTCGAGCATCGGGGAGCGTCGGCACCGATGTGGGGCAGGGCCCCTGGCGCGAACCAACTGCCCAACAGATCGGTGCGCCGCGGTTGCGTCCGGACCGGCCGCCGGAGCATGATTAAGACGTTGTGGGTTCCACGTCCGCGTTGACGCTCGAACAGTCCGGGCGAACTTCCGCTGGAGACCATTGTGCGCACTCTCGTCGTCGGCCTGTTGCTTCTTTTCGTGGAGGTGTCCGCTTTTGATGCACATGCGGAGGTTGACCAACGCTGCGCATCCGTGCAGGCGAGTATCTGCAATTACACATTCGCGCAATGTCAATGCACGTCGGCCGGTCGGACGAACGACCCCAATGGCGTGGCGGAGCAGCAGAGACGATGCACCCGGGATTGCCAAGAGGCATACCAAAAGTGCGTGGCGGATGCGACTCGGTCCTGTTACCGATAGGGCATCAGACCATTGGGGACCGCGCCATCGATGATCGCGGATGGGGTAGCGTCCGAAGGGCATCGCAGCAACGCACGCTGTCGAGGGTTTCGGTCATTCCGATTTGAACGGCAGAGCGGAGTTGATAAAGGCCCGGGCTTGTTTGCCATAATCGGACGCCGGTCATGGGGAACAAAGTCGAGCCGCTCGGGGAAACTGGCGATCGGAGCGACCGCATCCCCCAAAAATAGATCGACCACGTGACGGGGTATCGGCGTCATACGCCGCTGAATGACATGGCGTGACTGACGGATACGCGAGATACGCGCACATCGATCGCGTATGCTTTCTGCGGCTCGAAAGACCGCCCTCTAGCCCAAACACGTGCGAAGACCGAACGCATGCGCACAGTCATGCCTAACGGCGAACGCCTCGTGCCGTGGCCTGGCGCCGGGGTGCCCAGCACGCATGTCTCGGGCACAAGTCGTACGTCCACCTGTTGGTCAGGCGAACATGCGACGCACGCTGAGCCGCACAACCCGGTGAGCCGCTTTCGGAGCATGTGGCAAGGCTCTGGAAGCTGTCGCGCCAGACGCGTCGTACTCCGAACGGTTGACAAGTGTTGACGTCGCTTAATCCTGCTAGCCGCGCCGACTAATTCTGCGAATGACCCGAGACGTCGGAGCCCTATATTTCTCGAGAAAAGCTCAAAACTTCTCAAATTTTACGATGTCGTGACAATGCGACATTGTGTGTGCTAGCGGACGAATGATGGCGCTATTGCATTTCACCCGACGACTAATTCCGCTAGCGTGAGGGTAGAGCATGTTGGGCACGGGGAGCAAGATGCTAAAGAAAGGCAACCTTTCCGATCGCGAGACAACCATCGCCCGCATTTTGCGAACGCTTGGCAAAGACCCGATGACGCGAGGGCAGGCCAAGCAAGCAGCGATTTTGCTCGATGTCCACTGGACAACAATTTACCGCTTGCGGAGACGGTTTCTTGCCGACCCGGTTGCCAGTTCACTGAAACCGCATCCGCCCGGACCGAGGACTGGTAGTCGTCGCATAGGGCGACATACTGAAGTCGTCATCGACGACGTATTGACCGTCTGGCTGCCCGCACAACGTCAGCTCGCGCACCCGCTTACGAGCCTTGTAGCGGAGGTGCGTCGACGATGCATGGAGGCCGGTGTCAGTTCTCCAAGCCGCGACACTGTTGCTCGGCGATGGTCATCCCATAAGCGCGAAGAAGCATTGGAGCGGGCAAAAAGCCCCAAATCGGCGATTGCGCCCGGGAATTTCATCGTCGGAAAACCCCTTGACGTCGTTCAAATCGACCATACCCAAGCCGATCTTATTGTAGTCGACGACCTGACGAGGCGCCCATTGGGCCGGCCTTGGTTGTCGCTAGCGATCGACGTGGCCACGCGATGTGTGGTGGGCTTCTTTGTCGGCATTGACCGCCCAAATGCCGCAACTGTCGCATTGCTCCTCACGCGAATCGTTCTGCCGAAAACAGAATGGCTCAGCAAGCTTGGCGTGCGAACGGACTGGCCGATGCATGGCATGCCCCGAATGCTGCATCTGGACAATGCAGCGGAATTCAAAAGTAGGGCGTTGCAACTGGGGTGTGCCGAATATGGCGTCGAGTTGATGTATCGGCCAGTCGGCAAGCCGCACTTCGGTGGGCACATTGAACGGCTGAACCGGACGCTTATGGAGCGTGTGCACGATTTGCCGGGATCAACTGGCTCATCACCAAAAGGGCGCAAGGAGCGACGTTCTGAACAGCAGGCCGCATTGACCCTCGGGGAGTTTGAACAATGGTTGGCCCTCGAAGTTGGCCAGCGATATCACTACAGCGCGCATCGAGGCCTGCGTGGCGATACACCAGCAGGCAGATGGACGACCCTATGTGCGACCTCACCCGTGAACGGGCTCTCAGCTGCTCCCGATGCCGCGCTGCGATTTCTGTTGCATTTTCTTCCCGCAGCTCGCCGGACGATCCAACGCGATGGCCTCACGCTATTTCACATTCGGTACTGGCACCCCATATTTACAGCTTGGCGCGAGACCGACCACGACGTCATTGTTCGCTATCACCCCGAGGATCTCTCCCGGATTTATGTAAAGGTTGCGCGGCATGATTTTATCGAAGTGCGATATGCAGATCTGAGGCGCCCTGCCATTTCACTTTGGGAACAAAGAGCAGCGGTAAAGCATCTGCGGGAGCAAGGCCAACGAACCGTTTCGGAGGTCATGATGTTCCGCACAATCGAAGAACAACGCAGCCTCGTGGATCGCGCACAGAGAGCGACACGAAGCGTATTACGGCGACGCTTGCCGAAGACGCGCGGCCGGCCTCGATCAGAGCTTCTTCCAGCACAGCTGGATGATAAACGCGCGTCCCAAGCCACGCCGATTGATTATAGCCAACCCATATCTGCGTACGACGTCGAGCAATGGTGACAAATAATGAAGCCAGCGCCCTTTTCGCATCTGCTTCCTGCCGTGCGCGCTCAAGCGGAACTCGACGTCGAAGCCCGCATCAACTGCCTTTGGGGAAACCGCTGGATCGACTATCCACGTGCGAACCAGGCGTTGCAGGAGCTTGATAGGCTATTTGCCCTTCCCCGCCGTGAGCGCATGCCATGCATGCTGCTGCATGGTGACTCAAATATTGGCAAGACTCAGATCATCGCCAAATTCCGCCGGCATCATCCAGATACGTTCGACGCCAAACGGGGAGTGGAAATCCGTCCCACGATCGCGATGCAGATGCCACCGACGCCAGATCAGCATCGCTTCTATTCTGGACTGCTATTCGAGGTTGGCGCGCCGCATAATCCCGCGGCAAGCGTCACTGTTCTTGAACGACTTGCGCGGGATCTTCTGCGTCGAATGGCCCCGCGCATGTTCATCATTGATGAGGTGCACCACCTTTTGGCGGGCTCATATCGTGAACAGCGCGCTTCGCTAAATCTGCTCAAATTCCTTGCAAACGATCTGCAAGCCAGCATGGTGTTGGTCGGCACTCACGACGCGGTGATTGCCCTGCAGACCGACGCACAGATGGTCAGCCGCTTTAAGCCTTTCGAAGTGCCGCGTTGGCAAGAGAGCGATGGATTTCGGCGCTTGTTGGCGGCGTTCGAGCGTGTCCTGCCGTTGCGCCTTCCATCGGAGCTTGCACAGCGAGATATCGCGCAGTACGTACTTGCCACAAGTGGTGGCCTAACGGGTGAAATATCAAGGATCATCAACGCAGCAGCAGAACTCGCGATACGGAGCGGCCACGAGGCAATCAGACTCGAGCATCTAAAAGATGTCACATCTACAAGCGCAGGCTAACTATCGTCCTTGGCCTTATGCACCGCGTCCTTTTCAGGATGAAGCGTTTGGCAGTTGGTTCGGCCGCGTAGCGAGTCGATACCGGATGACTGTCGAAATGGCCTGGGAAATCAATGGACTTGGTCAGTTGCCAGCTTTAACCAATGTGGGATGGATATTATTCGCCCCGTTAGACAATACTGCGCTCGATAAGCTGGCTGCGCTTGCGCGCGTAGAGGCTAAAACCATTGGAAGCATTCAGACGCCGGTCTCATGGATGGTGGCGAGAAGGCGATTGCCTTTCTGCTTTCGATGCCTCGTACTCAACCCGATGGACGTGAGCGCGCCCTACTGGAAGCGAGCTTGGCTGAATCCGGACATCACCGATTGCTGCGAGCATGGCGAGCAACTCGAAACGGCCCCGCCGTCGGTGTTGCGCCGCGCGGGCAACACGGAGCAGTTGATATCAAACGTCGGCAAATATCGCAGAAGAATGGAAAAACGACAAGCTAGAAGAGGCCGCTAGCGATGTTGATCGTCCTGCTAGCAAGAATAGTCGACCGCAACAGCCGTAGAACGCGAGGTCCTCGACCATCAGACGCGCAACGATCTGCGTTTTGCCTGCGACCTCCAAGGCTGTCTTCTGCGCGAGCAGTTCCTGCTGGCCGACGAGGAACGTGAAGAGCTTGATCGGCCGACGATCGAGCGCGTCATGCACATCACGCAGCCATTCATACTCATTCTCGTTGTGACTGTCACGGATCGCCGTATAGGAGCCAATTGATGATCGGCGCATAGGCGCCAGCGCAGGATCGGCGTAAAGGCGCCAGTCGATGATCGCCGTAATGGCGCCACCTGATGATCGGCGTATTGGCGCCACCTGCGTCGTGCAGTAGAACGCGGTTCGAACTTTCCCAACTGGGTACGCTTCGCTCTTTTCTGAGCGGAGCGCCCATGGCCAACCGGAGGTTCGAATTGTTTGAGTACCGCCAAGTCCTTGTCCGCATGCGGCAAGGCGATTCCGACCGCGACATAGCGCGCGCAGGGCTCATGGGCCGCAAGAAGCTCACTGCCGTAAGGCGCACGGCGCAGGATCTCGGCTGGCTCGATCCGGCGCGGCCGCTGCCGCAAGACACCGTGATCGCCGGTCAGTTCGGCCGCACGCCGCACCTGCCCAGCACCTGCGTGTCGACCCTCGAGCCCTTTCGCGAGCAGATCAGCAACTGGTTCGAGGCTGACGTGCAGGGCACGACGATTCACATTGCGCTCAAACGTAATCATGGTTACACCGGCAGCTACTCGGCTGTGCGCCGCTTCCTCAAGCATCTGGAGGCCGAACGCAATGTCACCGCGACGACGATTCTGGACTTCCCTCCGGCGGACTAATCGTAAGCTTGCGATTAGTCCGCTAATCTCAAGGAAGCCATAATCGGAAGGAAACTGTCGGGTCCGCCGACGGGCCTTATTTTTTCGCGATTCTGCTTACCATTACGGGCACGTGGCATCCTCAGGCTTGGTCTTGTCCGAGGAGGTTCCTATGTCCGCTCCGCTATCAACTGATGAGTTGTTGATCGAGAAACTGCTGGCACACCTGAGGGCCGAGGGATACTCCCTACGGATCCAGCAGTGGTATCCGGCTCGCGTGCGTCAGTTACTGGATTACTGCAACCGCAATGGACTGTCTATCGAAACCGTTCGCTCGGAACATTTGACACGGTTCTTACGGGGGCAATATCGACTATCGCGGCAACGGTACAGCAAGCTGCCACCGTTTCAGCAGTGGCGACATCGATACACCGGTGCCATCAATATGATGCTGCGTCTTGTGCGCGGTGCATGGCCGGTCCCGAACCCACCAAGCACCGCGCTCGAAGGGTTTCATCGAGACATCGTTATGGACTACGACACATGGTTGCGCGAACTACGCGGACTGCACCCACTGACTCGAGCCAAGCGCACCAAGCATGCGTTGGAATTCCTGGCTTCACTCGGGCAGCGCGCCTCAACTGCATTACGAGTGCTCGTCTGCGAGCAGCCGGAGTCACTCCGCAAGGAAGGAAGGGCCCTCACGCCTTTCGCCACGCTCGCGCCGTGAGCTTGCTGCGATCTGGTGTGCCGCTAAAGATCATCGGCGACGTGTTGGGTCACACGTCTGCGGGGGCGACCGTAACCTATCTGAAGCTCGCGACCGAGGACCTGCGATCCATCGGTTTGGATCTGCCAGGAGGAAGTTTGCCATGACTCATTTACCGTTCATCGATGCAGCACTCATCGAGCGATTTTTGCGGGCGCAAGGTTTTCGCCATCCGGCCACGCACAAGAACTATGCGGGCATTCTGTGCAACTTCAATAGCTTTCTCACGGACCACGGCGCGATTACATCACCGGACATCTCAATCCTAAAGCAATGGCTGAAGGAACATAGTCTCAAGTGGCAGGCGCACATCCTCTATCACCGGACCTTCCTGATCGAGCGATATGTCCGGTGGCTGCATGACCAGGGGATGATCGCGTCGAACCCATTTGCAGAACTGCATCGACAGTATGGACCGCGCACTACACCGATTGTGCGAGCCCTCGTCAGTCAAGACAGCGACGCGGACCTTCAGAATCAACGCCGGCTTCCTCGCTTCGGAAGTTTCCTTGGAGTTGTGATGGATCAGCATATTGCACACATGCGCGTGCTCGGTTATCGCTATCGACTGAAGAGCAGAGACTATTGCGCTTCGATCGGTTCCTGCAGTGCCATCCTGAGCTGGCTGGGCTTACGCTGGCTGAACTCGTCGAGCATTGGAGCCAGGAAGAACCGTCGCCGTACCACTTGTTCGA
Organism: Paraburkholderia sabiae; assembly: GCF_030412785.1. Classification (NCBI taxonomy): domain Bacteria; kingdom Pseudomonadati; phylum Pseudomonadota; class Betaproteobacteria; order Burkholderiales; family Burkholderiaceae; genus Paraburkholderia; species Paraburkholderia sabiae. Next base: position 314,938 of record NZ_CP125298.1, read on the forward strand.
AGCTCGCAGAGCTGGCCGCATGGTGTCGAAAGCGATGCACCGGATCGACCAGCAGGTGCCGGTCTTGCCAATTGGCGATGGAGTAGCTCGTTCTGCCCGGCAACAGCAGCGGTCCCCCTATCTCTATACGGACGATGAGATACAGCGGATTTTGCACGCAGCGCTGTTGTATCCCTCACCGAAGGCTTCGTGGCGTCCTGTCACCCTCTTCACAATGCTCGTGCTTGCATACTGTGCAGGGCTTCGGGGAGGCGAGGTCGCGCGTTTGATGCTGGGCGATGTCGATCTGCGTGAGCAAACTCTCGAGATCCGGGAGACGAAGTTTTTCAAGAACCGTCGGCTGCCTCTGGCTCCTGGAGTCATGACCTCCCTCAAGCACTATCTTGTTGTGCGTGAGCAAGCCGGCGCTCCAACGAATCCTGAGAGCCCTTTGTTCTGGAGTCCACAGCGCAATTGCGGGTACACCGTAGGTGGCATACGGCTCATTCTGACCGACGTCCTGCGACGTGCGGACATCAAACCCGCGCGCGGCGCAGTTGGGCCGCGAGTTCATGATCTGCGACACACGATGGTTGGCCATCGGATGCGCGACTGGTACAAGGCGGGAATCAATCCGCAATCCAAGCTTCCCTATCTCGCAACATACCTCGGGCACAAAGACATCCGCTCAACACTGGTTTATCTGAACATCACGCCGGGGTTGCTGCAGGACGCCTGTGAACGCTTCCGCAAGAATGGCGCAGCGGCGCCACAGACGAGGGAGAGCCTGCCATGAAACAGAGTTCATTCGCCTCTTTGCTGCACGCATTCTTCCATGAATGGATGGGCAAGCAGAGGAATCTTTCCCAGCACACGGTATGCTCCTATCGCGACACGTGGAAGATGTTCCTTCAATTTACCGCCAGTCGTGGGCGACGGCAGATCACGCAGCTGTCTCTAGCGGACCTGCAGGCCAGTGAGGTGCTCGCGTTCCTCGACTATTTGGAGAAAGACAGGAAGGTGTCCATCGGCACGCGCAACTGTCGACTCGCCGCCATCCACAGCTTCTTTGCCTTCGTCGCCCATCGCGAGCCACTGGCGATCGCGCAGTGCACAGAGATCGCACACATCCCGGTCAAGAAGACGTCCCGGCCCGCCATGTGTTACATGGATGCCGAGGAGATTGCGGCGGTCCTTCGAGAGCCGGACCAATCGATCCTGGAAGGGCAGCGAGATCATGCGTTGCTGGCGTTGTTGTACAACACGGCACCACGAATCCAGGAGGCGCTGGATGTGTGTCCACGAGCCATCCGTTTTGAATCTCCTTCTCAAGTAGAGCTATTCGGCAAAGGACGAAAGCGTCGTATTTGTCCTTTGTGGCCGGAAACGGTGGCCATAATCAAGGCGCTGCTCAGGCGACAGCCGCGTAAGGATAACGAGCCTATCTTCGTCAATCGATATGGCCAGCCGCTCAGTGCAGCCGGGGTTCGCTTCAAGCTCAAGCAGTACGTTCAGTCAGCTTCGGAGCAGGTTCCATCGCTCGCGACAAAGCGGATCACGCCGCACACGTGGCGTCACAGCGTCGGAGTTCAGCTCGTCGCTGCCGGTGTCGACGTGACGGTGATCCGCAGCTACCTCGGCCACGTTCGACTGGATACGACCAATCACTACGCTCGCGCCAATTTAGAGACCAAGCGAAAAGCGCTCGAGCAGGTCGACCCATCAACAAAGCCGGTCGGCCGCCGCGTTGGAAGCGGAATCCAGAGCTGCTGACCTGGCTCGAATCGCTGTGAAGAGCACGCGCTCATAATGAGAGGGTCGTGTGGCCTACCAGCCAGTAGATATCGGGCGGCAGGCCCTTCCTTCTTATTACGAGGTGCTTCCCATTAGCCGATGCCGCACAGGTTGATTTCGGCGCCGGTCCCGCGCTCATCCACGAATCAGGTCACACGCTCAAGACGTGGTTCTTCGTCATGACGCTATGCTGGTCGCGTCATCAGTAGGTCGAACTGGTGTTCGATCAGACCGTCGAGACGTGGCTGGCCTGCCACCGGCGCGCCTTCGAGTGGTTCGGCGGCTGCCCCGGGCGGATCATCCCGACAACGCGAAGTGCGCGATCATCAGGGCATGCACGTACGACCCCGAGGTTCAGCGCTCCTACGCGGGCCTCGCTGAAGGATATGGCTTCAGGATCGATGCCTGTCCCCCGCACGACCCGCAGAAGAAGGGCGTCGTTGAATCGGGCGTCAAATACGTCAAGAAGTCCTTCATGCCGCTGCGCGCGTTTCGTGATCTGCCGGATGCCAACCGGCAGCTGCGCGAATGGATCATGCAGGAAGCCAGCGTTCGTGAACACGGCACGACACGCGAACAGCCGCTGGTGCGCTTCGCCATCGAGAAGCCGCTGTTGACGGCGTTGCCCGATGTGCCGCCGGTGCTCGCAGCATGGTCCACGGTCACCGTTCATCGTGACGCTCACATCCAGCATCACAAGGCGCTCTACTCAGCGCCGTTCGCTCTGGTCGGCAAGACGCTGTGGGTGAAGGCGACAGACACGGTTGTGCAGTTGTTCCATCAGCACGAACTCGTCGCCACCCATCCCCGGCTGCGCAAACCCGGTGCGCGCTCAACCGTTCGCGATCATCAGCCGCCGGCAGCACAGGCGTGGCTCGAACACGATCCGCAATGGTGTCTGGCGCAGGCCAAAGAAATCGGTCCGTCCTGCCACGCGCTGATTCTGGCGCTCTTCAACGATGAGGTGCTCGTCAACCTGCGCGGCGCGCAGGGCATCGTCCGGCTTCGCGGCAAGGTTGGTGACACCTGGCTGGATGCTGCATGCGAACGGGCACTAGCGCATGCCAGCCCGAGGTGGCGAACCGTCAAGACGATTCTGGATAAAGGTCTGGAGAGCGAGCCCATCGCAGAGTCCCCGCAAACGCTCACCGATACCTACGTCAACGGCGGCCGCTTCGGTCGCAATCTCCAATCCCTGCTGATCCACTAAACGCCCATGAATCCCAGTCCTGAACTGAACACGACCCTCAAGCAGTTGCGCCTGTCTGGCGTGCTCGATTCCCTTGAACAGCGCAACCGGCAGGCCATAGACGGCCAGCTCGCCTACACGGAGTTCCTCGCCATGCTGCTGCACGACGAAGTCGCCCGACGTGACCAGAAGAAGCTGCGCACCCGCCTGGCCCGTGCTGGCTTCGCAATGGGCAAGACCCTCGAAACGTTCGACTTCGACCGGCTGCCGAACCTGAATCGAACCCATATCCACGACCTCGCTACCGGTCGCTATATCGATGAGAAGGTCGCGATTCTCATTGCCGGGCCAACCGGTACCGGCAAGTCGCACTTAGCCCAGGCACTCGGCAATTGCGCCGCCCGGCAGGGGCGTGATGTCGTGTTCGCCACGCAGACCAGGCTATTGAACAGTCTGCAGGCAGCGCGCGCGACCGGTAGCTATGAGCGCAAACTGAAGCAGCTTGCAGGTGTACCGGTCCTGATCATCGACGACTTCGCGCTCAAGCCGCTGCGCTCGCCGCAGGATGAAGACTTCCACGACCTGATCGCCGAACGGTACGAGACCGCCGCGACGATCCTGACGAGTAACCTCGACTTCAGCGAATGGGGCGATGCGTTCGCCGGCAACCGCATCCTCGGCGCCGCGACACTCGATCGCCTACGACACGGCGCCTATCGCATCGTGCTCGACGGTGACAGTTTCCGGGCGCCCAGACCAATGCCCGAACCCGACCAGACGCGGCTTGCGAAATCGGCTAAAAAAACGCATCCTTGAGTCCGTTCGAATCCGCGTTTTACTCCACTTCAAACTGGCGCCATTACGGCGATCATCCCCGGCGTCATTACGCCGATCCGTGACATGTAACGTTGGCTTAGAGGGTGTTAGGCACTTCTGCTAAGGGTTGCAAAGGTGGACAAGCATAAGCACGGAGAATACGACGAAGTGCAAGCCGGCCAGAGTTTCGGGCAATCGCTCGTAGTCTCTTGCCAGTCGGCGGAAGCGGTTGAGCCAGCCGAAGCTGCGCCCGCCTGAATCCAGCGAAGCGCGTTGAACATCTCGCGCAGTTCGTAGCGGCGCTGCGGTGCGTCCTTGTTCATCAAGGTCAGGTACGGAGCGGCGAAGTACCACTCTTCATCCGATACATCCGTTGGGTAGGGCCTGCGTTTTTTCATTCCGCCAGGGTACCAGGTCTAGCTCAAAGTTCCTAACACCCTCTAAGGGTAGGAGGCCAGTTGACAAAATTAATACGGACTTACGTGAGTTGACGCTTTATTCCGATTCGAAGGGGAATAAAAGTTACAACACGACCGCTCTTTGGCCCGCGGTTGCTAGGGAAGGGTGGTGACAGAATCATTACGCTCTACGCGTACTGGCCGCGGGTCGGTAGCATGACTGCGCGCCTTCCATCCCCCGATGCAGACATCGCCGGTTGATCGGTGCGGCTACGCTCGGCCGTGACTTGCGAATGATTTTCCATTCGGTATGCTAAAGCTCACGCTTACGATCTTCGAAAGTGACCTGCCCCCTTCAAGGAGAGCCAGCAGTCAGAAGCTAGTGTAATGCACTTTAGGAACGCGCCACAGTTTTCCACATAAAACCAAGGGCATTTGAACGAAACTAAAAAGAAATGAAAAGGCATGCAATTGTATGGCAAACTCCCACGATAATTTCAAAGAAATTCGTAACGCAGTCGAACTCGAGATGACCGAGTCGCACAGAAAAAACGGAAAGATTTTCAGAGTTCAGGAAAATTAATGGCAAACAATAATAGATAATATGAGTCTGTTTATTAACAGTGCGCTAACCGCGCACGTACAACACAAGACGTGGATACTTAAAAAAGACACGGCAACAGGAATATCAGTTTCCAGCAGCCTTATTTCAGCTCACAGAGCCAACAAACAAGACAAACGACGAAGCACTGGACAAAACAAAAGTACAACTCCAGACTCAGATGCAAGGTCGCATGCGCCGAGCAGCCCATACGCAACGGGCAAGGTCGACTATAAGGTCGAACGAGTGGAAGCCACCACGTCGAATTTTCCGAAATATCGGCGGCTCCAGAAGTCGCCCCCTTCGTGGCGGAACAAGTCGGTTTTTGGAATGATGATGCATTTCCTAAGGTTATTCACAGAGTCTACGCCGCATCCCAATTCCCGATATTTGAATAACACTTCATATGTGCTGAAATCCTCTTCGTACGGCATGGCGTCGTATGCCAGCATCCGTTGATGTCCATTTTCATCTACAAAGCAAAAATCTTCGCCTAGATAGCTGAGGTTGCTTTTCTCCGCCATCGTGCAGCATGACTCGGTGTCAGCTACGACGGAGAGGAATTTCGGATAATAGCCTTCTCTGCGCGAAATCTGCTCCATGATACCCTCGGTAGGGTCATTCATGCATGGGTATTGGCGAAATTCCGCCATAAGCTCGTCGACACGATCGGAGTCAAACCGCAATTGCCAGCCCTCAAACGAATCCAGGATATCGGCATACTCGTGTTGCGCCGGGAGAAGCGCGTCATCGAGAAAAGTGTCATAGCGCGCAATCGCAGCTCTGACTGAGCGCCTGAGCTCATCCTTGTTTCTCTCCTGGGTAAGATCGGCACAGTCGAAAACTGGGCGATCATCGAAGTCAGGTGGGCTGGACATGGTGAGAGGATATGTGAGTAGGGTGACGAGAGCTGATAAGAAAGAAGCACCTTGCTGTTTTGGAAACGGAAAGTACCTGCCTACCTATATATAGTGGTACGAGTCGTGTCCATAAACACATGCAAATATCAATAAGAAATCTCTTTAACGCTTTTCTTTAATTTAAAAGGTTAAGAATCTCTGGTGACAGGAACATCCATCCTTTGAAAATCACGAAAAGATAACGTGAGCCCTGATCTTTGAAAATCGCGAAAGGTTAAAGCGACCATGATTGATGGCGACCCGGGAAACGTAAAATTATGGCTTTTTTCCTTGGGGAAGCGGCACATGATCATAGATGTGACGGCGATTCGCGTCGTCGCATTCAAACCTCCAGAACGCGGGCGGTTTATTATAATTTTTATTCAAAGGCCGGAAGCACCGCTCTCAGAGATCGCTTTCCAATCGTTACGTGAACCCACTATAGCGCCCCCCTTCGCCAGGACCAAAGTTGTTGCGTGCAAACTCACACCGAGTCGGCCCGAAGCGGGTCAACGCCGGTGCGCGGGCGGAGTAGGCAACGCAATTCGCCGTGCCGATCCGGACCTTCTCTGACTGGAGCAATCCTCTGTCCGGCTATCTTGAGGTTGATTTCGCTGAGCATTGCGGTGGCACCGAGATCGACGGCGACGTCGTGCACAGCTTCGTGATGACCGATATCGCGACCGCCTGGACCGAATGCTTCGCCATGCCGTACCTAAGCGGCACGCTCGTCCTCGAGTACGTCGAGGGCGTTAGCAGACTGCTGAAATACACCCGAGCTAAAGCGGCCTCGCTCCAATTACGCGGCTCTCGCCGCAAGATTTTCGCATTGTGCGAATTCAACGTCCTGTTAAGCGATTTGAGGTCAATTCATGGCCTCATTTCCGTGTTGACTTTCACGATGAATTGGTAAGGAGCCTCGCAGCCGGTGGTCGGCGACGCTCCATGCCACCATTGCTGTACTCCCGCAACCGTCCGTCACGGAGGACATCATGAACGCGATTACCCGAGTCGGCATTGATCTCGCCAAGAACGTTATGCAGATTCATGCGGTCGACCAGGCCGGTCACGTTGTGCTCCGCAAAACCATTACCCGCGAGAAGTTCCTTAGCTGGTTCGCGAACCTTCCGCGGTGCCGCGTTGCCATGGAAGCGTGCAGCACCGCCCACTACTGGGCACGCCGGCTGAGCGAACTTGGGCACGAGGTCCGGCTGATACCCCCGCAATTCGCCGCACCCTACCGCAAGGGCGGCGCCCACGTGAAGAACGACGCGCTCGACGCTGAAGCCGTTTGCGAAGCTGACAGCCGTCCCCAGATGCGTTTCGTCCCCGTGAAGTCGCCAGCCCAACAGGGCGTGCTAACGCTCCACCGCATGCGCACTGGCTACGTCGAGGAGCGCACTGCGCTGGTCAACCGGCTGCGCGCACTCCTTGCCGAATTCGGCATTTTCATCCCGCAAGGCATCGACCGGTTGCGCAGGCACTTCGTCGCACAAGTCGAGGACGGCGCCAGCGAGCTTCCCGGCACGGCGCGTGAAGCGTTAATGCGCGCCTGGACACAGTGGCAGACGCTCGATCAGGAAATCGCCTGGTACGACCGCCAGATCGCTGCCCACGCTTGTCACGATGGCGCCGCCAAGCGCTGCATGGACATGTGCGGCGTCGGCCCGCTTACCGCATCGGCCGCCGTCGCCACCATCGTCAATGCCAACCAGTTCAAGAACGGCCGCCAGATGGCGGCCTGGCTTGGTCTCGTGCCCCGCCAGAACAGCAGCGGCGGCAAGCAGCGCCTTGGCCGCATTACCAAACAGGGAAACGATTATCTGCGCATGCTGCTGTTTCAGGGCGCGCGCTCTGCGGTCTTCACCGCGCACCGGCGTGACGACCGGGTCTCGCGCTGGATCGTTCAGCTGCAGACCCGGGTGGGCTATTACCGGACACTGGTCGCTGTAGCTAATAAGAACGCTCGCATCCTCTGGGCCATCCTCGCAAAAGGCGAGAAGTTCAACCCCGCTCACGCGCCCGCCCGTCCCAATCCCGCGAGCGACGCGTGACCGACGTTCAACCCCACGCAGTACTCGCTTTGCTCATCTTCCTTCAGGACGCAACAGGCAGTGATAGCGACAGGTCAGACCGGCAGCAGGCGAACTCGGAAGTCCGTCAGGCGCACGTGCCACTTCGTGTCGCCGCACTATGGATGGAGTCCTGCTGCGCGGTTACTATCCGGGCCCCGGCGCGCGACGACTGCGCCCAACAAGGCCGTTTATAGGTGTGCAGTCTCTCCCGTCGCTTCACGCACAGATTTCTCAAACGCAGGAAACACCACATGATATGTGATCCTTACTTCCCAAGACCAACTTGCTAAAAGGCGAGGCTCCTTATAGGACGGACTTGTGCCAAGGATCGCAGGCGCACGAGGTTATAGGCGACCATGTTTAACACGAACATCTGATCCACCTTCTTCAACCCGCGCACCATCGTCTGGCGCATGCGCCCCACGGTCTTCGCCCAGCCGAAGCCTTGTTCGATCAGCTTGCGCTTTTGCTGAGAAATGGCGTAGCCCACGCTCGAGGCAATCGTGTCGGCCACCGCCGAACGCCGCCCCGAGGTATTTTGCGCTACGTGCGGTGTCACCTTCATTTCGTGGCAGGCCTCGATGAATTCCTGTGCGTCGTAACCCTTGTCCGCACCCAGCGTGATTTCTGCGCTCGCATCCTTTACCGCTTGCCGCACGTCGTTGATCATGATCTTGGCCGCTTCACGCTCGGCATGCCCGTCGGCGTGGGTCACACGCGCGTTGATCACCAAGCCGTGCCGGTTATCGGTCAACGTATGGCCCATGTACCGCAATTCGCTGGCCGTCTTGCCTTTGCGATAGAGCCGCGCATCGGGATCGGTCCTCGACTGATGCGTCTCGTTGCTGCGCTTGCTACCTTTGAAGTCGTCCGCGCTGCCGCCGTCGTTGTCCTGATCGTCACCGTCCTTGCGCACGAAGCTCTTGTGTCCCGCCCACGCCTGGATCAGCGTGCCGTCGACGCTGAAGTGTTCGCCCGAGAGCAGATCCTTCTTCTCAGCTATGGCCACTACTTCGTTGAAGAATTCGATGATCGCATCGTGCTTGATCAATCGCTCGCGATTCTTCGTGAAGACCGTGGGCACCCACACCTCGTCATCCATTGCCAGGCCGATAAACCAACGAAAAAGCCGGTTATATTGAACCTGCTCCATCAGTTGCCGCTCCGAGCGGATGTTGTAGAGAACCTGGATCAGCATGGCTCGCAGCAGCTTCTCTGGCGCGATGCTCGGCCGCCCGTCCTTTATGTTCGCTTCGTACATCCCGGCGAACAGTCGATCCATCTTCGCCAGCGCTTCGTTCGCCATCACGCGGATCGATCGCAACGGATGCGACTTCGGGACGAAGTCGTCCAGCTTCCGCAGGGAAAACAAACTCCCGGTGAACGTGTCGGCGCCGCGCATGATCTCCAGTGGGCAAGTGAGGGTCCTAATATCAACGCATAGAGAGCGTCAAGCAGCGTGGCCGGTCAGCGACAACTATTTTGGCCGGCCAAGCTAATTGTCGCCGCCCAAACGCATCAGGGGACTTCCGCGATGACGTCAGCCGCCGGTACTTCAGCAACCTGCTAACTCGATGCAGTGCTGACAGGATCTGCTGTGGTTCTGTCCGAGGTGTGACGAACCGCATGGACGGGCGCGATGCCGCTTCGCAGATCGCCTCAGCATCAGCAAAGTCGTTTTTATTGCTTTTGACGAACGGTCGAACGAGGTGTGGGGCAATCAGACGGACTCGATGGCCGAAGCCACCTAGCGTGCGCGCCATGAAATGCGCGCCAGCGCACGCCTCCATTGCAATCGTACAGGCGGGAAAATTTGCGAACATCTCAACGAGCTGCCGGCGCGTCACCTTCCGGCGAAAAACCTCTTCACCCTTTCGGTCCTGAGCGTGCAAGTGAAACGAATGCTTGCCAAGATCGATTCCTACGATCGTCACCTGTTCCAGGTTTCCCTTGGTGATTGCCTTCGTAGTTCGCTCTGAATAAACCCGGAGCGCCTCTTGAGACGGACCCTTGAGGCCGAAATGGTGTTGTGAGATTTGCAGGAACCTGGCACATTAACGCGAGAATCCTGCATTTTTCGACGAGGTGCAGATGGGTCCGAAGACGCCTATGCCGGAGCAAGATTTCTTCCGACATCCGCTGCGCGAACAGATCAATCTGAAGCATCCGTTGGTACGGTTGGCCGACCTGATTCACTGGGATCGGCTAGGCGTATCGATGAGCGAGAGCTTCGCGTCCGGCAAAGGTCGACCGGCGAGTTCGCCGCGTCTGATTGCGGGGCTGCTGTATCTGCAGCACACATTTGACCTGTCGGACGAGGAAGTTGTCTGGCAGTGGGTTGAAAATCCGTACTGGCAAGTCTTCACGGGTGAGACGTACCTGCAGACCGAGCCACCGATCGATCCGTCGAGCCTGACACGCTGGCGCAAGCGGCTGGGCGAAGCCGGCGTCGAAGAACTGCTGGCCGAGACGATTGACGCCGCCAGGCGTGCCGGCGTAATCAAGGCTGCGAGCGTGAAGCGCGTGATCGTTGACACGACCGTCATGCAAAAGGCGATCGCGCATCCCACCGATTCTCGCTTGCTCGAACGGTGTCGCGAACATCTGGTGAAGGCTGCGGCTCGGCACGGCCTGAAACTGCGGCAGAACTACAACCGCGAGGCGCCCCACCTGGCGCGTCAGATTGGCCGTTACGCACATGCGAAGCAGTACAAGCGCATGAAGAAAGTGTTGCGTACGCTGCGCTCGCGGGTGGGTCGGGTGATGCGTGACGTGGAGCGGCAGCTTGGCACAGTCGCCGATGGTAGCCGCGCGGCCCTGCAGGAACTGATTGGGCGCACGAAGCGCATCCTGTTGCAAAAGGCAAAGGACAAAAACAAGCTCTACGCACTCCATGCGCCAGAGGTGGAGTGCCTGGCCAAAGGCAAGGCACGCACGCCGTATGAGTTTGGGGTGAAGGTGTCGATCACGACGACGCACAAGGAAGGCCTGATCGTTGGCATGCGTTCGATGCCGGGCAATCCCTACGACGGACACACGCTCGCTGAGGCGCTGGAACAGGCGGCGATCCTGAGCGACGTCACGCCGGAAATCGCCGTCGTCGACCGTGGCTACAAGGGTGTTGCGGTGGACGGCGTGAAGATCTACCACCCCGGCTTGCGACGAGGCATCACACGCGGATTACGCGCGATGATCAGACGGCGCAGTGCAATCGAGCCAGCTATCGGCCACATGAAGACAGACGGGAAGCTCGACCGGAACTGGCTTAAAGGCACAATCGGCGATGCAATGCACGCGGTGCTGTGCGGCGCCGGTCACAATCTGCGGATGATCCTCAGGAAGTTGCGGCTTTTTTGCGCCCTCGTTCTTGTCGCGTTCTTCGTTCCTGTCGATCAGACAACGCCCGTCGTCTGAACCCGACGACGGACAAAGCGCTTTATTCAGGGCCGACTTCGTAGCGTACTCTTGCCGTGGAAGCGGGGGCGACCATCCCATTAACACAGTCGTATGATAGGAGACTGTGTCGGGGGCTTCGGGGGGCCGTTCCACCCCGCTACAGCGTCAACCTGACAGAGCCGAACGACCCTTCACTGAACCAGTGCTTCCTGCACAGTTCCGTGACCGGCATCCGGGCCTCGGCTTCCTTCAAAAACCCGATGATTTGCTGTTCCGTAAAGCGCTTCTTCATGTTCGTCCTCCTCGCGGAAAACGAACTTTACTAGACTCCGGCTGGCCCTGTTTGCAGGGGCAGGTCAGCCCCGCTGTTCGACCTCCTTTGTGGCACAGTAAGACCTTTACTGGCCGGCGTATCGCCGATATGCCAGTGTCAGCCTCGCGTCATATAAGTTGCGTGTGTAATTTGACCCGTTGTATCCCTTTGCGAACGCAGCCCAATTCCCACGTTTCAGCGCAGCTAGCAAGCTGGCATCTGCTGCGACGAATCGCACAAAAGCGTCGAACTGATCGGCTTCGCTTCTTTCCATTCGTGCGACGAACTCGCCGATGCCCGAATAACCCAAGCGCTTCCAATGATAGCCCATCACCTGAAACGCCCCCCAACTCGCTGACTCGTATGCGGCACGGGCATCGACCAGCGCGGCATCGGCTAGGCGTTCATACTCGGCCGCGCCACCGCGATAACCGCCGCGCATCTGGGAGCAGATGTTCGGATTAGTGGCGGCGATCGGTGCCGGATGGATGCCGCGTGAATCTAGCCGTTGCCAGAAGATATGACGCTCGAACAGGATTTTCGGCCGGCCATCAATTAGGAAACCCGACCCTGTCGATTCCACTTCATTGACGGCCCGTACACAGGCGATCGGCACTGCGAGCCTTTCGGCGGCCATTTCAATATCAGCATCGCGCAACTGCTTAGGGTCTCGCCGGCCGTTTGCGATCGCTGCGAGCGTCTCCGGGCCCGCGATCCCGTCGATGACAAGGCCAACCTTCGCCTGCACGGTCTTAATGGTCGCGGCTGTCGCGTCATCGTAAACGCTCGTAGGCTCTAGCTGATAGCCGCAGCCCATGAGGCATTGTTGCAACAGGCCGACGTCGTACCCACAGTCGCCGAGACGATACGCTTTCATAAATGGTTACCCCAGCAAAAAACAGCGCTGACACTGTCGCGCATGGCAAATACACACGCCGGTCTGAGGGCTGGTTATGGCCTAATGCGAATACGGTGCGAGCCACCTTCACAAATGGATGCGCAACCTGCGCTTTTCATTCTTTAAGCGAGAGTCCGTCGGTAATATTCAGGATGCTTGAAAGAAACGGTTCCTCTACACAGGCAGGCACGTCCGCCCTTGCACGATACTTAGTGGCGAACTCCGCTGGCGAGAGATAATTAAGAGCGCTGTGAGGTCGGTCCTCATTATATTGCCGACGCCACGCCGAGATGATCGACCGAGCGTGAGAGAGATCAACGAAGCAGTGCAAATTAAGGCATTCATCACGAAATTTTCCGTTGAACGATTCGATGTACGCATTCTGCGTTGGCTTGCCAGGCTGAATAAATTTCAACGCAACTCCATTTCGGTACGCCCATTGGTCCAACTCCAGGCTCGTAAATTCTGGCCCGTTGTCCGTTCTCAGCGCTCCAGGATAGCCCTTAAAACGAGCTACGCAGTCCAACGCTCGAGCCACATGCGAGCCCAAAATCCGGCGGTCGACGACAATGTCAAGAGCCTCTCTGGTGAAAACATCCACGATGGTCAAGCACTTCAGACGTCGCCCATTTGAGATGGTGTCCATTACAAAATCAATCGACCAGATTTCATTGGGGCCGCTCGGCAAAGCGAGCTTCTTACGCTCAACCATGACGCCGCGGCGCTGCCTACGCCGACGCAAAGGCAAGCCAGCCTGCTGATAAAGGCGATACACCCGCTTATGGTTGACGTGGATGCCTTCGCGTTCAATCAGTGCATGCAGCCGCCGATAGCCGAATCGGGGGCGCTCATGCGCCAGTTCCATGAGGCGCGCCGTCAGCTCGTTGTTCTTGCAGTCCGGAGTCGCTTTGTAATGCAACGAGCTGCGAGAAAGCCCCACAAGCCGGCAAGCGTGTCGCTCCGAGATGTCGACGTTTATCCGAATCGACAACACTGCCTCGCGCTTGGCTTGCGGGCTCAGGGCTTTGCATTGAGGGCGACCTTCAACGCCTCTACTTTGAGCGTAGCGTTGGCTAGCAACTTATTAAGCCTAGCATTCTCGGCGTGCAACGCCTTGAGTCGACTGGCGGCCGGTATCGCCATGCCTCCGAACTTTGCACGCCACGCGTAGAACGATGCGTCGCTGAAACCATGCTGTTTGCATAAATCTTTAACCTTTTTACCTGCTCGGGCTTTTTTCAGAAACCCGATGATTTGCTGTTCCGTAAAGTGCTTCTTCATGTTCGTCATGCTATCCGAAACTGAACTGGACGACGGCTGGCCCTGACTCACCGTGTCGGAGGAGGGGCCATAAGTGATACCGGCACGAACTCACTGCGTGAAAGTCATAGTCTGCGGCGGATAACCGTTGCTTTGCAGATAGCTCAGTCCAACCTGCGCGGCAATGTTGATGGCGTCGCTGAGGCAGCTTTTTCCAATCGCAGATGACATCTGGCTGGCTTGAAAGCCTTTACCTTGAAGGAAGCTCAATGCAACGGAAATGGCCAAATGAAAAACATCGCCAAGCCAGCCCTTGGCGCCGACCGATATCGTGCTGGGAGTTTGATACCCCTTGCTTGCTATGAATGCATGCGCTACCTCGCCGGCGGTAGAGATTGCATCGCTGATACTGTTCTTCCTGTACGTGGCCGACGCCTGGTTGAACTGGTTATCCTTGTTCAGTAACGATATCACCGTGGGAATGGCCACGCTCATCCCCAAGCGCAACCAGTCGTTGTCGATGGGTAACCCCGTAGGTTCGGCTGAGTGCTGTCGACTCCAATGATCTTCCGCGTTCACGGCCTGCATCCCCGAGAGGGGAGTGCCGTTACCGACTTGTGGGGCCGATTGCCAATACCCCGGATGCGGCATCGCCGCCGCTATGGCGCCAATGTCGGTGTGCGACAACCTATCCTCTGCGTTCGTGGTCTGCATCCCCGAAAGGGGAGCACTGCTACCGCCGACTCCTGGGGCAGACTGCCAATAGCCGGTATGCGGCATCGCCGCCGCTGATATGGCGTCAGTTTCGGTGGGCGACAACTCGATCGATGGTTTTGACGTTGGGAACATGATTCGGTCCGGTGTGTGATCTGTTCAAGATAAGCCCGTTTTTCAACAGGTCCCATATTGCTTTTAACGCACCGTGCGTGTGCTACAGCACAGTGCTTGCCGCTTTGAAAGTGAGAAAGCCCCTATCTGCAAGGTTAGGCGGGGCCACCGGCTCCTTGACGATGGGGGTCTGTTCGATCCCGGCCTGACGCAGCTTCTCACCGGTCGCCTCGATCAACTGTGCAGACGTGCAATCGGTGCCCAGCAAGCGGACCGAATCGAGCAACGAGAAAGTGAAAGCTGACAGACCATTGGTTGACGGGAGGGACGACACCGCTTGTTGATCTGAAAGGCATGCCGAGATAAGGAGGGCTTTCGAATCCGAACTTTCCAACGTGACTTTCTCAAAATTACCAACTTCCGCGTTGCCCCAGAGTCCGTTTGTGACAGTATCCTCGGTAACTTGAATGGGAGGCGGCGTAATATTGCCGAACGGAATGTGAGCAACCGAAGCCGGAACGATTGCGGTGTCGTGCGGATGCCAACATTTGGTTCGAAGTGTCTGCATATTGCCTTCTAGGTCGACCCAGGATTTCAACATTCCACCCGAGAAGCACGAGTCCAACACAATAGTAAGCATGCCTGCCGGAACATCCCTGGTCAATTCTGCTAGTTCATAGTCAAAAAAGAATTCCCCATCATGAGAAACAAGTACCTCCCTATGAGTATTGTCGACTGCCAGTCTGTATCCATGTCCCGAAAAAAACAAGACGAGACGGTCGCCAAGTGAGACACTCGACACTAGTGCATTGATGTTGTCGATGAGATTCTTCTTTGTGGCTCCGTCATCCTTCAATACTTGAATTTCTGTGAACCCATATCCGTTCTCAAGCATCTTAGCGAACTCTTCTGCATCTCGATCGCAGCTTGGCAACTGATTGGGAGATGGATAGTTACTTATTCCTACCACTAACGCGCGGTTAGCCATGCATACCTCCAATGGAAAGGATCTCTTTTCCTTTTCGGGATCGAGCATTTGTAGCGGGATCGCATCGGCATGCAGCACTTCGTGCCGCGAGATGTCCTCCCGCGCATTGACCAGCGGCTGCAACCGCACGGCGGATACGCAGACCCGGAGGGTCGGTCGCGAGATCGCCAGACAGGGGGGCCTGCAGATTGCGTCCGGCCGGCAACGTTGCAGGTGCTTTCCATCTTTGGAGAACTGCCTTAAGGGCCAGCTGGTCGGCGGTGGGACGAGACGTGCGGCGGCAGCGGCGCAGGAATAAGCATCTTGTGCGCCTTGGAGGCCCACTCTCTGTGGATATGCAGTTCGGCCATGAACACTCTCGGCGTATAGTTCAGCTTCTCAGTGACGTCTTCGGTGACACGAACTCGCCGACAGCCGGATTGGCACGTCCCGGCATCTGCCTCATGATGAATGTCGGTTTCCTTGACGCCGAGGTTACACATGGTTGGGAAGGGCGGGCGACAAACCTTGATTCGCTGGTCAGGTAACCCACATCTCGGCCCGGATGGGGACGAAGCGCGGCCGAGGTATCTCAGCGGAACGCGACTCGTTTGCGATGGTCTAGCATGCGTTCGCGCTCCGCGATGCCTAACAGATTCGCCAGCATGGCGCGCTCGTCTCCATGTTGGACGCCGCAGACAGTCACACTCTCGCGGGCCTTCCAGCATCGTAGCCTGCACATGGTTGCCGCTGCTGCCTTGCGGAGCTCGGGCACCGGTGCATCGGCGCGCCAACAGTTTCGATATGGCGGTCCATTGTTGGCATTCTTCCCGGCCGTTCATGCGTCCTCGTCCTAGTCATCATCAATCAATAGCGCAGCGGCTGAAGCCAAGGCCGTTTCTTCTGTGTAGCTGGGCTCAAGTCGTTTTATGCGCTCCCGGGCAGCCTTTGTATCGGTACGAGCAGCACACATCTATGCTGCTTTGGTGAGGGGCAAGTCACAGCGACTGTGTGCAGACCCAGTGTCAACCAGCTCTTTGAACAACATGCTGCCTCACTACTGCAGGACTCGCCCAGAGGGCAGCGAAATAAATTTGCGCTTGACGAATATCGACGTGCCATCATTTGGCAGCGACATGCCCCACTTCTAGCAGGCTGTTGAAATACCTCGCGCGCACGTCATCCGCGCGGAAGGGGTAAACGTTGAAATGAAGAATCGAACAACACTGAGACTGAAGCGATGCGCGGAGCGGACGGCTATACAGAGTCGATGTTCACGATGTCCAGGCTCGATGACTGCGTTCCGGCCAATCACCCGTTGCGACCGATTCGGCTGTGGTCGAACGAAGCGCTCACTCACATGGACTCGGTCTTTTCGCGCATGTACGAGAGCGACGCGAAGGGCGGACGCCCAAGTATCGCGCCGGAGAAGCTGATTCGCGCACTGCTGTTGCAAGTGCTGTATTCGATTGGCAGCGAACGCATGCTGATGGAGCAAATCTCCTACAACATGCTGTTTCGCTGGTTCGTCGGACTGGCGATGCCGCGCTTCGATATGCCATGCAAAATAATCTTTTCACCTGAGCCCGTCTGTGCGGGCACGAGCCCGGCCCACGCAGCGAACTCTCGGCCTGAACGGAATGCCTTCGGATCCACCATCATCGCGACTGCCGCTGTTGCTGTTAGCAAGCCCACGCCTGGGATTTCGCCGATGGCCTTAACCGCTTTGTCTTCTTTCTTCCACTCCCGCATCCGGCGCTCGATCTGCGCTACCTGTTCGTCGAGTTTCGTTAAAGTCCATTGTTCACGCAACGTGTCGATCACGACTGCGGGCAGTCGCTCGGCAACCCGTTCCAGCACTTCCGGAATCGCCTTGTCGAGGGCTACACGACTCTTGCCTATAACTTCGCCGTACTCCGTCAGCAGTCCACGCAAGTTGTTGATCTGCATTGTGCGAAACTTGATGAGTTGCCGGCGCATCCAGTGCAGCGCCAACATCGCCTGCTGCGTCTCCGTCTTCACCGCTACCGGCTTGCCTGGTTGCTGCACGGCCAGCCAGATCGCGTGTGCATCGGCCGCATCTCAATGGGATGGTCCTCCCCACCTAACAGTGGGTTACGCTGTATCGGCACCATCAACCGGAGGCAATGCCATGCAAGACGTGACAGTCATCGGAATCGATCTCGGCAAGCGTTCGTTTCATCTGCACGGCCAGGACAAATCTGGCAGGGCGGTGTTTCGCAAGAAGGTGTCGCGACAGCAGCTGATCGAGTTTCTAAGTAACTTTCACGCCTGCACGGTAGTCATGGAAGCGTGTGCCGGTGCCCACTTCATGGCACGCAAGCTTGCAATCTTCGGGCATCAAATCAAGCTCATCTCTCCGCATTCGTCCGCCCGTTCGTAAAATCAAACAAGAACGACTTTGTTGACGCCGAGGCCTGCGAAGCTGCCTCGCGGCCAGCCATGCGATTTGTGACGCCAAAGACCGAATCGCAACGGACGCTGTCCGCGCTACACCGGGTACGCGATGCACTGCTTCGCGATCGCGTATGCACAACGAACCAGTTACATGCCTTCCTGCTTGAGTTCGGTATCACCCTGCCGATTGGCAATGCCGTCATCAGGCGGCTGCCGGCCCTGCTTGCTGAACACTCATTGCCACCGCGTCTGGTTACCATTCTCGAACGCTTGCATGCCCACTACGAGTATCTTGCGCAGCAGATCGCGGAACTCGACAAAGAAATCGCACAGCAACTCGCCGACGATGAACTCGGTCGACGCCTGTTGACGATCCCTGGGGTCGGCCCGATTACTGCCAGCGTTTTGACAGCGGAGATGGGCGATGGCAAACAATACGCCCGCAGCCGTGATTTTGCCGCTTCGATTGGGCTGGTCCCGCGCCAATACAGCACAGGGGGGCGGGCAAACCTCCTGGGCATCAGTAAGCGGGGAGACAAGAATCTTCGCCGGCTGCTGGTCCAATGCGCACGAGTGTTCATGCAGCGACTCGATAAAAATTCGGGACCATTGGTCACCTGGACAAGACAAATGCTCACGCGACGACACTCCAATGTGGTGGCCTGCGCATTGGCTAACAAATTCGCGCGGATCGCGTGGGCGATTGCCGCGCGCAAAACCAGCTTCAACGCTGGAGTCCTGGGCACACCGCTGTAACGAGGTCTCGATAGAGACGCACCCAATAATCCCAACTGGTTTTGCGACCGCTGACACCTGATGACGTGAACGGCACAGTGGCCCGACGAGGAACCTGAAACAAGAATGGGCTTATACAAAGCCGCCATCGTTCTGAGGTTCGTCGGGCGCGACTCTCATCGTGGCGCGGGGAATAATCCCCACCGAGACGCCGAATAGACTCACGCAAGCCAACCACAGCATCAGAAATCAGTGTTGCAAAAACGGGGAGGACCATAGATTCTTGTTGCGAATGTTGAACGCCTTGGCAAATTCCGCTGGTATCAGTTTTACCTCGTGCCCCATCTTTTCAAGCTGCCTAGCCCAATGATGCGCACCGCTGCACGCCTCCATCCCGATGAGGCACGGCGCACGGTTTGCGAAGTGCTCAAGGAACTTCGCACGTTTGATCGGCTTGTTCACGATCTCTGCAGTTTCCGGATCAACGTAATGCACCTGTAAAACCGACTTGGCGATGTCTACGCCCACTGCCATACTGTTCATCGTGGATCCACCGGTTGCCGTGAAATGCATGCATTTTCCACCTGGGCACATCGATGCCGTTGGCCCGTGAGGATCCACCTTCCTTTGCTCTCATGTCCGCGGGCGGGACGCGTTCATTTCATTCAGGGATGTCAATACACGTCCATTGCATTCGGACGGCGCTGCCGCGAAACCGGCGTGCAGCCGTCGATGGGCACGGCCGGCGACGCGTACGACAACGCGATGTGCGAATCGTTCTTCGGCACGCTTGAAGCGGAGCTACTCTCCAGAGAACACCTTGCGACCCACGAACAGGCCTGGCAGCGCATCTTCTGGTTCCTGGAATTGGGTAGCTCCGTGCTCTTTCGGCCACGGAGCCCCCGAAGAACCGTACGTGCGAGTTTGTGGGCCGGCTATGCCGTCAGTCAGCGCAAGCGCAAATGCATTGAGCAGGTCTTTGGGCTGGAGCAAGACGGTTGGCAGCATTCGGCAGGCGATGTTTCGGGGCCTGCAACGAGTTGACCAGCTCTTCCTGTTGACTCAGGCGGCCTACAACCTGACTCGCATGCGCACGCTCGCCGCGAAAGCGGCATAGGAGCGACAGGCAGCGAGGAAATGGCATTGTGTCCACCTGAATGAGAGGCTTCGAGCATTAAATCGGCATCAACCAAACCGGCCAGCGACTCAATTAAACAGAGTGCTCAACGCCGGCGAGGTGTTTTTCAACAGCCTGTTAGACGTTCACATTTACGACCGGTCCAAATATGCAGGCAAGTGACGCAAACACGAAATAGCTGTCGGCGAGCTTGTCATATCGAGTGGATACACGGCGAAAATGTTTGATGCGATTGAAGAAACGCTCGACCAGATTGCGCGTACGGTACAGCCCAGTCGTAGCGGCGCTTTGTCTTGCGATTCGAACGTGGCGGGATGACAACCTTCGCGTGGGTAGCCCGAATGGCTTGCACGAAGGCGTCCGGGTCATAGCCCTTGTCTGCGATAACCGCTCCCGTGCGCAAATGCTCAACCAGTTGTAGCGCACACGAGATGTCGGCGACCTGCCCTTCAGTGACGATCAGGCGCAACGGACGCCCCGTCGAATCGATCGCCAGATGCAGCTTGGTGCCCAGTCCACCTCGGGAACGACCGAGAGCTTGCGGCCCACTTTTTTTGTAGCTCCGGCTGAATGCTGGTGTGCGCGAACGATCGTCGAATCGACCATGACGTGCTCGATTTCCGTGTGGCCTGCCAGTGCATTCACCACCCGTTGTCATACGCCCTTGCTTCGCCAGCGTGAGAAGCGGATGTACACCGTATGCCATCTACCGAACTCTGCAGCCAAGTCGCGCCATGGGCTGCCGGTGCGGCCTATCCACAGCACCGCTTCGAGAAACCAGCGATTGTTGGATGCCGTTCGGCCGCGATCGCCTTCCTTGCCAGGCAGGATGTCCCGGATCTTCTTCCATACTTCATCGCTCAGTAACGTTCGCGCCATCCTGTCTCGCTGTACAAAAGACAGGATGTAAGCACATTTCAGCAAATGTAAATAGACCCTAATCAGGGTTCTCGTATCCATTCCAAAACTGCGCGGCAGCGGCGGCCATGGCTTTATCTTTTTTGCGTAGATCACGCTCGAGCACCTTGATGCGGAGCCGAGTAGCCTTTGCCTCACCTCGTTTGACCTGTCCAAAGGCTCGCAGCCCGTCCCTGGCAGCAGTAGTCCAACAATCGAAGTCCATCAAACTCGCATTTTGTTTCGCCAACCACGCGGTCCTCTCCTTTATGTCGCTGTACAGCATCCCCCCAGACACCACCTCAAGCATTTGCCGCGGTGTCCATCCCAGCGCACGCGCGCTCTTGGCCATCGCTTGCGCGCGCCACATCTCAAGTGTGTGCACTGGCACACCCGTTTGCGTTGAAACCGTTTCCAACGTTTCATTCGACGAGATTATTCGGCTTGTTATCTGGTCCTTGACGTCTTGATTATAAGGCGGCACCTTTATCTCTCATTGCCCCCACGGTTCAAATACTATCGGACCACATCCATGTCGCTTTTGTGGGGGGGCAACCCACAGCGATTGTAAGAATGCAGCGCCGGTGATAACCAGATTGTTGTAGAACATGGTGCCCCATTGTTACAGGACTTGCCCGGAGTACAGCGAAATGATCAGTGCCGAAGCGAACTGCTGTCCGCACCTGTTTCCTCGCTTCGAGACGGCTGTACTACGCGAGCCGATCCGTACTAGACACAGGAGCGTAAGAGACGGTTTCATAAAGACTGCTGAACGCGTTGAAGAGTGTTCCATCAGATCAGGCAACAGCCGAGCTTGATGAACGCTTCGTGAATGTCAGCGTGACCCTTCGCCGAAATACGCGGCAGGCGCGGGCGGCCTTTGAGTGGTCCTCGCCGTGTCTACGCCGACCGGGGTTACGACCACGACAAATACCGACGCGCTCTTCAGGAACGCAGTATTCCCACTAGCATCGCCCGGCGTGGTGAACCGCCCCGGGAATCGTGGAGGCTGGTTGGTTTAAGTTGATGCGGGTTCAACGGCAGCTGTTTCAAGTTGCCGATAGTAGTTTGCCTCAGCTTCAGCGGGCGGGATATAGCCGAGGAGTTCCATCAGTCGATGATGATTGAACCAGGCCACCCATTCCAGCGTTGCCAGTTCAACGGATTCTCGCGTTTTCCAGGTGCGGCGATGAATCAGTTCAGCCTTATACAAGCCGTTGATCGTTTCGGCCAAGGCGTTGTCATAGCTGTCGCCCCGGCTGCCGACCGACGGTTCGATGCCCGCTTCGGCCAGCCGTTCGCTATAACGAATGCTGACGTATTGGGACCCTCTGTCCGAATGGTGTATCAAGGTCCCGTCGTCGCCCGGGCGTCGCGCGTAAAGCGCCTGTTCAAGTGCATCCAGAACGAAGTCCGTGGTCATCGAGGTACTGACGCGCCAGCCGACAATACGGCGAGCGAACACGTCGATCCCGAAGGCCACGTACAGCCAGCCCTGCCACGTCGAAACGTAGGTGAAATCCGAAACCCAGAGCTGGTGCGCAGCGACAAATGGAATGAACGCCCCCACCTACCAGGTGGGTGACGCCGAAGAGGCGGACCCTCACGGGCCGACGGCATCAAAGTGCCCAAATGGAAGATCATTGAGGTCTTCACAGGCTAACCGGAGGGTCCGAAATGAAGTATACGACGGTCGGGGTGGACATCGCGAAGAACGTCTTCCAGCTTCACTGGGTGGATGCCGGCACGGGCGAGATTGTGAACAAGCAACTGAAGCGCGCCGCATTCCTCGAGCATTTTGCGAATCGCGAGCCTTGCCTCATCGGAATGGAGGCCTGCGGCGGTGCCCAGCATTGGGCACGACGATTGATGGAGATGGGCCATCAGGTCAAGCTGATGCCGGCGAAGTTCGTCAAGGCTTTCAATATCGGCAACAAGAACGATCCTGCAGATGCTCGTGCGATCTGGATGGCCACGCAGATGCCGAGCAAGCCCGTCGCTGTCAAGACCGAAGCCCAGCAGGCTGTATTGGCGCTGCATCGGTTGCGGCAACAAAAGATCAAGTTCCGCACGATGCAGATGAACAGTCTGCGAGGCTTGCTAACAGAGTACGGCGAGGTGATGGCCAAGAGTCGCGCCGCGCTGGATAAAGCGATTCCCGGGGTGCTGGCGAGGCTGGCCGAGCGTCTACCGGCGATGCTGATTGACTCGTTACGCGAACTTTGGAATGACCTTGATCGACTCGACAAACAGATCGCTGACATTGAGCGACGTTTGCACACATGGATGAAAGAGGACAAGGCATGCAAGGCGATTGCCGCGATCCCCGGCGTTGGCCTGCTGACGGCGACGGCCACTGTCGCCACGATGGGTGACGCCAAGGCGTTCAGGTCCGGACCGGAGTTTGCCGCGTGGCTCGGTCTCGTACCAAAGCAGATTGAACCGCCCCGGAAATGTAGGAGACTTCGGATCTTGGCTGTAACGGGAGATTTGAAGCATGGAAAGCGAAGGCAAGACAAGGAAGCCCACCGGGACGCGATATTCGGATGAGGTCCGTGAGCGAGCGATCCGGATGGTGTTTGAGCACCAACACGAGTATCAAACGCAGGGGGCGGCGATCCGCTCGATCGCCTCGAAGATGGGGATGTCGCGCGAGACGCTTCGCAACTGGATCATTCAGGCTGAGCGCGACCGTGGCCAACGAGCGGGCGCGACAACTTCGGAGCTGGCGCGTCTGAAGGAACTGGAGCGCGAGAATCGTGAGCTGCGGACGGCCAACGAGATCCTGCGCAAGGCCTCCGCATATTTCGCGCAGGCGGAGCTCGACCGCCGATCGAAGCCATGATCGCGTTCATCGATGAGCATCGCGACGTCTACGGTATCGAGCCGATCTGCCGCCTGCTGCCGATCGCGCCGTCGACGTATTACCGGCACGCCGGGCGGCGCAGCGATCCGGAGCAATGGCCAGCACGAGCGCGTCGCGACGCTGAACTGAAGGCCCTCATCCGGGCGATCTGGGAGGAGAACTTCGGCGTGTATGGTGTGCGCAAGGTCTGGCGCCAGTTGTTGCGCGATGGCGTAAAGGTCGCGCGCTGCACGGTTGCGCGCCTGATGAAGGTGATGGGCCTCGAAGGTGTGCGGCGTGGGCGCCGGATCAAGACGACGCAGCGCGACGATGCGGTGCCGTGCCCGCTGGACCGGGTCAAACGTCAGTTTCGGGCCGAGCGGCCGAACGCGCTGTGGGTTGCGGATTTTACGTATTGCTGGACATGGTCGGGCTTCGTCTATGTGGCCTTCGTGACCGATGTGTTTGCGCGCCGTATCGTCGGCTGGCGAGTGTCGGCATCGATGAAGACTGACTTCGTGCTGGATGCGCTGAACCAGGCGTTACACGATCGCCAGCCACCGCCCGGGCTCATTCATCATAGCGATCACGGGTCGCAATATCTCAGCATTCGGTACACCGAACGTTTGGTGGATGTTGGCGTTGAGCCATCAGTCGGAACCGTCGGCGACTCGTACGACAACGCTCTGGCCGAAACGATCAACGGCTTGTACAAGGCCGAAGTTGTGCATCGGCGTTCATGGCGTACGCTCCAAGACGTCGAGCTCGCCACGCTCGAATGGGTTCACTGGTATAACCACCATCGGTTGCTCGGCCCGCTCGGGTACGTATCGCCTGCGGAAGCAGAGGAAGTCTACAATCGGAATCTGGTGCGCTCCGCTCGAGCGGCGTAGCGCCAAACTCGGCGGTCTCCGACAAAGTCGGGGCGGTTCAGATCGGCACTGGCGGGAAGATCCAGCTATTGGGTATCAGCCGGCGCGGCGACACGTATGTACGGACGTTATTGATCCACGGAGCACGCAGCGTGCTCTTCCATGGCAAGCACGCCGGGTCGTGGGCTGAGCAGTTGCAGAAACGGCGACCATCCAACGTGGTGACTGTAGCACTTGCCAACAAGATGGCCCGAACAATCTGGGCGGTTCTCGCACATGGCACGCCATACAACCAGGGGCACGTCAGTGCACAACCGGCTTGATCAGTTGAACCGTATGGAAGATTGAAGCTTGCAGGATGACGTCGAAAGGTTGCGTTGGCAATCGAGCGTGATGACAAGACAGGTCGGACCTGAACTCGCTAAGCCTGAAAGATAATTTGAGCGCGTAGCTCGTGCGACAAATGAGGAGCGAGTCAGCGGATTTCATCGAGGCCCGCAGCGTATGAGGCTGCAATGAGGCCGCATATAAAGCTGCAACCTATCCTGTCGATGCAAAGCGCAAGAAAACCTGGCGCATCGGGGGCGTTCATATAAATCATCTTGGCCGGTATAGCGACAGAGGTTTTGGCCGTTGGGGAGAGGTCGGAGGCGGCGTAGCCGCCGGAGAGCTCTCCCCAACGGCGGCGCCGAGTCGGCCGGGTTCTACGATGGCTGATCAAATCAAGAAGAAGCGATCAGCCGCATGTCCGGAACCCGTATTACCGACCAACAGGTTCGCCTCTCAAGAAACATACCCCAAGGTCTTGATTTTGTGAGTGGTTTTATGCAGCCTCCGAAACAGGGGTGAGCTTGAACCCCAGTTTTTCTGCTCGACGGGCAAGATGATGCATGACACGTTGACGGTAACGTTCTTCGTAGTAGTCTTGTCCTTGATCGATATACTCGCCGCCCTTGGTCAACATCGCATAAATGAGACGCGCCAGCTTGTGCGCGGTTGCCGTGATTGCTTTGGGCCGGTCGAGTCTGGCACACATACGCCGGTAGTAGGCGCCCAGTGCGGACTGGCTCGTGCGTAGTGCTGCCGCAGCGAGACGTAAGGCCTGTGCAGCACGGTTGGTAGTCCGCTTGCTCGCGCTGGATAGTATCTTGCCTCCCGAGATCTTCGTTCCAGGACACAAACCAAGCCATGCTACGAATTGCTTGGCGCTCCTGAAGCGGGAGAGGTCCGGGCCGGTTTCGGAAATGACCTTCAGTGCGGTTGCCGTGTCGATGCCGTTGATACGTGTCAGATCAACACCGCACAGGCCGATCAGGTATGTACGCAAATCGAAGCGTGGAGCGTTCTTCCCGCGAGAAGGACGCTGGGGCTTATCCTGAGCTCCAGCGTGCTTTTGCAGCACGGCGAGCATGGCCTCAAGCTGTTGGTCACACGCCATTAATTCCACGCCGTATGCGTCATACAGCGACATGGCCTGCTTTAGTGTGAAGAGATGCTCGCTGCGCCAATTGCCCTGCAACGACTTGACGATTTCCTCTTCACTGGCGCGGATTCGAGCGTGCTTCAGCTTGGCCAAGGTTGTGGCATTGCGTTCGCCGGCGATGATGGCGCGCACGATCTTCTGTCCCGTCTCGCCCATGATGTCAGAGATCACATTGGCGAGTTGAACGTTCATTTGCGATAAGGCTTTCTGTATATGCTGGACGTGCCGTGCCTGGTAGCGCAGCAGCATATCGCGTTGTCGGGACACCGCCCGCAAGGCGCAAATTTCGTCTGTTGGGCGAAACGCGCCGGACAGCAAGCCGTAACTCATCAGTTGCTGCAACCATTGGCAGTCGAGCACATCGCTCTTCCGGCCCGAAACGTTCTTCACATGCCGGGCATTGACCAGATGGACCGTGAAACCCCGCGATTCCAGCAACTCGTATACGGGTATCCAGTAGACGCCCGTCGACTCCATCGCGACAATATCGACGTTGCAGGCCGTGAGCCAAGTGACCAGGTTATCCAACTCACACGTGAAACTCTTGAACTCGCGCACAGGTTCATCGTCACGATCAGCTGGCACCGCCACATAATGACTTGCCGAGCCGATATCGATGCCCGCAGCGTTCGGGTAGGCTATATCTAGCGTTCTTCTTGTGCGCGTTGCCATGATGATCGTCCTTTCGGTTCGAGGTGTGCCGCACAGGTTCGGGTACGTCGTTGTACTCACTCTCTCAAACGGGATGGCCGTTCATCACGGTCTCACCAATGTCGCCGACGTGACCCAGGACCACGCTCTACAGCGGGCAGAAACGCACCATTGGCGAATCGGTCTTCTCCCGCGCGGGATTCCACCTTACCGCAATAGCGTTCACCGTATGTTTCTTGCAAACGCCTTGCGGCCACCGCGCCGATTACCTCGCTCTACATGTCCAAACGCAAACATCACTCTCAGGAGATCGCCGCCGCCAAGGCCGGCATCAGCGTGCGCAGCGCGCGTCGCATAGAACGAGACGCCTTACTGCCATCCCAGAAACCTCGTCGTTACTGGCGTTCCCGTCCCGATCCCTTCGCTGACGTCTGGGATACTGAAGTCGTTCAGATGCTCGCGAACGCGCCGCAACTTCAGGCGGTCACGATCCTGCGCAAGCTGCAGGACGATCATCCCGGGGAGTTTCCCGACAGCACACGCCGCACGCTTGAGCGACGCGTGCGGCACTGGAGGGCGATGTCCGGCCCACCGAAGGAAGTCTTCTTCCCGCAACTGCATGAGCCCGGCGCACGCGGCCTGTCCGACTTTACCGACATGGCCGAACTGCGAGTGACGATCGCTGGCGTGCCGTTCGAACATCGGCTGTACCACTTCGTGCTCGCGTTCTCGCGCTGGGAATACGCCAATGTCGTTGAAGGTGGCGAGAGCTTCGAAGCACTGTCCATGGGATTGCAGAACGCACTGTGGCAGGCCGGCGGCTGCCCGCGCGAGCACCGCACCGACAGTCTGTCAGCGGCGTTCAGAAACCTCGCGGACGAAGACGACTTCACGGTGCGGTATGCGGCGCTGCTCGAGCACTATGGCATGACCGGGACACGCAACAATCGCGGCCTGGGTCACGAGAATGGTAGCGTTGAGTCATCGCATCGCTATCTGAAGGAGGCCGCCGACCAGGCGTTGATGCTGCGAGGTCATCGAGACTTCGTTGATCGTGCGGCCTATGATGAGTTTCTGCGCGAGGTCGTCATGCGTCGTAACCGGCGTAACGCAGCGGCGTTCCGCCTTGAGCGCGAGCAGCTCATGGATCTGCCGTTAAGGCGCACGACTGACTTCGTCGAGGAAGAAGCACGTGTTACACGCTGCAGCACCTTCACCGTACGCGGCATTCTGTACAGCGCGCCGTCGCGCCTGATTGGTCACCGCCTGAAGGTGCGCGTGTACGGGGACCGGCTCGACTGCTATCTGTCGGGCGCGCTGGTGCATAGCACTTCGCGCGGCTCGCGTGCCGGCGACAACCGCCGCGCACTGGATTACCGGCACTTCATTGAGAGCCTCAAACGCAAGCCTCAGGCCTTCAGGGGGCTTGCGTTTCGCGACGAGCTGTTTCCGCGTGAGGCCTATCGCCGGACGTGGGAACAGTTGGAGGCGAGGCTGACGCAACGCGAGGCGTGCAAAGTCATCGTTGGATTGCTTGAGCTCGCCGCGCTCGATGGCGTCGAGGCCGTGCTGGCCGCACGCCTGAACGCATTGCTGGTTGACGGCAAGCTGCCGGATCTGAAGGCGTTGCGTGAGGAATTTGCGCCCCGTCACGCCGAATGCCCCGTCGTCAACGTCGAGATCCCACCCGCAAGCAGCTATGACGACCTGCTGGGTAAGGAGGTCGCATGAGCACACCCGCTTACGATGCCGGCCGTCTTGCCTTGATGCTCAATGAACTGCGCCTGCCGACCATCGCCCGCCTGTGGCCCGAGTTTGCGCAGCGCTCCGACAAGGAGGGCTGGCAGGCCACACGGCTGATCGGTGCACTGCTCGAACACGAACTGGCCGAGCGGGCCAAACGGCGCATCGAACGACATCGTGCCGAGTCGCATCTGGATCCAACCAAGACGCTTGCGACCTTCGACTTCAGCATGGTGCCGATGGTCTCAAAGGCGCACGTCATGGCGCTCGCGACCGGCGATTCGTGGCTTGAGAAAGGCGCCACGGCACTTCTGTTCGGGCCGCCCGGGGCCGGCAAAAGTCATCTGGGTTCGGCCATCGGACACGCGTTGATCGACGCCGGCTACCGGGTACTGTTCACACGGACCAGTGAACTCGTGCAGAAGCTGCAGGCTGCACGTCAGAGTCTGCAGTTGCCTTCGGCTCTTGCCAAGCTCGACCGCTTCGACCTGATCATCCTAGACCTATGTGCAGTGCTCCGTTATGTGGAGTTCGGCCGGGCGAGGCATAGTGATGGCCGGTCGCGATGACGCGGACTCCACATAAGTATCAGAGCCGCTTCAACCAGTCGATAATCGGCAAGCGTCCGAATGTTCCCCGGTCGGACGATACTTTGGTCAATATGTCCGGAAACACTTGAAGGAGTGCCTGGCGCTTCATGTCGATGTCTGATTTCGCATAGCGCATCGTTGTATCGAGACTCGCGTGGCCAAGCCACTGGCTAATCGTTGGGAAGTCTACACCTGACTTTAGCAAGGAGAGCGCTGTCGTATGCCTCAGAGAATGAGGGTGGATGCGTTTCTCCCGGAGGGTAGGTACGTTCGCTCCGGCGGTTGCAAGATGCCTGCGAAGCAGGTAGTACACCCCGAAACGAGTGAGCTTGTCGCCGCGATTATTGACAAACAATGCTGTGGTTGCATCAAGCGGGTACGGCCGTTCTTCGACGAGGCGCTGCAACAACCTGGCAGTCTGTGGCCAGATCGGACAGACGCGGACTTTGTTTCCCTTGCCTTGGAGTCTTACCTGGCACGGCCGTTGTAACCGTAGGTCGCATAAACGAAGGTCAAGTACCTCCTGCACCCTCGCGCCGGTATTGAACATCAGTGAGAACAACGCGTAGTCACGCCGACCGGGAACTGTTGTCCGATCGACCGCATTCAGCAGCGCCTCGACCTCGTGCTGCTCAAGATATTCGATCGGCGCTGACCGTGCGCCGCGTTTGAATGGAATGCCAAGGATTGCCTGCGCCGCCGCCAGATGTTCAGGACCTTCAGTTGCCAGGAACCGCGCGAACGTATGAATCGCGGCAAGCCGGGCATTACGCGTGGCAATGCCGTTGTGGCGGTCTTGCTCAAGAGATGTCAGGAACTGTCCGACCGATTCAGCGTTGATCGCCGCAAGATCCAGACGTTCAATCCCGCGGTGTCGCTTCGCACTAAGAAATCGCAGCAGAAGCACCAGCGTGTCGCGATAGCTATGGATCGTGTGCCGGCTCATCCCTCGCAACGTAGGCAGATAATCTTGGAAGAATCGGACGAGACTCCGTCCGAGCTCATCGGAGTAAGGATGCCGTTTCATAATTGCTCTCCCTGAACAAGATAGCCAAACCGTTTCGCGAACCGCTTGCTCGCAAGCTCCTGGAGTTCCGGAATCCAGCGCAAATAGTAGGCCGTCGATACGATTGATACGTGACCCATGTAGAGTGCGAGCTTTGGGAGGTTGGACTGGCCGTCCGCGCCCTGTCGATACCATCGCATCAGGGCCTCAATTGCAAAGGAATGCCTAAAGTCGTGAATACGGGGAACCCGTCCATCGGCATCCCGGAGGCCTGCGTCTTGCAGTAATCCCGCGATACCTTCATGCAATCCTGTTCCAGTGTAGCCTCGCAGACCATGGTGCATATTGCACAGTAACGGTGACAACGGCGTAGTGTCGAGCGGGGGAGCGAGGCGGCGCATGAGGTAGCGGCGCAGCTCCAGCCGGGCACCCCCCGAAAGCGGAACCCACCTCGATTTGTGAAACTTGGATTCGCGTACGTGCAGGACTCCAGCGTGCGCGTCTACATCGGCCAACGTTAATCGTAGCAATTCCCTTCGCCTCAGCCCGGCGGTGTACAGCAGGACAACCGCCAGGCGGAGGACATACGGTCTTAGTGGCGATGTCGCCGTGGCCTGACGCGTGCCGGCAAGCTCGAGTACCCGCCCAACCTGCGCTGGAGTCAGGATAATCGGTGCAGCATGTGGTTGTCGGCGGGCAAAGCGGATGATGTCCGGCACGAAACACCGGGGCTCGGTACGTTGCCGGTAGAGGCAGAAATTGCGCACGGCAACCTGACGGGCGCGGCGCACGTTCGAGGTGAGGGAGTCGAAGGTCTTGCACCACGATTCGAACAGCGTGTTGTTCAGGTCCGATTCACCAGTTCGGACGACGAAGTCCCTCATCGAAATCAGGGTACGCTCCTGGTTGCTGTATTGACGCCCTAGCGTCCGACGGTGCGCAAGATATCGACTGATGACGGGATCAAGTGCGGTTGTGTCGAGTTGGTGTTTCATGATGCCCCCTTCATTGAGACGCGACCACATCTAGGTACCGGTAGCGCAACCTGGCGCAGCGCCTCCACATGCAGGCGAAGATAGACACACGTGCTCTCGAGGGAATGGTGACCGAGCAGATCGCCGATCATCTTTACTCCGACACCTCGCTCGAGCAAGCGCATGGCGAAGCTATGTCTTAGGCAGCAGGGACTGGTTTGAAGAACGGGCAGGCCACTGAGTCGTGCACGCTTGGCATAGATGTGTTCGATCGTTGCCGCCTTGATCGGACCGGCCGGGCAGCGCATTCTCAGGAATAGCCGGCGCGTGCTCGTCAGGGATGGTCGGCGGCGTAGATAGCGCTCGAGTACATGTCGCGTTCGGCCGTTAAGCGGCATAACTAATACCGACCGGGTCTTGCGCTGGTCCACATGCAGGATATCGTTCTCCCAGTCTATCGAGTCGAGCGTCAAGCTGGTGACTTCTGAAGGGCGCAGCCCATAGTAGGCCATCAGGTACAGAATCGCGTGGTCACGGCAACCCTCAACGCTAGCACGGTCGATCGAATGCAGAAGCTTGCTTACCGTGCTCCAATCCAACGCCCGCGGTGGCAGTTCTCCGCGATATGTACGCGGCGTGTCGATAACATCGAGCCGATTCCTTGTGTAGCATTGATTGGCGCAGAACCGCAGAAAGGCACGCAAGTGCGCAATCGTATGCTGAAGTGTCTGGCGGCAAAGACGCTTGCTGGTCTGCTCAACAAAGCGCTCAACATCGTTCGGTGTGACGCTGGCAAGGCGGCGCTTCGAACAGGCGCTCGACAGGAAGCCAGTAACCGTCCTCAGGTGTTGTTCGACTGTTGCAGGAGCAAGTCCGCGCAGATCAATGAGGTGGGATCGGTATTGCGAAATAAGCGGATCAAACCGGCTCGGTTTAGCTGCCGGAATGAAGAGACCTCGATCACACAAAAACCGCACTGTCGCTCGCTGCGTGGCACGGTATGACGTCTCGTGCGACCACGGTGCGAACCAGTGTGACAGCGCGGTCGAAGTAATCGGCAGGCAGGTGCCGGCCGCTACATGGTTATAGGCAAGAACCTCACGGAACCGGTGTACATGGCGCTGTGCGCAAATGCGGGTATAACCGCGCTCGACGATCCAAGCCGCAAAATTGCTGACCAACGGCCCTTGCGGGCCTGCAGCATAGTGCGGCCAATCGCGGGAAAAGAGAAATTCGAGCATGTGAATCTGCCATTCAAGTGAACGGAAGAATCACAATAGCTCGTTCCAGTTATGTGTAGTTCTCCGGCCTCAAAGTCCCGCTCGTCAAGGGTCACGGAACTTGAGTCCACATAACGAGGTGCTGCACATAGGGCAGAGGATTTTTTGTTTATCGGTCGCGGCTTGGGATGCATGAGCCGAACCGACGGGGTTGGCCCGCGAGCGGTAAATAAAAAATCGTTTGTGCTGAACCGCTCCGCAGGCGGTAGCAGCTATGGGCATTGAATGGTTGGTGAGGTCATCCAGTGCCCGCCACGCGCGTTGGCCAGGCACGGGTGGATGATGACGCGCAGTGCATGTGTGCGCAAGGGTGGTGGGAGGTTTGAGTTGGCGAGGTCAACGGTGCGGATTCCGGGGCGTTCGCCGACGGCAAAGACTCGACGACGCAAGGCCAGGCGCGTTGCCATCCGGAATGCATGGAAACGTGACCGGCCGTGTTGCGAACGCGGATCAGTGAGCATGGTGAGCGGGTGGCGGCGCGCGCGGCAATGCGCCTGGCAGGAAGGTTTCGATGCAGACCATGTGGCCCTTGCCGCAGACGGGGCAATCACGCAGGGACTTGCCGGTGAGCCGCTGGTAACGGTCTCGGTAGTCTTCGATCGGGTCGGGAATTTCGTCGGCAGGAGCCACGACGCCGAGCAGCCGGCGGCAGGTGGCCAGGCGGGCTGCCCGGTGGCAATTGGCCAGCAGGCCGTAGCTGCGAATGTGTTGGAAGCCGCCGGGCAGCACATGCAGCAGGAAGCGGCGGATGAATTCGTTGGCCTCGAGGGTCATGGTCTTCGTTGCGACGGGGTGTTTATAGTCTTTCCACCGGAAGGTGACGTGGCCGTCGTCGAAGTTGACCAGCCGGTTGTTCGAGATGGCCACGCGATGGGTATAGCGGCCCAGGTAGTCGAGCACGTGTCGGGCGTCGCCGAACGGAGGCTTCGCGTAGACCACCCACTCCGCCTGTGCAGCCGGCGCGAGAAAGGCGGAGAATGCCTGAATGTTGACGAGCGGTTCAAGCTGGCCGTAGAAATGCAGTGCGCCGGTATCGAAGGCGTGGCGCAACTGTTCAAGAAACAGTCGCCGGAACAGCCGCGAGAGCAGACGCACGGGCAGGAAGAATCCGGGACGGCAGGCAATCCAGTGTTCGCCGTCCGGGGTGATACCGCCGCCCGGTACCACGCAATGCACGTGCGGATGATGCTGCAGGTTTTGCCCCCAGGTATGCAGCACTGTGATGAAGCCGATCTCGGCGCCCAGGTGTTTCGGATCGGCGGCGATCGTGCGCAGGGTTTCGGCGCTGGTTCGGAACAGGATGTCGTAGACCACCCGCTTGTTCTGAAAGGCGAGCGCTGCGATAGGCTCGGGCAACGTGAAGACCACATGGAAGTACTCGACCTCAGGCAGCAGTTCAGCCTGCCGGTGTTCGAGCCATTGCGCGCGGGCGAGCGACTGGCACTTCGGGCAGGCGCGATGCCGGCACGAGTTGTAGGTGATGCGCTGGTGACCGCAGGCGTCGCATTGTTCGACATGCCCGCCGAGGGCCGCGGTGCGGCACAGCTCGATGGCGCTCATCGCACGCCGCTGGGCACGACTGAGCCCGTCGGCATGGGTCTGCCGGTACTGCGGGCCAGACTGGCGGAAGATGTCCGCCACCTCGAGCGCCACGTTCATCACCCGGGTTCAGAAATACTCGGGCGGACTGGGCGGAGGCTGCACGGGTTCAACGTGCGGCAGCAGATCAAAGGGGCTGGAGGTTTCACAGATGCTGCTGGTTGCCACTTTCAAGTACCTGGCCGTGGTCGAAAGGCTGCGATGGCCCATCAGCAGCTGGATCCTGCGGACATCGGTGCCACTCTCCAGCAGGTGGGTGGCGAAGGCGTGACGCAGCGAATGCGGGGTGATGGGTTTCTGGATGCCGCTGCGCTGCCGTGCGAGGTTGCACGCCCGTGCCACGGCAAACCGGGTGATCGGCTGGCCCGGGATGTCGCCCGGAAACAGCCACTCCCGTGGGTGAGCGTCGTGCCAGTACACTCGGAGGATCTCGAGCAGCCGTGGCGAGAGCATTACATAGCGATCCTTACGGTTTTTACCCTGATTCACACGGATTACCATGCGCTGGCTGTCGATGTCGGTGACCTTTAGATGCACGACTTCCGACACCCGCAGCCCGGCGGCGTACGCGGTCATCAGGATGGTGCGCTGCTTGAGACTGGCGACCGACTCGAAGAAGGCGGTGATCTCCTCCAGGCTGAGGACGACCGGCAGTCTGAACGGCTTCTTGGGCAACGGGAAGTCCTCGTCGCTCCAGGGTCGCTTGAGCGTCACGCGGTAGAGGAAGCGCAGTGCGCCGATCGTTGGACCGAGGCTGCCGGGGGCCAGCTTGCGCTCCTCGCGAAGATGGATGAGCCACGCCCGGATCTCTTCGGGGCCGAGCAATTCTGGCGAGCGCTGGAAATGCCGGGAGAAACAGGATACCTGAATCAGGTAGGAATACTGGGTATTCTCCGTAAGGTTGCGGATCTGCATGTCATGTAGCATGCGTTGGCGCAGTGGCGTCATGGCGAGCCTCCTGGAAGCAGTGGGTGGAATGCCCAACCGGGCGTTCACATACTGCTCCTGGCGATACCGCCCACCACCTTGCCGGGGTTCAGCGCCAGACAACCCTCTTCATGAAACGTCAGCCATGGACCTGTGCTCACCTCCCACTACCGCGTCAGCGGTTTAGTACAAGTCCAGTAACGTTTTGCACAACGTTACTTGATGACCTGTCATATGCCCGGAAGGACCAGGCCGAAACCAGCGTGCTGTTCGAACTGATCGCCGAAAGATACGAGCGTCGTAGCCTTCTGATCACCGCCAACCAGCCGTTCTCGGGCTGGAACGATGTGTTTCCGGATCCCGGTATGACCGTCGCTGCAATCGACCGGCTCGTCCATCATTCAACGATCTTCGAGATGAATGTCGAAAGCTACCGTCGTCGCACCGCCAGCGACAAACAGAACAGCCGGCGCCGACAATCATCCGGCGACAATCAACAACAAGGAGCGACAACCATGACCGGATAACGACCGACAATCATCCCGGTCGACCGGCCAAGATGATTGTCGATAAACCGGCCATGCTGCTTGACGCTATCTAGCTGGTTCGGCCGTGCCGCCTTGAACTGGCGATTGACCCGATCCAGTGGACGCGGGGCTATGGCATCAGGAACAGTCGTGCGAACACGCTTACCTCGCATCACGCCGCGCAAACCCAGTTGCTTCATCAACCGTTCGACCGTGCAGCGCGCCACCGCAATACGCTCCCGGTTCATCTGCTTCCAGACTTTATCGGCGCCGTAGACCTGCATGTTGGCCCGCCACACGCGCTCGATCTCCGGCCGCAGACGTTCGTCTCGGATTGCGCGAACAGAGCGCCGCGACGGATCCCGAAGCTGTGCGGCATGGCGTCGGTAGCCCGACGGGGCAATCCGCAAGACCTTGCAGATCGGCTCGACCCCGAAGGTGTCGCGATGCTGATCGATAAAGGCCTTCAGGACTTGAAACGGCGGTCGAGCTCCGCCTGGGCGAAAAATGCGCTCGCGACCTTGAGAATCTCGTTGGCACGACGCAACTCCTTGACTTCGCGCTCCAGGGCCTTGAGGCGCTCGCGCTCGTCTGAGGTCACGCCATCGCGCTCACCGTGGTCGACCTGGTCGCGCTTGACCCACTCGTGCAGTGTCTGCCGTGTGCAGCCGATCATCGGAGCAATCGATTCGACCGCCGCCCACATCGACGGATGTTCGCTACGCTGCTCGCGCACCAGGCGCACTGCGCGCTCTCGGACTTCCGGGGAAAACTTCGTTACCTTCTTGTTCATGGCTCCATTCTCTCAAGAGTTGGAGCCTCCACAAAATCCGGGGCGGTTCATGGCCACCCGGACGTCAGCGGCCTTGGAAACGTCCGTTGGGTTGTCGAGCGTACGCATGCCTGGCTGCATCATTTCCGTCGTCTGCATGCTCGCATGACCGAGCCATAGGGAGACTTCTCGCAGGTCTTTTGTCGCCTGCAGGACCGTTAGCGCTGAGGTATGCCGCCTATCTCTATCAAGAGATAGTTGACAGACGGCCCCGATGAGCCTGATGCATCACGGCGTCGATCTGACCGTGATCGCGCTCTGGCTCGGTCACGAGTCCTCCGAGACTACTCAGATCTATTACCGGCCGAAAGTTTTTATGTGCAGTGTCGAATCCAGCCCCCGATAGCAAAGGTCTCCTGTCGTAGAAACTCTACATAAAAGCTGGGCAGGATGGGAAGGCCCGCAGCCAAGAATCGGCGGGCTCAATCTCCGCAGTCCTACAGCGAATGCAGCCACTCGAGCAGCGTTTTGTTCTGCTGCCAGGACGGCATCTTTGGAAGCGACGTACCGTCGGTGGCTTTCTCGAGAGCCTTGCGCTTCATCTCAAGATTTGCACGAGCATAGATCTCGGTTGTCTTCACATCGACGTGACCGAGGAAGTCGCGGATGATCTCGAGCGGCACGCCACTTTGCAGCAGGTGCATTCCCTTTGTGTGTCTCAGACTGTGCGGACTTACCCGCTGCGTGAAGTCGGGGTGACTTCGTCGTACAGGAATCACATACTTCTGCAGGAGATACCGCACACCCGAGCGCGATAACCGTGTGCCGCGCCGGTTCTGGAAGAGTGGTTTGTCGGCGTGTTCAGGGGGATCGAGGTTGTTGTCGCGTCGATGCTGGCGTAGCAGTTCGACTGTCGAGTCCATCAGCGGCACGACGCGTAGCTTTCGCCCCTTTCCCATGAGCCGCACCTGCGATGGAGTATCCAGGCGCACGTCCCCGGCGTTCAGGTCAATCAACTCCTGCACCCGGGCACCGGTGTCATAGAGTACGCTCAACATCACTGCGTCCCGGCGGCCCTCAGTCGTACGTAGGTCCGGTTGAGCGAGAAGCTGAGCAAGGTATTCCCTGGAGAGGTAACCGACGCTGGGGCGCGGCTGTCGCCGCAGCGGAATGGCGAGGACCTGCTGGCATTGCGACAGTTGCTCGGGTACTTCCGACTGTACGTAGCGGAAGAACGCGTGCAACGCAGCGAGGCGATGATTCTGCGTGCGGACCGAAACGTGCCGGTCGTTGGTCAGGTGATCAAGGAATGCCTCGACCAGGGATACGTCGATTTGCGCCAGAGACAGACGCTCCAGTGCGATTCCCCGCACATCGCGACAGAATCGCAGCAGCAGGGTAAAGACGTCGCGATAAGCCTTGATCGTGTTGGGGCTCAGGTTGCGCTGGGCAGTCAGATGGTGCGTCAGGAAGCCGGTCACGAGCATTGAGAAATCCGTTGGTTTCATGACTTATTCCTCCGCGGGATGACATCCCCAAAGGCGGCGTTAGTACGTGCCGTGATCTCCGGAAATAGTTCGGCAATCAGATGCAGGTAGGTCTGCGTTCCGGCAAGGGATTGATGTCCCATGTAGGTCGCCAGTACCGGGAGCTTCGCATTGAGGTCAGCTCCCTCCTGGCACCACCGAAGCAACGCATGCACGGCATAGGCGTGACGAAGATCGTGTACGCGCGGCCCCTTGCCTCGACCGGGATGCGCGATTCCACAGCGCAGCGGCAGGTCCCGGAATACCCAATACACAGCTGAGAGGCTGTACGGGCCGCCGGATGGAGAGGAGAAGAAGTAGGCATCGGACGGGCGATCGCCCATGACTTGTGCGTAGGTTCGAAGGCGCTGTACCAGCGGCAAGGCTGGTGGGACGAGCCTGTCCTTCGAAAATTTGCCATCACGCACCGTCTGGATCCCCCGTTCGAGGTCCACATCGGCTACGCGCAGATGCAGCACCTCGCCAAGTCGCAGGCCGCAGCCATACAGTAGCCGGAACACTTCCGGCATGACGAGATGCCGCATTGGAGCGCGTGCAGTCGGTGTCAGCTGGTCGACCGCGTCGAACAACCGGCTGATCTCGGCGTGGGTCAGAATGCGTGGTGAGAAACCGTCGTCGTACTTTACCAGCAGCGATCGGTCCGGCACATCGGCAGGATATCCCAACCGGCACATGAACAGGGCGAATTGGCGAACCGCGCAGATACGATGATAGTGGGTGCCCCTGCGCTCGTGGGGTTGTTTGGAAAGCCACTTGCGGCTGATGGAGCGCGGCAGCTCGCATTCCGATAGTGCTTCATCGCTCAGGAAGCGATCAATGCGAGCCAGCAAGCGAGCGGCCTCATCATAGCGGTAACCACACGCCCGCTTCTCCTGAACAAACTGTTCCATGAGTGAGCCGACAGGACTTCGGAACTGCGCGTTGAATGATCTACTCGACATGGCGCACCTCTTCGGTGTTCAGCGCGGCAGTGCGTAGGGTTTCCACGTCGGCTCTGCGTAGATCAACGTCGACGTCGACGCCGCATGCCCCAGGATGTCGCCGATGACTTGAAACGGCGTCTGTTCATGGAGCAGCCGTGTCGCGAGTGTGTGGCGAGCGAGTGCAAACCATGGCGTTGTGGAGCCCGAAAATGAATTCCGGCGAGGGCCTTCCAATACTCGACGATGTGATACAGGTTAGCAGTCTCACAGAAAGGTCGGAACGGCACATTCAATGTGAGGAACACTTCTCGACGTTCCGACTGAGGACGCCCCGACCTTAGAGGGTGTTAGGAACTTTGAGCTAGGCCTGGTAGGCAGTATGACTTCCTGCGAGACAGAGGCTGGCCTGCCGCAACGAAATCAAACGCGGGTTAGCATTGCTGTCAGAGCCGCACGGTGCGGACGTGCCGCACCCGGCGATTTCCGACGCCGAGGCCAGCATGGAACACGATAGCACTCTTTACGTGGGTCTCGATGTCCATAAGGACTCGATCACGGTCGCGTATGCCATCGGAGCGGGCGAGGTTGAATTGCTCGGCAAGATCGGTACTACGCAGGCCGACATTGAGCGTTTGTGCAAGCGACTGCAATCCAAGGCGCGCCACATACGCGTCGTCTATGAGGCAGGCCCCTGTGGATACGGGCTTTACCGGCAGCTCATCCAGAAGGGATTCGAGTGCATGGTGTGTGCACCGTCGCTGATTCCCCGCAAGCCAGGGGAGCACATCAAGACTGACAGACGCGATGCCGTCAAGCTCGTCCGATCGCTGCGTGCCGGCGACCTGTCGGCCGTCTACGTCCCCAGCGTCGACGATGAAGCATTCCGGGATCTGGCCCGCGCATGGGTGATTGCCAAAGACGACCTGAAGCGGGCACGGCAACGGGTAAAAGCCTTTCTGCTCTCGCACAGCGTGCGTTACCCCCGTTCTGCCGACTGGGGGCCAGCGCACCGGCGCTGGCTGGGCGCATATAGCTTCGACAGTGCATGGCAGCAGTTCGCGTTTGAAGAGCTGCGTCGCGCGATTGAGGACCGGCTCGCACAATGTGACCGGCTGGAATCCGCGCTGCGTGAAGCGGTCACCAACTGGCGCTTCTATCCGGCCGTACTGGGCCTGCAGGCAATGCGCGGTGTCCAGTTCACCACGGCAGTGGGCATGCTCGCTGAGCTGGGAGATCTCTCGCGCTTCGTGCACCCACGCCAGTTGATGGCGTGGCTGGGCGTCACGCCATCTGAGCACTCATCGGGTGGCAAGCGCCGTCAGGGCAGCATCACGAAAAGCGGCAACAGTTATGCAAGAAAGCTGCTGGTAGAAGCCGCATGGAGCTACCGGCACCCTGCACGCGTGAGTCCCGATATCCAGCGTCGCCACGAAGGCCTGCCCAAACCGATTGTGGATCGAGCCTGGGACGCACAGGTACGCTTGTGCCGACGCTATCGCAAACTCGTCGCGCGCGGCAAGCAGAAGAATATCGCCGTAGTCGCAGTTGCCCGTGAACTCAGCGGATTCATCTGGGACATCTGCCGGCTCTCCTTGTCGCTGGCCATACCGCGCCAGACACAGATGCCATGATCTACAGCAATGCTACGCGACCGCATCCAACGTAACGACATGCGAAGGAGTTTCCTGAAGGCGACGTAGCCCGGCACACGAGTAACCCGCGACCAGGGTAGGCAACGGATCTTCATCCGACTTGCGGTGGTAGGTAGCGGAAGGCTCATTGGGCGGATATCTGTAATGCGGTAGCCAACAACCCGCGGATATCAGCTTGATCCACCGTCGAGATTTACTGCTACGTCGCCCTCAGGAAATTCAATATCAAAAACACAAAACCGATCCAATTGACATGGGAAGTCATATCACCCTGGCGGAATGAAAAAACGCAGGCCCTACCCAACGGATGTATCGGATGAAGAGTGGTACTTCGCCGCTCCGTACCTGACCTTGATGAACAAGGACGCACCGCAGCGCCGCTACGAACTGCGCGAGATGTTCAACGCGCTGCGCTGGATCGTACGTGCGGGAGCCCCATGGCGTTTGTTGCCCAATGATTTTCCGCCGTGGGAACTGGTCTACCAGCAGACGCAACGCTGGATTCAGGCGGGCTGCTTCGAGGCCATGGTGAGCGATTTGCGGTCGATCATCCGGGTCGCCCAGGACCGCCGTGGTCAACCCAGCGCGGTCATCCTCGATGGCCGTACGCTGCAGTCGACGTGCGAAAGGGGTGCACGTGCAGGCTACGACGGGTACAAACGCAAGAAAGGCAGCAAGGTACATATGGCGGTGGACACGTTGGGACAACTTCTCGCGGTGCATGTGACGCCGGCCAACGAGCAGGAGCGCGCGCAGGTTGGAGAACTGGCGCGTCAGGTTCAGCAGGCAACAGGCCAGACGGTCAAGGTGGCGTTCGCGGATCAGGGATATACCGGCGAAGAGCCCGCGCAGGCGGCGCTTGACGAAGGGGTTGAACTTCAGGTCATCAAGTTGCCAGAGGCGAAAAAGGGCTTTGTGCTGTTGCCGCGCCGCTGGGTGGTCGAGCGCAGCTTCGGCTGGCTCAACCGCTTCCGCCGACTGGCAAGAGACTACGAGCGATTACCCGAAACTCTGGCCGGCTTGCACTTCGTCGTATTCTCCGCGCTTATGCTTGTCCACTTTGCAACCTTCAGCAGAAGTGCCTAACACCCTCTAAGCGCCTCATGGCGATCCCCGGTGTCGGACCGCTTAGCGCGAGCGCAGCCGCTGCATTCCTAGGGCTGGTGCCGCGACAGAGCGGCACTGGCGGGCGGTGGCGGGCGGTGGCGGGCGGTGGCGGGCGCACTATACGCCAAAACTGAAGAAGCGCACGGCGTTATTGCGCAAGCTCAAGGAGGGGTTTCGGCGATACCAGTCGCAGCCGGTAGATCGGGTGGTAGAACTGATCAATCCGGTGTTACGCGGTTGGGTGAATTACTTCGCTGTTGGACATTCCAGCGAGTGCTTCAGCTTCATCAAAGACTGGGTAGAAAAGAAGATCCGGCGCCACATGGGGCGCTCCCAGAATCGACGGGGCTTCGGCTGGAAGCGGTGGAGTAGGCGCTGGTTGTACGAGGAACTGAAGCTCTTCAACGGCTATCGTGTTCGTCGTGCTGCCGCACCGAAAGCGCGCCCAGCATGATAGGTCCCATAAATCTTGACATGAAGCAAACAGGAGAGCGTAGTGCCGGAAATCGGCCCGCTGCGTTCGACGTGGCGGGAGCTGGAAACGTGACCATGGTTGCCGGATTGCGGGCCATCGCGAAAGCGGTGGAATCACCACCGGCGCCTACCGGTGCGTGCGACAGTTCTCGACCCTACCTTCGGGGCCCACGAGCTGCTCGATGCGCTGCTTGTCCTCTTTGGACTGGTGACGCTGCTCGCGCGCCTGCTCGGCAGCATTCGCGTTGGCGGCCTGGCAGGCAGCCCGCCACGCCGCGATCTGCTCGGGGTATAGACCTTTGCGACGACAATACTCGGCCAGCTCCGCTGCGTTGAGCGGGGCGGCTTCCGGCACTACGGCAAACTTGTCTTCCGAAGACCATCCTTCGGGGTTCTTCCCGTCGAGGCACTGCCAGCCCTTGTCCTTTCGCCTGTCGGCGCCACGTGTACAACGTCTGTTCGGTAATCCCCGTTTCTCGTGCTAGCGCCGACACCGGCGCATTCTCCGGCGGCATCATGCGACGCACGAGGGCTTCTTTTCTTTCTTATGGGTAGGCTTTCATTCATCCCGATTCTACCGCCCCCGGACCATGTCTAAGAATCAAACAACATGACATCTATTCTGACGCCGGGGGCATCCGCCGTCACGGCCAGCGGACTCGTTGTGGAAGGTGTCTCGCCCGCAAACTTCTTGCGCCACAACCGGAAAGTGCTGACGGCATGGCCTTGCTCGCGACAGAAGCGCCGAGTACCAACGCCGCTCGCCTTCCATGTCACGACCATCTCCCGCCAGAACGCCTCGCCCTGGCGGGGGCGCCGTGAGCCCGTTCGCGCAGCATCTCGGTCGATCGCATCGCCGTCCATTGCATCACTCCAATCACTACGATGGCGGAACTTTCGCATCGGGAACCCCGAGACTCAAGACGGGTTGCGCTGACGGATACGGATATGCCATGTGGCCTCTCGACGAAATCGTCGAGCGTGCCACGGTTGACCCGCGTCGCTACATCAGAGCGTTACTGTCCAGCTTCGTGTGAAATCGCTGTCTGTCCAGCTTGCTGCCAAATCAGTGTCCGGCTTGGTGCGAAATACGCAGCGTGACCAGCGGCACTGACCTGCCCCCTACAAAGAGCGCCAGTCAGAAGCTAGTAAAATGAACCCTCTCGGAATGCGCCACAGATATCTACGGACGAGCGTCAGCAACTGGGGCTCATTGCGCTCTGCTTCCTGTTGCTGTTTGCTCCTATAGATCCGAGCACAGCGTCGGCCAAATCCGATCAAACCCCAAAAAAAACGTCCCATTCAGGGATGACTTGTCTATGCAGCTCGAATTGCCAAAATACAGCTTCCTTTGAAAATGAAATTTTCAAAGGATCACGTTATTATCAATCACAAAAATTGAAAGGGCAGCCGAATATGGCCAACTGAGCCATGGAAGAGGTCGGTGTTATTATCTGGCACCGAAAGGCCAACAACGCATTACACGGAGGTATAAAATATTACGAAATCCCCGAACGCAATGACGTCAAGCATCCCATCCGTTTTGTATAAAGGCATGACATTCGCGTAACAGATCCAGAGGCAATATCAAACAAACTCCTAATGGCAGAGGTACCGCCATATCAACGCCCTGTCTGGCAAGCCCGAACGCATCGGACAGGCTTGATATCTTCCCATATCCGGCAGGAGGTGAAGGATTACAACGACGACTATCTGAAGACACTAGAACGGCTACAGAAATTTTGGGTCACAAGGGTGCGCGATGCAGGCTGCGACTTCGATGAAGACGTATTAGAAGAGTTCGAAGACAACCCGTGCATTAACAGTCCACTGTCTGCCGGCCAACTAGAATGCATTCAAATGGATGGAGATTCCGCAGAACTGGCATACATCTATCTGCCGAAATCTCGCGCAGATGCCTGTGCGGTTAATGGTGGCCTTACCAGTGTTCCAGACTGGATGTGTTTTTGGCGAGACGGCATGAAGAAGTTTGTGGCGCTGGATATTGCGCCAACTGACGCCAGGTCCACCAAGAACAAGATAGTAGCTGAATACCACCGCATGGGATGCTCTGAGGTCGACGCAGATGATATCGAACACGTCCTGACTATTCCGGTGACCGATTACATGGGTGAAGACGGTTGTGTTTACTATCGCTCGCGCCCTTTAACATTTGACATCATCGCGAACACGCCCGTGATACCTGATTAAGGGGGCAGAGAAAGCGCCCTTACAGTTGATGCTGGGCTTGGCATGGATTGAGATTGTCTTCCCCCTTTCTTACGTTGTTTTTTATGTCTTTGTGTTTGTCCGCACCTATATGAGTGCTTTACTACTTCAAGAAATAAGCCTAAGCCCCGTCGCGACAGCGGTCGGCCCAGTTGTATCCTATATGTTACAAATCAATAATATTATGGTCTTATGAATATCCTGGTCCGTTATTGTCATAATAAATCT
The DNA here is from genome assembly GCF_030412785.1 of Paraburkholderia sabiae. Lineage (NCBI taxonomy): Bacteria > Pseudomonadati > Pseudomonadota > Betaproteobacteria > Burkholderiales > Burkholderiaceae > Paraburkholderia > Paraburkholderia sabiae. The sequence continues at coordinate 358,968 of NZ_CP125298.1, forward strand.
ATGCAATTCGTTGCCAATCCAATAACGCAATCATGGTAGTTATAATGCGATTGCATTTTATAAAACGTAGGGCGATCGCATTTTAGTTTGCAGAAGAGGTTTTTTTGATAATTTTGACTGAAGTGGCTGAAGCCACGGGTGACACTGAACGATCATTGAGTAATGTAGTGAACACCGGCTCTGCCGCGTCTCAAGATCGCTTTCCAGTTTTCCTACGAACGCACCATAACGCTCCCCCTTCGGCAGCCAAGGGCTTTTAGGAAAGTCCCATTAGTCCAACGCCTGGACCGAGACCTACCGCGACCAGTACAGTGTCAGTCGCCTGTGCCGAATGCTTGATGTATCACCCAGCGGCTATTGCCAGTGGCGTCACCGTGGATCAAGCAGACGGCTTTGTCCGGATGGGGGTTGCTAAAATGCTGTGTCGTATTGCTGGAGGTACCGGACGAATGGGCGAAGCACTTCGACTCGTTTCGCTGCAGTGATAGGACGGTCTAGGGCATCGCTTGCCCAGCGCAGCACGAGATCCAGCGTGACCGGACCCCGATGACCGCAACCTTCGGCAAAGCTGGAAAACGCGAGCAACTGGGTTCGTTGAGATCGCAACTCGAATCCCAGTTGTAGCTTGATACGTAGATAGTCATGAACGCCGCTGGTCAAAGAGCTGAGTGGCTCATGATATGCGGTCCGGCCAGGGCGCCGCGATTGCTATCAGTTTCTCGAAATCAATCTTCGAATAGAGGACGGTGGTATCGAGGCTGCGATGACGTAAAACGTCCGCGATATCCTTCAAAGATGCTCCGTTGCTGAGCATGCGGCTGGCGACCGAATGGCGCAGCAAGTGCGTTCCCGTTGCCGTACTTGGCCATCCGCATGGGCGTAGGCCCGTCTAGCCACACTGCATACGACAGCTGAGGTGACCGGGCGATCGAACGGAGCACGATGTCGCACGAAAAGCGCCCCGCTGGCAGTTTTACCTCGACCATAGCGCACGTAGTTGGCCAGCGCGCGCTCGGTTTGCACGGGTAGCGGCAGGAAATCAACCCGTGTGAACTTTCGCCGTTAAGGAGCCAAACCGTTTTCGGCATAAAGGCGCCAGGGACTTTTCGGCGTTTAGGCGCCAGTAGATTTTCGCCGTAAAGGCGCCACTGGCGTCTGAGTCGGGCACTCGAACTTCGCCATCCGCTACCCTCCCGGCACGCATTTGCTTCAGGCGGGTGGCTTGATGTCAACGCCGATTGAATTCTGACCCGCCTTTCGGCGATTCGTCGAAGTAAATCTGACCCACCCGGGCCCTGTGTCACGCGGCTGCTTTCGCGCCTGCCCGCGTTCCTGTTTGTCCTGCTTTGCGCTTGTCTTTCAGCCGGTAGCTCTCACCACTGATTTGCACGATATGGGCGTGATGCAGAAGCCGGTCGAGCATGGCAGCGGTGAGCGTCTGGTCGTCGGCGAACGCTGTGGCCCACTGTGTGAACGGAAGATTGCTCGTCAACACGATAGAGCCGCGCTCGTAGCGTTTGGCGACGACATTGAAGAACAGGTTCGCTTCCTCGCGCCCGAACGGCAGATAGCCGATTTCGTCGATGACGAGGAGCCGCGGCCCGACGACCGCCCGATTGAAGAACTCCCGCAATCGATTTTGCTGGTTCGCCGTCGCCAGTTGCATCATCAGGTCCGCCGCCGTGATGAAACGCGTCTTGATGCCGGCCTGTGTTGCCCGATAGGCCAGTGCACTCGCGAGGTGTGTCTTGCCAACTCCCGACGAACCCGCTACACACTGCCCATCGTCATTGCGATGATGTGATCATCCGCTATCCGTTTCACCCTCGCTGCGGTGAACGGATAACCGTCATCGGGATGACCAATTACCGGGGCGAGTCGTATCTGACTATCCGGCAGCCCGATGGCACTCTGACGCATCTTCCGCCGTGGATGACAGACGAGGATGCTGCCCGCATGTCTGTCGTCGTCCAGCCGGAATTGCCTCATGCGGTGCTGATTGAACTTCTGCGCCTGGTCGACACGGCGTTATCGTGCTTTGCGGCGGTAACACCTGAGGGAGGCAAAGATGCGCAACCAGATGACGAGGCAGAAGGATCTGTTCGAGGAAACCGTGCCGGAGGCGTTAGTATCAGAGGAGATTCAAGCCGAGCTGGTGACGCAACTGGCGCTGCTGATGTTCGCGTTGATCGACGTCATCGAAGCGGAGGCGCGTGATGAGCAAGATCGGCGCTGAACACCTTTCCCGTCGTGCATACGTGTACGTCCGTCAGTCAACGCTGGATCAGGTCCACCACAATCGCGAGAGCCAGTTACGCCAATACGGGCTTGCCGATCGCGCACGCGGACTTGGCTGGCCAGATGCGACGGTTATCGATGACGACCTGGGTCGCTCCGGCTCTGGCAATCATCGTCCTGGATTCGAGCGCCTGTTGGTGGCACTGTGCAGCGGCGAAGTGGGTGCCGTATTCTGCATCGAAGCGTCACGTCTCGCGCGCAATGGTCGTGACTGGCACACGCTTCTGGAATTCTGTCGTCTTGTAGGATGCCTGCTGATTGACGAAGATGGAATTTACGATCCGAGACAGCCTAACGATCGCCTTCTATTAGGCATGAAGGGCACGCTTTCCGAGATGGAGCTTTCGACGTTTCGCCAACGCTCACAGGCGGCTCTTGATCAGAAAGCCAAACGCGGTGAACTGTTCACGTCGGTGCCAATCGGTTATGTGCGTGCACAAGGAAACCGTATCGAGATGGATCCTGACGCCCGCGTCCGGGAAGCGCTCGATCTGGCGTTCCGGAAGTTTCGCGAGTTTGGTAGCGTCAGGCAGGTGCTTCTATGGATTCGACAGGAATGCATTGAGCTGCCCGCGGTGAACTACGGCCCGGACGGGCGCCACATTGTATGGAAGCTTCCCGTCTATAACACCCTTCTGCACATCCTGACGAATCCGACGTATGGCGGCGCATACGCGTTTGGCAAGACCCGGACTATTGCTCGCATTGTGAACGGACGCAAGCGAGTGTTTGCGGGCAACCCCCTCCAGCGCGAGGAATGGCAGGCCTTGATCATCGAGCACCACGCGGGCTACATTAGCTGGGACGAGTATGAGGCGAATCGCAAATTGATTACCCATAACGCGAACATGAAGGGCAACATGGTCCGCGGCGCTGTCAAGCGCGGGAGCTCGCTTCTGGCGGGACTGCTTCGTTGCGGTCACTGCGGGCGCAAGCTGCACGTTGCGTATTCCGGCACCAAAGGCACCGTCGCGCGGTACAACTGTCAGGGCAGCATGATCAACCATGGTGGCCCGCGCTGCATTTCGTTTGGTGCGGTTCGTGTTGATCAACGCGTTACTGAAGAAGTTTTGCGCCAGCTTCAACCGTTAGGTATTCGTGCATCACTCGAGGCCATCGAGCGTGCGCGAACAGAGCAGGACGAACGCGTGCGGCACAAGGAGCTGGCGCTTGAACAGGCACGATATGAAGCTGCGCGAGCACGTCGGCAATACGATGCGATTGATCCTGAGAACCGGCTGGTTGCGGCGGAACTTGAGCGACGGTGGAATGAAACGCTGAAGACACAGGCACAAATACAGACCGAGCTGGACCTCCTGCGCGAACAGTCATCGAGGGCGCTGAGTGTAGGCGCGCGCGATGAACTTCTGCGACTCGGTGAAGACCTGCCCCGGCTATGGCATCACCCGGCCAGTTCGGTCGAGATCAAGAAACGCATTCTTAGGACGGTCGTCAAGGAGATCGTTGCCACAAAGCAGGACGACACGATTCGTGCACTCGTGCATTGGCAAGGAGGCGATCACACCGAGATCGTGTTCGAGAAGAGCCACACAGGTGAGCATCGCTGGGCCACCGATGTCGCAACGATAGACATTGTTCGCGCGTTGGCGAGAACGTTGGCAGATCAAGGCGTAGCGGCGGTCATCAATCGACTGGGCAAACGGACGGCGAAGGGCCACACCTGGACCGCTGCGCGAATCTGCACGCTGCGGAGGGACCATCGAATCCCTGCATATCGCGAAGGCGAACGGCAGGAGCGCCGCGAACTGACGGTTACAGAAGTAGCGACCCTGCTGGGTATCAGTGCGCCAACCGTCATCCGCCTGATTCGAGTCGGGAGGTTGCCGGCGTCACAGGCTTGTCTGGGCGCGCCATGGATCATCCAGCAGGTAGACGTCGACAATTATCTGGCGCGACGGGCTGCGGACCATCCGCAATCAGATAACCCAGATCAATTATCCATTGATCTTCAATGACATAGGGAGGTGAGCATTATGTCTCGTGCCCGGACGGGCCGAGCAACACGACGTTCTCGGCCCGCTCGATGAACGCCAGGCTTCCCAGTTCCTGTATTTGTGCCCGTGGTGCACCGCTGGCGAAGCAGAAGTCATATTGCTCCAGGGTCTTGATGGCAGGCAGCGACGCGAGTTGCGTGAGTGTGTGGCGCTTACGCTCTTCACGTGCGCCCAGTTCCGCCTTTAGCAGTTGCTCAAGGAAGTCCGCCAGACTCGCATCGGTCGTGGCGGTATGCTGCGCGAGCGCCCCCCAGTCACTGGCGACGCGGTCGAGCTTCAACTGTTTGCACAGGCTGGCAATCCGTTCGTACTGGAGATTCATGCGGCGACCTCCAGCAGCGCGTCATACACCGCAAGCGGATGCTGAAGGCTCTCTCGCGGCAGCACCCGGCTCAACTTCGAAGGCGCAGGCCTTGGTGCCGCCACTGGCGTGGGCAGTGGCAGTAGCGCTTCCTGCTCGAGTGCCAGCCGCGCAGCTGGACGCTCACGCGTGGTGGCGTGCACGCGCACGTTCGCGACTTCCGCGAGCCAACGGCCGATACGCGCGTTGGCGGCTTCGACGTCCAGCCTCAGTCCTGACTGCTTGAGCGTGGCCGCGAGCGGCACCACGAAGCTCTCCTTCAGATAGCGGTTAAAGCGTTCAACCTTCCCCTTGGTCTTGGCCCGATAGGGTCGGCAGACCTTCGGCGTGAAGCCGTAGGTCTCGGCCACCGCAAGCAGTTGGGTGTTCCATCGATGCTCGCCTTCACCAAACGCGTCGCGCTCGATGACCACGGACTTCGCGTTATCGAACAGCACGTGCTCGGGTGTGCCGCCGAAGTAGACGAACGCTTCGCGCAGGCACTCGCACAGCGTGGCGGCGTCCTCGCCAGCGGTAAAGCGCACGAAGCTCGCGCGGCTGTATCCAAGCGTCGCCACCAGCGCCAGCAACGGCGCACGGCCGCGACGGATGACCGTGAAGTCGGCCTGCATCTGTTTGCCCGGCGGTGTCTCGAACCGAACCACCGGCTCCGCTTCATGGCGCTTGTACGGTGCCAGGAACGCCTTGAGCTGGCTGATGCCCCCTTCGTAGCCAGCTTCCTGCAGTTCCCGATGCAGCACTGTCGCCGGAATCCAGTGCGGGCGCGCGGCGGCAACACGTTCAAGCACGTAGTCCTTGAACGGCTCGAGCTTCGTCGGGCGTGGCTCGCGTTGCTTGTAGCGGCCAGCCTGGTCGTCGCGCAGATAGCGACGCACCGTGTTGCGTGACAGGCCCGTCTGTCGCGCTATCTCCCGTACCGCCGTTCCCCGTCTTGCCAATACCTTGATTTCCACTGCTTGCTCCTGAGTCAGCATCGGCGGCAAAAAGCCGCCATCCTCTCCCAGGTGGGTCAGGTTTACCTCGGCGGGTGGGTCAGTTTCACATCGGCGCTAACAGCTTGAAGAGGAAGTTCGAGATGTTCCAATATCGACACCCATTAGCGGACCGGCGTCAAGGAACAAAGAAGTGCTTACGGCGTCACGAATCGCCGGCCATGATGTTCGTGTTCTCTGTCTGCGGTTGCAGAGTCGCGCCCGGGTTCTTCAATGTTCGGCTGCGATGGGAATCGCACCAGACACCCATCTGGATCTAGCGGCGAGCGATGCGTTGCCCTGCCGCCCTGGTGGCTTGGCCACCCCAGAAGAACTACAAGGGCTTCCCCATTGAGCACAAGCGCAATCGAAGTTCGATGTCGATACATGCTGCAATGCCGTTTCGGCGCGTGTGAGAAGGTGAAGGACTGCTGTACTACAACCGGTCATATTGGGCCGTTGGCCCGGACCCTGATGAAAGACGCGCGCAAGGACCTCATTCTTTGGGCGGGACAGAAATCCCCGTTCTTCTGACAGGTATGCCTTGTGCGGGTCCAACCCGCTTCACATCACCGCTGGCAGTGCAAAGTGATCGTCAATTCCCTCGTGGTTGCTTTGATGCCTCCAGATGCTTATCTATCGGACGTAGTGTCCGTTCATGCGGTCGCCGGTAGGGCCTTGAAGGCGTCCCCGTATTTCAGAGTCGCCCACGCCATGCGCGCGTTCTTCGCTGCGATGGCGACGGCTGCGCGCCAGTAGCCGCGACGCTCGACGAGACTTCTCACCCAGCGGCTGAAACGGTCCTGCTTGTCGCCCAGACTCGCCATCACCGAGCGAGCACCGAGTATCAGCAGATTGCGGAGGTACGCATCTCCCGTCTTCGTGATGGCGCCGAGCCGTTCTTTACCTCCGCTGCTGTACTGGCTTGGCGTGAGGCCGATCCATGCGGCCACCTGGCGGCCGTTTCTGAAGTCATGTCCGGCGCCGAGACTCGCAAGCAAAGCGCTTGCAGTGGTCGGGCCAATGCCGCGCAGATGCATCAGCCGTCGGCTTCGCTCATCGTCTCGGGCGATTTCGCTAATTGCACGGTCGTATTCGGCGAGCCGGGCTTCGATGTTGCCGGCGTGTTCGAGCAGATCACTGATGCAGCGTCGGGCCCAGCCGGGCAATGCATCCAGATGGGTGGGTATATCTCTTCGTAGGCGTTCCGGACTCTGCGGTAGCACCACGCCGAATTCGGAGAGCAAGCCACGTATGCGGTTATAGATCGCGGTCCGTTCCTCGACGAAACCCTGACGTGTTCGATGCAGGCAGAGTGTCGCCTGCTGGTGCTCGTCCTTCAGCGGCACGAAACGCATGCTGGGGCGCGTCACTGCCTCACAGATTGCCGCAGCATCGGCGGCGTCGTTCTTGCCACGCTTGCCTGACATCCGGTACGGCGCCACGAGTTTCGGTGCCATCAGCTTCACCGTGTGGCCGTACTGCTGGAACATGCGCGCCCAGTGATGTGCTCCCGAGCATGCCTCCATGCCGATGAGACAGGGCGGCAGCTGGGCGATCAGCGTGAGCAGTTGATTGCGTGAGACGCGCGGTTTGATCAATACGGCCTTGCCGCCTTCATCCACTCCGTGAACGGCAAAGACATCCTTGGCAAGATCGATTCCGACGGTGACAACGGGCATGGACTTCCCCTTTAACTTGGTGTTCGTTGGACGTTCAAAACTTCATCACGGCACGTTGATGCTAATTTACGGCTTCACCGCAACCACGGGACGGGGAAGTCCCTTTCATTCGTTGGTACCGCAAGGTGTCCAATGGATCCACACACACAGGATCTATGGCTGTCAAGCTGGTCGACGCCAGTCCATAAATGGCTCACATTGCGGGCGATCCGCTGACTGCAAACTTGGGGACGGCATTCCGGCATCCTATTCGGGTTCGTAGGCTGTTCGTCCAGTCGATACTTGAGGCTTGCCGGCCGCCGTCATAACTCAGGTGAAGCAGCGCGTCGCGTCAAACGGCTTTCGCTCTTTCAGGATGTGGAAGCATGCTCGTGCGAGCTTGTGAGCAAGTGCCTTGCGCGCGACGATACTGTTCGTGCGGGCCTTCTTTCGTTCGTAGAATCTTTTTGCTTCCGCAGAGTAACGTAGTGCGAAGTTGGCAGCTTCGACGAAAGCCCATGACAGGTACTCGTTGCCGTTCTTGGTGTTTCCTTCGCCTTTTTTCTTGCCGTTGCTGAAGCGCCGGCTGTCAACGCAGCGGGCATAGGACGCAAAGTTGCCGGGACTGGCGAAACGCTCGATCGGCCCGGTTTCGAGCAGTATGGTGGTCGCGAGAATTGCGCCGATTCCGGGCACACTGGCGAGAAGGGCATACTCGGCGCGCGCGACTACTTTTTCTTGAAGACGCTTTTCAAGAAGTTCAATCTGCTCGGAAAGCGTAGTGATCACGGCCACGTTGGCCCTGATGGCGAGTGCGACGTCCTCGGGCAACTGCATCTGATCGACGGCATCGGGTGTAAGCCGCTTGGCCTGATTGCTGGTGATGCGTGTGCCGTGCTGGCGGGCGGTTATGTTCTCGACCGCCAGGATATGCTGGCAGCGGCTTCGGACGAGTTGTATCCGTTTCCTGGCGAGATCACGGACGGCACGCTAGTCCGGTGGCAGGATGGTTCCTGTCGGAAGTATCCCAAGGCGCAGCAGATGCGCGAGATAGCGCGCGTCAGTTTCGTCCCCGCTGTGTTTGAGTCCTGCGATTACTCTCCTAATGGGAAGCACCTCGTAATAAGAAGGAAGGGCCTGCCGCCCGATATCTACTGGCTGGTAGGCCACACGACCTTCTCATTATGAGCGCGTGCTCTTCACAGCGATTCGAGCCAGGTCAGCAGCTCTGGATTCCGCTTCCAACGCGGCGGCCGACCGGCTTTGTTGATGGGTCGACCTGCTCGAGCGCTTTTCGCTTGGTCTCTAAATTGGCGCGAGCGTAGTGATTGGTCGTATCCAGTCGAACGTGGCCGAGGTAGCCGCGGATCACCGTCACGTCGACACCGGCAGCGACGAGCTGAACTCCGACGCTGTGACGCCACGTGTGCGGCGTGATCCGCTTTGTCGCGAGCGATGGAACCTGCTCCGAAGCTGACTGAACGTACTGCTTGAGCTTGAAGCGAACCCCGGCTGCACTGAGCGGCTGGCCATATCGATTGACGAAGATAGGCTCGTTATCCTTACGCGGCTGTCGCCTGAGCAGCGCCTTGATTATGGCCACCGTTTCCGGCCACAAAGGACAAATACGACGCTTTCGTCCTTTGCCGAATAGCTCTACTTGAGAAGGAGATTCAAAACGGATGGCTCGTGGACACACATCCAGCGCCTCCTGGATTCGTGGTCCCGTGTTGTACAACAACGCCAGCAACGCATGATCTCGCTGCCCTTCCAGGATCGATTGGTCCGGCTCTCGAAGGACCGCCGCAATCTCCTCGGCATCCATGTAACACATGGCGGGCCGGGACGTCTTCTTGACCGGGATGTGTGCGATCTCTGTGCACTGCGCGATCGCCAGTGGCTCGCGATGGGCGACGAAGGCAAAGAAGCTGTGGATGGCGGCGAGTCGACAGTTGCGCGTGCCGATGGACACCTTCCTGTCTTTCTCCAAATAGTGGAGGAACGCGAGCACCTCACTGGCCTGCAGGTCCGCTAGAGACAGCTGCGTGATCTGCCGTCGCCCACGACTGGCGGTAAATTGAAGGAACATCTTCCACGTGTCGCGATAAGAGCATACCGTGTGCTGGGAAAGATTCCTCTGCTTGCCCATCCATTCATGGAAGAATGCGTGCAGCAAAGAGGCGAATGAACTCTGTTTCATGGCAGGCTCTCCCTCGTCTGTGGCGCCGCTGCGCCATTCTTGCGGAAGCGTTCACAGGCGTCCTGCAGCAACCCCGGCGTGATGTTCAGATAAACCAGTGTTGAGCGGATGTCTTTGTGCCCGAGGTATGTTGCGAGATAGGGAAGCTTGGATTGCGGATTGATTCCCGCCTTGTACCAGTCGCGCATCCGATGGCCAACCATCGTGTGTCGCAGATCATGAACTCGCGGCCCAACTGCGCCGCGCGCGGGTTTGATGTCCGCACGTCGCAGGACGTCGGTCAGAATGAGCCGTATGCCACCTACGGTGTACCCGCAATTGCGCTGTGGACTCCAGAACAAAGGGCTCTCAGGATTCGTTGGAGCGCCGGCTTGCTCACGCACAACAAGATAGTGCTTGAGGGAGGTCATGACTCCAGGAGCCAGAGGCAGCCGACGGTTCTTGAAAAACTTCGTCTCCCGGATCTCGAGAGTTTGCTCACGCAGATCGACATCGCCCAGCATCAAACGCGCGACCTCGCCTCCCCGAAGCCCTGCACAGTATGCAAGCACGAGCATTGTGAAGAGGGTGACAGGACGCCACGAAGCCTTCGGTGAGGGATACAACAGCGCTGCGTGCAAAATCCGCTGTATCTCATCGTCCGTATAGAGATAGGGGGACCGCTGCTGTTGCCGGGCAGAACGAGCTACTCCATCGCCAATTGGCAAGACCGGCACCTGCTGGTCGATCCGGTGCATCGCTTTCGACACCATGCGGCCAGCTCTGCGAGCTTCGAACAAGTGGTACGGCGACGGTTCTTCCTGGCTCCAATGCTCGACGAGTTCAGCCAGCGTAAGCCCAGCCAGCTCAGGATGGCACTGCAGGAACCGATCGAAGCGCAATAGTCTCTGCTCTTCAGTCGATAGCGATAACCGAGCACGCGCATGTGTGCAATATGCTGATCCATCACAACTCCAAGGAAACTTCCGAAGCGAGGAAGCCGGCGTTGATTCTGAAGGTCCGCGTCGCTGTCTTGACTGACGAGGGCTCGCACAATCGGTGTAGTGCGCGGTCCATACTGTCGATGCAGTTCTGCAAATGGGTTCGACGCGATCATCCCCTGGTCATGCAGCCACCGGACATATCGCTCGATCAGGAAGGTCCGGTGATAGAGGATGTGCGCCTGCCACTTGAGACTATGTTCCTTCAGCCATTGCTTTAGGATTGAGATGTCCGGTGATGTAATCGCGCCGTGGTCCGTGAGAAAGCTATTGAAGTTGCACAGAATGCCCGCATAGTTCTTGTGCGTGGCCGGATGGCGAAAACCTTGCGCCCGCAAAAATCGCTCGATGAGTGCTGCATCGATGAACGGTAAATGAGTCATGGCAAACTTCCTCCTGGCAGATCCAAACCGATGGATCGCAGGTCCTCGGTCGCGAGCTTCAGATAGGTTACGGTCGCCCCCGCAGACGTGTGACCCAACACGTCGCCGATGATCTTTAGCGGCACACCAGATCGCAGCAAGCTCACGGCGCGAGCGTGGCGAAAGGCGTGAGGGCCCTTCCTTCCTTGCGGAGTGACTCCGGCTGCTCGCAGACGAGCACTCGTAATGCAGTTGAGGCGCGCTGCCCGAGTGAAGCCAGGAATTCCAACGCATGCTTGGTGCGCTTGGCTCGAGTCAGTGGGTGCAGTCCGCGTAGTTCGCGCAACCATGTGTCGTAGTCCATAACGATGTCTCGATGAAACCCTTCGAGCGCGGTGCTTGGTGGGTTCGGGACCGGCCATGCACCGCGCACAAGACGCAGCATCATATTGATGGCACCGGTGTATCGATGTCGCCACTGCTGAAACGGTGGCAGCTTGCTGTACCGTTGCCGCGATAGTCGATATTGCCCCCGTAAGAACCGTGTCAAATGTTCCGAGCGAACGGTTTCGATAGACAGTCCATTGCGGTTGCAGTAATCCAGTAACTGACGCACGCGAGCCGGATACCACTGCTGGATCCGTAGGGAGTATCCCTCGGCCCTCAGGTGTGCCAGCAGTTTCTCGATCAACAACTCATCAGTTGATAGCGGAGCGGACATAGGAACCTCCTCGGACAAGACCAAGCCTGAGGATGCCACGTGCCCGTAATGGTAAGCAGAATCGCGAAAAAATAAGGCCCGTCGGCGGACCCGACAGTTTCCTTCCGATTATGGCTTCCTTGAGATTAGCGGACGCGGCGCAGCTCGACTTCGGAGCCGGTCCGGTGCTCATGCATGAGTCCGGGGTTGTGCTCAAGACATGGTTCTTCGTGATGACGCTGTGCTGGTCGCGGCACCAGTATGCAGAGATCGTCCTCGATCAAACGGTCGAGACGTGGCTGGCCTGCCACCGGCGTGCCTTCGAATGGTTCGGCGGCCGCGTGGAGCGCGTCATCATAGACAACGCCAAATGCGCGATCACAAAGGCGTGTATGTACGATCCCGAGGTACAGCGCTCGTACGCCGCGCTGGCCGAAGGGTACGGCTTCCGGATCGATGCATGCCCTCCACACGATCCTGCGAAGAAGGGCATCGTTGAGGCCGGAGTCAAATACATCAAACGATCCTTCGTGCCGCTGCGCGAATTCCGCGATCTCGCCGACGCCAACCGTCAATTGCGCGACTGGGTGATGCAGCAGGCCGGCACGCGCGAGCACGGCACGACGCGCGAGCAGCCGCTTGCACGTTTCGCCATCGAGAAGCCACTGCTCGCCAGACTGCCCGATGTGCCGCCAGTGCTGGCCGTATGGTGCGAGGTCAAGGTGCATACCGACGGACACGTCGTCTACAAGAAGGCACTGTACTCGGTTCCGTTCCCGCTCGTCGGCAAGCAACTGTGGCTGAAGGCGACCGACACGGTCGTGCAGGTGTTCCACCGCCATGAGCGCGTCGCGACCCATCCGCGCCTGCGCAAGCCCGGCGATCGCCACACTGTGCGTGACCACCAGCCGCCCGAAACGCAAGCGTGGCTCGAGCACGATCCACAGTGGTGCCTGGCGCGGGCAAAGGATATCGGGCCAGCCTGCCACGCGCTCGTTCTCGCGATGTTCAACGACAAGTTGCTCGTCAACCTGCGCGGCGCACAGGGCGTCGTGAGGCTTCGCGAGAAGGTCGGCGATCAATGGCTGGAGGCTGCGTGCGAGCGTGCGCTCGTGTTCGCCAGCCCCAAGTACCGCACCGTCAAGACGATCGTCGACGAGGGGTTGGACAGCCAGCCCACCGCAGCACCAGCGCCGACGCCGGCGCCTGCCGACACCTATCTGAACGGCGGCCGCTTCGGCCGTGGCCTCCATTCCCTTCTGATCCATTGAGCGCCTATGCATCCCAGTCCAGAACTGAACACGATCCTCAAGCAGTTGCGCCTCTCGGGCATCCTTGACTCGCTCGAGCAACGCAACCGTCAAGCCATCGACGGGCAACTTGCCTACACGGAGTTCCTCGCCATGCTTCTGCACGACGAGGTCGCACGGAGAGAGCAGAAGAAGCTCGGCGTGCGGCTTGCCCGCGCTGGCTTCTCCTTGGGCAAGACGTTCGAGAACTTCGACTTCGACCGCGCTCCCAAGCTCAACCGCGCTCACATCCATGATCTCGCCGCCGGCCGCTATATCGACGAGAAGGTCTGCGTGCTGATGGTCGGCCAAACCGGCGTCGGCAAATCGCATCTCGCGCAGGCCTTGGGCCACAGCGCCGCACGCCAGGGCCGCAATGTCCTGTTCATCACGCAAACCGAATTGCTCAAGAAGCTGCACGCAGCACGGGCGACTGACCTTTATGAACGCAAGTTGCAGCAGTTCGTGCGCGTTCCGGTGCTGATCGTCGATGACTTCGCACTCAAACCCCTGCGTGCGCCCCATGACGAAGACTTCCACGACCTGATTGCCGCCAGGTATGAGCGCGCGGCGACGATTCTGACCTCGAATCTCGACTTCAGCGAATGGGGCGACGCGTTCCCCGACAACCGCATCCTCGGTGCTGCCACGCTCGATCGGCTAAGGCACGGCGCCTACCGCGTCGTCATTGAGGGTGAAAGCTTCCGCAAGCCGAAACCGATGCCCGAAAACGGCGAAAACGCGGTTGCAAAATCAGGCAAAAAAACGCATTCTTGAGTCCCTTCGAAATCGCGTTTCGGGGCCATTCCAGGTGGCCTCATTACGCCGATCATCCCCGGCTCGATTACGCCGATCCGTGACAACAGAAGCGGCAATGCCCGAGCGACGGCGTTGGGGGCCATCGTGGCAGCCGTCTCAATGGCCGATGTCGTCGAAGTCGCGATCAGTAGAGCATCAGCGGTGGGCTCGACGGAAGAGTGATGCGTCACTTTCTCGCGCCGCTGGCGATAGCGGCGCATCCTGGCGGCATGCGCCATGCGACCGCGCCGGCTGCGCTGGTAACGGCGACCAGCCTCGCGCACGCTGGCTCGTCGTGAGGCCTGGGCGCAGTCGCGATTGCAGTAAGTCTGGCTGCTATCACAACGGCGGCAGACGATGACCTGCGCCCGGCAACTGGCGCACACGTACAGGCGGCCCGTGGGCGGCTGCATTGGCGGCTCCTCCAGAACGCCAAAGACGAGGAGGAGCCGAACCAAGTCGACGGGCCGCGTGAGCAATGCGATACTGACGGCTCACACGGCTCACGGCTCTCCGGCCGGCCGACAGGCCCGCCATATGGATACCCTGTGGAGGCGCAGCGCCGGACTGGACTTGGCGGTTGAGGCCGGCGCTGCGCCTGTTGTTCTTCTTCTTTGGCAAACGCCTTTCTACCATGCAGGCGGCCCGCTCCGATTCAGGGCACGCCTGCAGTCGCCCTACGGGCTCCCTACGTCGCGCCCTGAATCAACGTCCCGTTCCCTGTGCGTTGAACGCTTCCGCGATGCCTGTCATCATCGCCCGTGGCGCCGCCGAAGTATGACGCCGCCGTTTAATGTCGGTTTTCAACCGCCGTTCACACCGGGTATGGGCAGTTCAAACTTCTCCACCTGAGAACCGCCGGCTGAGCTTTTGAGCGAGCGGCTAAACAATGTTGCAGGACGTCTATTTTCTTCTCCTTCGAACAAGAAGGAGATCAGGGAGTGAACGTCTTGAAGCAACCTCTGCAAAGCACGATATTTTCGTTGCTCGAACGCGAGGTGAGCCAGCGCGGGATCCATGAGCTCATGGGCGTTGATCGCAAGACGATTCGTCGCTACCAGGCGATCTTCGAGTCCGGGCGTGCAGCGACAGCAAATTCCCCCCACGGTGCCCGCCGGTCCCGCACAGCCGGTGGGCGTGCAAACTCCTGCACCTCAAATTCCGCCCCCGTTACTATCTTCACTCCTCGACAATCGAGGATTTGGCCAGCTAGGCCCGGCATGATTCTCGCCCCCAGTCGCAGTCATGATCCGGGGGGTGTTGTCACCGGGCCTGGTGGGTGGCTGGTGATCGCTAATAGGGGCTCGGCCAGGATATCTTGGGGCCGTCCGTAACGTGGATGCCGAGACTTGCCACCGATGTTGCAGGCCAAACCGTTCAACCTGCAAAGCCTTCGATGCAAGAAAACCAACAACATAGCTCTGTCGATGTATTCGTCGGCGTCGATGTCGGCAAAGGCCACCATCACGCCGTCGCCCTCGATCGGCGCGGAAAGCGCCTTTACAACAAGGCGCTGCCCAACGATGAGGCCAAGCTGCGCGCCCTCATTACCGAACTCAAGACGCACGGCCAGCTCCTGTTCGTCGTCGATCAGCCTGCCACCATCGGCGCGCTGCCTGTGGCAGTTGCACGCGCTGAAGGCGTTTTGGTCGCATATCTACCGGGTCTGGCTATGCGCCGCATCGCCGACCTGCACGCCGGTGAAGCCAAGACTGATGCTCGCGATGCCGCCATCATTGCCGAGGCCGCGCGCTCCATGCCGCATACGCTCCGATCACTTCGGCTGGCCGACGAACCACTCGCCGAACTCACCATGCTGTGCGGATTCGACGACGATCTCGCGGCACAGATCACGCAGACCAGCAACCGCATTCGAGGTCTGCTCACCCAGATCCATCCGGCGCTGGAAAGGGGCCTGGGGCCGCGCCTCGACCATCCGGCCGTGCTCGATCTGCTTGAGCGATACCCGTCACCCGCCGAGCTCGCCTCAGCCAGCGAGAAAACACTCGCCAGCCGCCTCACCAAACTCGCACCTCGCATGGGCAAGGGCCTGGCTGCCGACATCGTCCAGGCGCTCAGCGAACAGGCTGTGATCGTGCCCGGTACTCAGGCCGCAACCATCGTCATGCCGCGTCTTGCCCAGCAACTCGCATCCTTGCGCAAGCAACGCGAGGAGGTTGCCAGCGAAGTTGAACGTCTGGTGCACGCACACCCTCTTTGGCCGGTCCTGACCAGCATGCCGGGAGTCGGCGTCAGGACCGCCGCCAGACTCCTCACTGAAGTCGCTCACAAAGCCTTCGCATCGGCTGCGCATCTCGCCGCCTACGCCGGCCTCGCCCCAGTGACCCGACGCTCGGGCTCGTCCATCCGTGGCGAACACCCGTCCAGACGGGGCAACAAGGTACTCAAGAGAGCGCTCTTCCTCTCGGCCTTAGCTGCCCTTCGAGACCCGATCTCAAGGGACTATTACGCGCGCAAGGTCCAGCAGGGCAAGCGCCACAATCAGGCGCTCATCGCTCTCGCTCGACGACGCTGCGACGTGCTGTTCGCCATGCTGCGCGACGGCACCCTCTAACAACCAAAATCCGTCCCTACCGCTTGACGAATCACATAGGGGCACCCCCCGCGCCCACCGGCTTCTGATGCTGCCGCGCCAGCCAAACCCTTCAATTTTGCACGCTCGGCGAGCGAACCATATCGCGATTGGATCAAGCAGCAGGTGCGCCTGAGGCGCAACGCCCGCGCCATCTACCAGGCTTTGGTCGGCCAGTTCGGCGTTACCGCCAGTTACGACAGCGTCAAGCGTTTCGTGCGCGCCCTTCGTCACGTCGAACCCGAGCAGTTCGACCGCCTCGAGTTCGTGCCCGCGGACTAATCGTAAGCTTGCGATTAGTCCGCTAATCTCAAGGAAGCCATAATCGGAAGGAAACTGTCGGGTCCGCCGACGGGCCTTATTTTTTCGCGATTCTGCTTACCATTACGGGCACGTGGCATCCTCAGGCTTGGTCTTGTCCGAGGAGGTTCCTATGTCCGCTCCGCTATCAACTGATGAGTTGTTGATCGAGAAACTGCTGGCACACCTGAGGGCCGAGGGATACTCCCTACGGATCCAGCAGTGGTATCCGGCTCGCGTGCGTCAGTTACTGGATTACTGCAACCGCAATGGACTGTCTATCGAAACCGTTCGCTCGGAACATTTGACACGGTTCTTACGGGGGCAATATCGACTATCGCGGCAACGGTACAGCAAGCTGCCACCGTTTCAGCAGTGGCGACATCGATACACCGGTGCCATCAATATGATGCTGCGTCTTGTGCGCGGTGCATGGCCGGTCCCGAACCCACCAAGCACCGCGCTCGAAGGGTTTCATCGAGACATCGTTATGGACTACGACACATGGTTGCGCGAACTACGCGGACTGCACCCACTGACTCGAGCCAAGCGCACCAAGCATGCGTTGGAATTCCTGGCTTCACTCGGGCAGCGCGCCTCAACTGCATTACGAGTGCTCGTCTGCGAGCAGCCGGAGTCACTCCGCAAGGAAGGAAGGGCCCTCACGCCTTTCGCCACGCTCGCGCCGTGAGCTTGCTGCGATCTGGTGTGCCGCTAAAGATCATCGGCGACGTGTTGGGTCACACGTCTGCGGGGGCGACCGTAACCTATCTGAAGCTCGCGACCGAGGACCTGCGATCCATCGGTTTGGATCTGCCAGGAGGAAGTTTGCCATGACTCATTTACCGTTCATCGATGCAGCACTCATCGAGCGATTTTTGCGGGCGCAAGGTTTTCGCCATCCGGCCACGCACAAGAACTATGCGGGCATTCTGTGCAACTTCAATAGCTTTCTCACGGCATTGCGCCGTCGGGTCTTCCATGAGGTTCGTACTGCTACCGAACAAAAAGGAACCGACCCATGACCATCAAGGCTGAAGTTGAGGCGCAGATCCTGCGCTATTACCACGTCGAGAAGTGGCGCTGCGGCACCATCGCGCGTCAGTTGCATGTGCATCGCGGCACCGTGCAGCGTGTGCTGGCCCAGGCGGGCCTGCCGCGGGGGGGCGTCGTGCAGCGGCCCTCACGAATTGATCCCTACCTGCCATTCATCCATGAGGCGCTCAGGAAGTTTCCTTCGCTGACGGCCAGCCGCGTCTATGCGATGGTGACCGAGCGTAACTACCGGGGCAACATTCACCATTTCCGGCACCTGGTCGCGATCCATCGTCCGCGTCCGACACCGGAAGCCTATCTGCGTTTGCGCACCATGCCGGGAGAAGTGGGTGAAGTCGACTGGGCCTCATTCGGCCACCTGCAGATCGGTCGCGCGCGCCGGCCGCTGATGGCCTTCGTGATGGTGCTGTCGTTGTCGCGCCAGATCTGGCTGCGCGTCTTCCTCGATGCCCGCATGGACAGCTTCCCGGCCGGCCACGTGGGCGCCTTCGTAGCCTGGTCCGGACTGCCCAGGATCCTGAAGTACGACAATCTGCGCAGCGCCGTGCTCGAGCGTCAGGGCGATGCGATCCGATTCAACCCGGCACTGCTCGCGTTCGCCAGCCATTACCGGTTCGAACCGAGGCCGGTGGCCGTGGCGAGGGTCACGAGTATGGCGCGGTAAAAAATATGTCACAGTGGTTCTCAACAACCCCGCATCGTCTATCGCGTGGACGTTTCCATGACGACATAATTTTCAGGCTGATACTGATATTCCACTGATCAATGATGGGGGAATATCATGTTCGAGACTCTCTTTACGCGTCCGCATGTTCTTGCTGCCCACAATCTCGCGCCCTGCGTGGAATCCAGGAAGCGCTTCCTCGTACATTGTCAGGAACAGGGTTATCCGCTCAGGTCGATTCGGAAGATCGCGTGGCTCCTGCTGGTGTTTTCACAGAGCATTGATCTGTCCCGCCCGCGGTTAATAACGCACAAGGAAATTGCGTTTGCCGTTGACCATCGGATTCGACTTCTCCGAAGTGAGCGCACGAACGAGTCCCGCAGCTCGCGGCTTCTGTTCATCCATACCGCCACGGCCTGGCTGCGCTTCCTGGGGCGTCTGGAGGAACGGCATCCTATAGAAGAACCATTTGTTCGCTATGTCGAGCACTACGTCGATTTCATGCGCGACCAGCGAGGACTTTCCTCTGCCACGATTTCAACCTGTCGTGATGAGATCGGCCATTTTCTGGCAATGGTCTGTCGCCCTGACAAGGCACTCGATGCTCTCACTATCCACGATGTCGACACCTACCTCGCCTGTCAAGGCAACCGCGGCTGGAGCAGAGTCTCATTGCACGCGCTTGCGAGCACGCTGCGCAATTTCTTCCGGTACGCAGAAGGACAAGGATGGGCTACCAACGTTGCGTCGGGCATTGAAGCACCTGTGGTGTATAGAGAGGAGGGGTTGCCCCTCGGGCTGAACTGGGATGACGTGCAAAGGTTTGTCGCCAGCTTTGTCGGCGAGAGCACGATCGATCTACGCAACCGTGCGATGATCATGCTGCTGGTTGTTTACGGACTGAGGCGCGGCGAGGTGGTACGGCTCCGTCTGGAGGACATCGACTGGTGCGGCGAGATCCTTCATGTCAATCGTCCGAAGCAACGCTGCACACAGCAATACCCGCTGGTGGCAACCGTTGGAAACGCCATTCTGCGCTACCTGAAGGAAGCGCCCATAGAGAGCTCTTCCTGTCGGTCGAGGCGCCGATCCGACCGCTGTCACCCGGACGCGTAAGCGGCATTGTCCGCTCGCGTCTCGCGACGCGTGGCATCGACATTCCGCGGCGTGGCGCACATTGCCTGAGGCACGCCAACGCCCGGCATTTACTCGACGCTGGTTTTGCGCTGAAGGAGATCGGTGATCACCTCGGCCATCGCAGCGCTTCGTCGACGAGAATCTATGCAAAGGTCGATCTGTCCGGACTGCGGTGTGTGGCCGAAATCGATCTGGGGAGTCTGCTATGAAGCTCTCCGAACTCGTCGCCCAATACGTGAGCCACAAACGGGCGTTGGGCATGCGCTTCAATTCCGAGGCGGCCACGCTTGCCTCATTCTGCCGGCTAACCATGCAGGACGTCGATCTCGACGAAGCCGTCCTGCACGTGCGAGAGAGCAAATTCTATAGATCGAGGCTGGTTCCGCTAGGCGCAGATCTGAATAGAGCGATGCAAACTTATGCCCGGCAACGCAACCAGAGATTTGGGCAGGCACCGGATGCGCCATTCTTCTGCTTACGCGATGGTCGCCCCCTGAACCAGAAAGCTGTGCGCAAGGCCTTTCAGCGACAGCGTACTCTGGCAAATATCCAACGCGAAGGCGGTGCGTCCTGCCAGCCGAGGCTGCATGATTTGCGACACTCAGGCGCAGTGCACCGGCTAATCGCCTGGTATCGCTGCGGCGCGGATTTGCAACTGTTGTTGCCGCAGCTCGCGACCTATCTCGGCCACATCGATCTCGCGGGCACCCAACGCTACCTTACCTTGACGCCCGAGTTGCTGAATGCAGCGAGCACGCGCTTTGAAACGTACGTCCTTGAGGTGCAACATGAATAGCTCATCCCTGCTGGGTCCGTGGATCCGACGTTTCCTGATTGAGTATCTGGTGGGCAAACGTAACCTCGCCGTCAATACGCAAAGAAGTTACCGCGACATGCTCATGCTGTTGCTTCCGTATTTGGCCGCCAAGGTCGACAAGCGGATCGATCGCCTGACCGTTGATGATCTCTCCGCGCAAATGGTCCGTCTGTTCCTGACGCACATGGAAGAACAACGCCACTGTACGCTCAGCACACGAAATCAGCGGCTTGGCGGCATCCATGCGCTGGCTCGCTTCATCGGCGAACATGCGCGTGAATACGTCGACTGGTGGGCACAGATTCATCTGATTCCTGTTAAGAGAACCAGTCGGCCGGAGATCAGCTACCTTAGCAGAGAGGAAATGGACGCCCTGCTCGCTGCCTCTGACGTCAATACAGCGCAGGGGCAGCGCGAACATGCGTTACTGCTCTTCATGTTTAACTCAGGAGCGCGTGCAAGCGAAGCTGCGCGCCTCAAGATTGGCGACGTTGACGGGCACACGCGCTCGGTCAGCATCGTCGGCAAGGGGAACAGACATCGCCGCTGCCCGCTCTGGAAATCCACGCTCGATGCGTTGCGCTCACAGTCCGAGGGGAGGGCCGCAGACGCGCCGGTGTTCCTCAATCGATTCCACCAGACGATGACGCGCTCCGGCATTCATGCATTGGTCAAGCGCTGCGCTATCCGTGCTGCAGCCAACGTGCCATCGCTCGCCGGCAAGAATGTGCACCCACATGTGATTCGGCATACGACCGCCTCGCTACTACTCCAGGCCGGTGTCGACATCAATACGATACGCGGCTGGCTTGGGCACGTTTCGTTGGAGACGACCAATATCTACGCCGAGATCAATCTGGAAACAAAGGCGCGGGCGCCGGCGACATGCGAAGTGGAAGGCGGTGCCGAAGGACAAAAGCAATGGCGGGATCAGCCCGACCTAATGACCTTCCTCCGCACCTTGTAACCGAATAATATGTGCTGTTCGCTTTCCACAAAGGTACTGCCTTGGCCTAGTTCGTTATCGAGCAGCACATATTTTTTACCGCACCATACTCGTGATAGTACTAAACCGCTGACGCGGTAGTGGGGGGTGGGCACAGGTCTATGACTGACGTTTCATGAAGTGGGTCGTCTGGCGTTGAACCCCAGCGAAGCGGTGACCGGTATCACCAGGAGCAGTATGTGAACGCCCGGTTGGGCATTCCACCCACTGCTTCCAGGAGGCTCGCCATGACGCCACTGCGCCAACGCATGCTGCATGACATGCAGATCCGCAACCTTGCAGATAATACCCAGAAGTCCTATCTGATTCAGGTATCCAGTTTCGCCCGACACTTCCGCCGTTCTCCCGAACTGCTGGGTCCCGAAGAGATCCGGGCCTGGCTCATCTATCTCCGCGAAGAACGCGAGCTGGCACCCGCCAGTCTCAGCCCGGCGATCGGTGCACTGCGCTTTCTCTATCGCGTGACGCTCAAACGTGACTGGAGCGACGAGGATTTCCCATTGCCCAGGAAGCCGGTCCGCCTGCCGGTTATCCTCAGCCTGGAGGAGATCACCACCTTCTTCGACTCGATCCCCAGCCTGAAGCATCGGACCATCCTGATGGTTGCCTACGCAGCCGGCCTGCGCGTGTCGGAAGTCGCCCACCTGCAGGTCACGGACATCGACAGCAAGCGCATGGTCATCCGTGTGAACCAGGGCAAGAACCGCAAAGACCGCTACGTCATGCTCTCGCAGCGTCTGCTCGAGATCCTCAGAACGTACTGGCAGGACGCTCACCCCCGCGGCTGGCTGTTTCCCGGTGATATTCCTGGACACCCCATCACGCGGGGCGCCGTCTCGCGAATCTGCGCTCTCGCACGCCAACGATGCGGCATCCAGAAGCCGATAACACCGCATTGCCTAAGGCATGCGTTCGCCACGCATCTGTTGGAAGCCGGTACCGATGTGCGCAGGATCCAGCTGCTCATGGGCCATAGGTCCCTCGCGACTACTTCGCGCTACCTGAGAATCGCGACCAGCACCGTGTGTGCCACAGCGAGTCCCTTCGATCTGCTGCCGCACCCCGCACCGATTCCATCGCCGCCACCTGCGCCCGAGTACTTCTGAAGCCGGCGATGCGCCCGGCGCTCGAAGTGGCGGACATCCTTCGCCGCTGTGGTCCGCAGTATCGGCAAACCCATGCCGAGGGGCTCACTCGTGTCCAGCGGCGGGTGATGAGTGCGATCGAGCTTTGTCGTACCGCCGCGCTTGGCGGGCATGTCGAGCGGTGCGACGCGTGCGGCCATCAGCGCATCGCCTACGACTCGTGCCGCAATAGACATTGCCCGAAGTGCCAGTCGCTCGCCCGCGCGCAATGGCTTGAACGCCGGCAGGCCGAGCTGCTTCCCGAGACCGAGTACTTCCATGTCGTCTTCACGCTTCCCGAACCCATCGCGGCTCTCGCGTACCAGAACAAACGCGTGCTCTACGACATGCTGTTTCGCGCCAGCGCCGAGACGCTGCGCACGATCGCCGCCGACCCCAGACATCTCGGTGCCGAAATCGGCTTCATCACGATCCTGCACACGTGGGGGCAGAATCTGCTGCATCATCCGCACGTGCATTGCGTTGTGCCGGGCGGCGGCATCGCCCCGGATGGCGAGCACTGGATCGCCTGCCGTCCCGGCTTCTTCCTGCCGGTACGGGTCCTGTCACGGCTCTTCCGACGGCTCTTTACACAGCAGCTGCGCCGCGCATTCGACGCCGGCACGTTGCGCTTCCATGGCCAGCTCGAGCCGCTGCGTGATGCCCGGGCGTTCGCGGCCTGGCTTGCACCCGCGGCACGGGCGGAGTGGGTGGTCTACGCCAAGCCACCCTTTGGCGGTGCCGAACACGTGCTCGATTACCTGGGCCGCTACACCCACCGCGTCGCCATCTCCAACAACCGGCTGCTCGCCTTCGACGGGCACACCGTGCAGTTCCGCTGGAAGGACTACCGGTACGAGTCCAGACAAAGAACCATGACGCTCACGGCCGACGAGTTCATCCGTCGCTTCCTGCTGCATGTGCTGCCTGACGGCTTCAAGCGCATTCGCAGCTACGGGTGGCTCGCCAACTGCCACCGTGCCGACAGGCTCGCCACCTGCAGGCAGCTGCTCGGTGTCGAGGCTCCCGCCGCTGCCGCAGCCGAGCCCGGGGAAGACTACCGTGACCGCTACCAGCGACTCACCGGCAGGTCACTGCGCGACTGCCCCGTCTGTGGCAAGGGACACATGCTCCGCATCGAAGACATGCCCGGCAGCCTTCCACGAGCCCCGCCAGGTCCCACCCATGCGCGCTAGTTGCCACCGCACCTGTTTCCGCACACGTTCGCCTTTCCTGAAGAGGTCAACGCGGCTGCACTCGTGCCTTCGATCTGCTGGCGCACCTGCGTACTCCAGAACGGCGGGTGATTTGCCGGTTCACCCGCACATTCCCGCTTCCTTTACACGTGATGCTTCCCACTCCCGTCAGAAGTACCGGTCTGATCGCCCCTGCAAGACATCACAAATTACCGCGGCGGTCATTCAATGCCCATAGCGGCCACCGCCTGTGGAGCGGTTCAGCACAAACATTTTTTTGATTACCGGTCGCGGATCAGGTCCGACGACATGGTGATGCGCTGGTTGCCGCGACCGCCAACCAAAAAAATCTCTGCATTATGGCCTCGAGGCCATAATCACGAAAAAGGTCGCGTCGAAAGAGCGATTCGGTATGCACGGGAAAGCTTCTTCGCGGCCCGCAAGTTCAACGACCTCGATGACCTGAACGCCCAGGCTGCACAGTGGTGCGCGGGCTTGGCAGCCGAGCGTCCCTGCCGGGAAGAACCGCAGATGAGTGTACGCGAGGCCTTCGAGCGTGAGCAGCCCAGTCTGCTTGCGCTGCCAGACAACCCGTACCCGTGTGAACTGCAGTTGCCCGTGAAAGTCGGCAAGACGCCGTATGCGCGCTTCGACCTGAACGATTACTCGGTACCCCACACCCATGTGCAACGTACCCTCACGGTACGTGCCGATCAGCACCGGGTACGCATCCTTGATGGCGCCGATGTGTTGCCGTGCATGTACGCAGCTACGATCGCGGCGCGCAGATAGAGGTCGCTGCACACGTCGATGCATTGGTCCAGCGCAAACGCGAGGCCCGTCATCACTGCGGGTGGGCCATCTCACGCGCGCCGCACCGGCTGCCCAGACCCTGATACTGCGCGCGGCCGAGCGCGGCAGCAACGTGGGGAACATCACCGCGCAGCTGTTGCGTTTGCTCGACCGCTATGGCGCCACCGAGTTGCAGGCGGCGATCGAGGAAACCCTCGCGAGCGACGCCGCGCCTCACCAGAATCCGGTACGCCTGGCATTGGAGCGCCGCCGGGCTGCGCGCGGAGCGCCTCCACCGGTCGCCGTGAAGCTGCCGGAACACGTGCGCGACAAGGACAAGCGCGTGACGCCGCACCGGCTCGACATCTACGACCAGCTCACAGCGGAGGCCGATGATGACAAACAGGACTGAGCAGTTGCACGAGCGCGCCCATGCCTTGCGGATGTACGGATTGCTCGCGCACTGGAGCGAGATCGCCGACGCGTCATGGGTCGAGCCGTTGCTGCAGTGGGAAGAGCAGGAACGCGCGCGCCGTTCGCTCGAGCGGCGTATCCGCGACGCCCGCCTGGGCAACTTCAAGCCGCTGGCAGACTTCGACTGGGATGGCCCGAACGGATTGACCGCGGTGCGCTCGAGGAACTGATGGCGCTCGAGTTCGTCAGGGAGAGGTCCAACGTCGTGCTGATCGGGCCGAACGGCGTGGGTAAATCGACACTCGCACTGAACCTCGCGTACCGGTCGCTCATCCACGGCTACGCGGCGCTCTTTACCACCGCTGGCCAGATGCTTGGCGAGCTGGCCGCGCTCGACAGTGACTCGGCGCTGCGCCGGCGCCTGCATCGCTACGCTTCGCCCGAAGTGCTCTTGATTGACGAGGTAGGCTACCTCTCGTACTCGAACCGCCATGCCGACCTGCTGTTCGAACTGGTGAGCCGCAGGTACGGCGCCGCGAGCACGGTGGTTACAACGAACAAACCGTTCGCAGCATGGCCGGAGGTGTTTCCGAATGCGCCCTGCGTCGTGTCACTGGTCGATCGCCTCGTGCATCGCGCATCGAGGGCGAGTCGTATCGCGTCAAGGAAGCGCGCGAGCGGGCCGAGCAGCGCGCCAGGAGGCGTAACGCTGCGCGCCCGGAGAAGAAGCCGTGAGCCGCCGCACGCACCCGTCTTCGGGCCTGTCTCGCGGGCTGCACTTCCTGATCGACGCGGACTGGTCGCCCCAGCAGGCGTTCGTCGTGTTCGAGCTGCTCAGCGATCTGCGCGCGCGCATCTGGATGCGTTACGGCGTCGCGTTACACGAGCTGATCTGCGAGCAGCTTTCAACGCCCACCGGTGCCGACATCGACGACATCGAGGGAGGATTCTGATCCTGCTTTACTCGCCCCGCGGGCGCTCACGTCTGCGAGGCATGGTCGAGTGTTTAGCTCAACCTTGCGCCGCCGTCTGGTGTCGGATCTATGCCGCCGCCAACACTCGGAGGAGTTTGGGTGCCCGCCCGGGGAAAACGACGCGACAAAGCCGCGGGAACTGCCTCAGTCGGTAAGGCGATAACTACCGTTACCGATGCGCGTACAGCCTACGTTCGTCACCTTGACCAAGCCCCAGAGGCGACCTTATTCAAGTCTGGAAGACCGCACGCCGGATGAGGCATACTCCGGACGCTGCCTGCGTTTAAGTCGGGAGCATGATTGAATCAGTGTCTGAATCAGTGTCCCCGTACCCATCCAAAAACAGCGTGGCAGCGTCGGCCATGGCTTTATCTTTTTTGCGTAGATCGCGCTCGAGCACCTTGATGCGGAGCCGAGCAGCGTTTGCCTCACCTCGTTTGACGCGTCCAAAGGCTCGCAGCCCGTCCTGGGCGGCAATGCTCCATAAAGTGAACTCCAGAAAAGACACGTTTTTTGACCTCAACCACTCGTTCCTATTCTCTACGTCGCGGGTCTGCATCGTCCGAGACACCGCCTCAAGCATTAGCTGCGGTGTCCATCCCCGCGCAGCCGCGCTCGTGGCTATCGCTTGCGCGCGCCACATCTCGAGTGTGTGCACTGGCACACCCGTTTCCATTGAAACCGTTTCCAACGCTTCATTGTTCGACGTTGCCAACAAGCGGTTTGCGATCTGCTCCTTGAACTGCTGTTTATACCGCGGCACCTTTATCTCTCATTGCCCCCACGGTTCAAATACTATCGACCACATCCATGCCGCTTTTGGGGGGGCACCCACAGCGATTGTAAGAATGCAGCGCCGGTGATAACCAGATTGCTGTAGATCATGGTGCCCCATTGTTACGGGACGTGCCCAGAGCACAACGAAATGATCATTGCGGAAGCGAACTGCTGAGCTTGCCCCGAAAAACCTAATCCCTTGCTGAGAGCAGCTAAACTCAAGCAAGGAGAAGAACGATGACAAGCAAGGCAAAGCGAGCGCAGTACACGCTCGAGTTCTAACTGAAAGCGGTGCGACTGGTTAAGGCGGGGCAAAGCATGGCGGCGACACTGGGAGTGGTTGAACAGACGCCGTACAACTGGGTGAGCTGATCGGGAGGGTAAGCTGACAGGAGCCGGCACGAAACCTGTGAGCTCGGAGCAGATGGAACTGGCGCGGCTGCGTGCCGAAGTGGCTCGCCTGAAGACGGAGCGAGATATTTTAAAAAAGCAGCCGCGTAATTCGCCAAGGAGTCGATGTGAAGTACGCGTTCATCGAGCGCAATCTACACCACTGGCCGGTCTCGGTGCTATGTGAAGTGCTGGAAGTCAGTCCCAGCGGATATCATCAGCGCTGGCAACGCACCGCGCAGGCCAAGCCGCACCGAGGCCGCGTGACTGACGACGCACTGTTTGTGCACATCAAGACGATTCACACGCAGGTCAGGGACGAATACGGCTGGCCGCGCATGTGGAAGGAACCGCTCACGCATGGCGTGCGCGTGGGCAAAGAGCGGGTGCGCAAGCTGATGGCGCAGCATGGCATTCAGGCCCGGCACAAGCGCAAGTACATCGCGACGACAGACTCGAACCACGATTTGCCGGTGGCCCCCAATCTGCTGAAGCGCAATTTCACTGCAACTGCACCGAACCAGGTCTGGGCGACCGACATCACGTATCTGGCGACAGCCGAGGGCTGGGTGTACCTCGCGGTCATCATCGACCTGTTTAGCCGGCAGGTGGCGGGCTGTCGATGCAGCCGCACATGAAGGTGTTAGCGCCGATGTGAAACTGACCCACCGGCGGGTCCGAATTCGATCGGCGTTGACAAATTCCGGTACGCGGATAAAGCAGAGCATTTTTTTTTGGTTAGCGATCGCGGCCGCGGCGGCATAACGGAGCCGATCGCGATCAGCCCGCGATCGGTAACTAAAAAACCGTTTGGGGCTAAGCCGCTCCGCAGGCGGTGACTGCTATGGGCGTTGAATGACCACCGCGGTAATTTCTGATGTCCGGCACGGGCGACCGCAACCGGATTTGCGGCGTTCGGAGGATGCCCCCGCTTGTTCTGGCGCGCTCGCGGATCGAAGACACGAGTCCGGCCGCGTTTGCCTCTTCGGGAGAGGCAAACGTGTCCGGAAACGGGTGCAGTCGCAACTAAAGCGCATGGTCGGGACCTGGTCGGGCTCGTGGGAGGGTGCCGGGCATACCTTCAATGCAAAGCATGTGGCCCTTTCCGCACACGGGGCCGTCCCGCAGTGATTTGCCGGTGAGCCGCTGGTAACGGTCGCGGTAGTCTTCTCTGATGGTGGGTGATCTGGCGGCGGGAGGCTTGACCCCGAGCAGTTGCCAGCAGATGGCCAGGCGCTGCGCCCGGTGGCAGTTGGCGAGCCAGCCGTAGCTGCGGATGCGCTTGAAGCCGTCGGGCAGCACATGCAGCAGGAAGCGGCGGATGAACTCGTCGGCCGTGAGCGTCATGGTGCTATGCCGGGCGTCATGGCGGTAGTCCTTCCAGCGGAACAGCACGGCGTGTCCGTCGAAGTTTAGCAACCGGTTATTGGAGATGGCGACGCGATGGGTGTACCGGCCCAGGTAGTCGAGCACGTGTTGGGCGCCGCCAAAGGGCGGCTTGGCATAGACGACCCATTCCGACCGGGGAGCGGGAGCAAGCCAGGTGGCGAACGCACGGGCGTCGCGGAGGTGCTCGAGCTGGCCATGGAACCGCAGCACGCCGGCGTCGAACGCGCGGCGCAACTGCTCGAGAAACAGTCGGCGAAAGAGTCGTTAGAGCACCCGTACGGGCAGGTAGAAGCCGGGGCGGCAGGCGATCCAGCGCTCGCCGTCCGGCGAGATACCAACACCGGGCACGACACAATGCACGTGCGGATGGTGCAGCAGGTTCTGCCCCCACGTGTGCAGGATCGGGATAAAGCCGATCTCGGCGCCCAGGTGCTTCGGATCGGCGGCGATCGTGCGCAGCGTCCCGGCGCTGGCACGAAACAGCATGTCGTAGAGCACCCGTTTGTTCTGGTACGCGAGCGCCGCGATGGGTTCGGGCAGTGTGAAGACGACATGGAAGTACTCCACCTGTGGAAGGAGCTCCGCGTGCCGGCGTTCAAGCCATTGCGCACGGCCGAGCGACTGGCACTTTGGACAGTGGCGATTGCGGCATGTAATGGAGCGCACTCCATTACATGTCTTACGGGGAGTCCTGGCTAACAGGGAGTCCGAAAGCATGTTCGGAGCCCCAGACCGAACAATTCTGTGTTTTTGCTCCCCATTAAAACGCGCCCCTCCGTTGCTATCGTGGTCTGGCTTTCACGGGCAATCATCACAGGAGGACGTGATGCTAGACACATACCTGGTAGCACCAAAGACTTTGAGGCGCCTGCGTACGGGACCGGTCGGCGCCTTCATTGACGGCTTTGCTGATGCGCTGGAGCGGGACGGATATTCAGCGGCCAGCGCCGAGCGGTACATACGTGCCGCCGATCATCTGGGCCGCTGCATGCTGATGAGTGGCAGACCTCTGGCTGAGGTAGGTCCGCAGATGTTGGAAATCTTCCGTCGACATCTTCCGACGTGCAGTTGTCCAGATGCAAAGGGCGGCAAAGCAAACCACCATGTTTACTTCGGAGCGAAGCGCTTTCGTGAGTACCTGATCAGGATCGGTGTCTGTCAGGCAGGGAAACCCGCAACGGCCGAGATTTGCGAACCTAACATCGTCAGCGGTTTCCGGCGGTGGATGCAAAAGCACCGGGGCGCAAAGCCGGCGACACTTCGGCTGTACTGTCGCGATGCCACGACAATGCTCGAGTTACTTGGGCACGATGTCGGCGGGTGGGATCCGAAGCGCGTGCGGACGTTCCTGCTGGACAGTGTTGGCAAGTGCAGTGTCAGTACGGTCGAAAAGCGGGTCACCAGCGCGCGGGCCTTCCGGCGTTATCTGGGTGTTCACGGCCTGTGTCGGGCCGGTCTCGACCACGCGGTTCCCGCACTAGCGCATTGGCGCCTGTCGACACTCCCGCAGTGTCTTGCGCCTGACGATGTTGACCGTCTAATAGCCGCTTGCGATGGCCATTCACTTCGAACACTTCGCGACCGCGCGATCATTCTGTTGCTCGTGCGACTCGGGGTGCGTGCGGGCGACCTCGCAAACCTTCGAATGAGAGACATTGAGTGGGAAACCGGGACGCTGCGGGTCTCGGGTAAGGGTCGTTATGAAGTTCGACTCCCGCTGCCCCAAGACGCTGGTGAGGCACTCCTGCGCTATCTCGAATCCCGATCCCGAGTGACAGGAGATGACCGCGTCTTCGTACGCAACATTGCTCCCTTCAAGCCGTCTGTTTCGGGCGATGCCATTTCCTCGGTAGTGAAACGCGCGCTCAAGCGGGCCAAGGTGAGTTCACCCGCCAGGGGCGCACATCTGCTGCGACACACAGCGGCGACCGAGATGTTGCGTCACGGTCTTCCCCTCGAGCAGATCGGCATGATTCTCAGGCACCGCGGTATCGACAGGACGGCCTATTACGCCAGGATTGACTTTGCACTGCTCAGGCGAATCGCCCAGCCTTGGCCGGAGGTGATGAAATGATGTCCGCCGTGGAGTCCTATCTCGCTGCGTGTCGGGCCGCGGGATTCAAGATGTCGAACGTGGAATACCTGCTGCGCAGCTTCGCGCGCTTCGCCGTCAATCGTGGTGAAACGCACGTCCGCGCACAGACTGCTATCGACTGGGCAACTGAGGCTGCATCGGTAGCCTAGCGTGACGCGCGGCTGAAGACCGTATGCAGGTTCGCGCGGTACCTGTTCATAGAGGATCAGAACCATGAGTTGCCGCCGGTGCGGTACTTCGCCTACCGAAAGACCCGGCGGGCTCCGTACATTTTTACACGGACCGACATTGAACAACTGATCGACGCTGCGCTGAAACTCGAGCCCACCAACGCACTGCGTCCACAGACATATGCTTCGTTGATCGCTCTGCTGTCCACCACTGGTCTGCGCGTATCGGAAGCCCTGAATCTACGGTCTGCCGACATTACGCCGGAGGGACTCGTCATTCGAAAGAGCAAATTCCAGAAGAGTCGTCTGGTTCCTCTCCACGATACAGCGACGGAGGGGCTGCACAAATATCTAACGCTGCGGCGACTGGCGCATCCGGGCGATGACCATGTGTTCGTTGATGACGACGGTCACCCGCTCAGGTACACGATTGCCTACTGGACGTTCCGGAAGCTGCTGAAGTTGGCTTGCATTGGCCCTTCCTCCAACGGCCAGAGCCCGCGTTTGCATGGGCTCAGGCACACGTTCGCCATTCGTGCACTCGAAGCGAGCCCTGAAGGCCGGGACCGCGTCGGGCAGCACATGCTGGCCCTTGCGACGTACCTAGCAGGCTGCTGAAATACACCCGAGCTAAAGCGGCCTCGCTCCAATTACGCGGCTCTCGCCGCAAGATTTTCGCATTGTGCGAATTCAACGTCCTGTTAAGCGATTTGAGGTCAATTCATGGCCTCATTTCCGTGTTGACTTTCACGATGAATTGGTAAGGAGCCTCGCAGCCGGTGGTCGGCGACGCTCCATGCCACCATTGCTGTACTCCCGCAACCGTCCGTCACGGAGGACATCATGAACGCGATTACCCGAGTCGGCATTGATCTCGCCAAGAACGTTATGCAGATTCATGCGGTCGACCAGGCCGGTCACGTTGTGCTCCGCAAAACCATTACCCGCGAGAAGTTCCTTAGCTGGTTCGCGAACCTTCCGCGGTGCCGCGTTGCCATGGAAGCGTGCAGCACCGCCCACTACTGGGCACGCCGGCTGAGCGAACTTGGGCACGAGGTCCGGCTGATACCCCCGCAATTCGCCGCACCCTACCGCAAGGGCGGCGCCCACGTGAAGAACGACGCGCTCGACGCTGAAGCCGTTTGCGAAGCTGACAGCCGTCCCCAGATGCGTTTCGTCCCCGTGAAGTCGCCAGCCCAACAGGGCGTGCTAACGCTCCACCGCATGCGCACTGGCTACGTCGAGGAGCGCACTGCGCTGGTCAACCGGCTGCGCGCACTCCTTGCCGAATTCGGCATTTTCATCCCGCAAGGCATCGACCGGTTGCGCAGGCACTTCGTCGCACAAGTCGAGGACGGCGCCAGCGAGCTTCCCGGCACGGCGCGTGAAGCGTTAATGCGCGCCTGGACACAGTGGCAGACGCTCGATCAGGAAATCGCCTGGTACGACCGCCAGATCGCTGCCCACGCTTGTCACGATGGCGCCGCCAAGCGCTGCATGGACATGTGCGGCGTCGGCCCGCTTACCGCATCGGCCGCCGTCGCCACCATCGTCAATGCCAACCAGTTCAAGAACGGCCGCCAGATGGCGGCCTGGCTTGGTCTCGTGCCCCGCCAGAACAGCAGCGGCGGCAAGCAGCGCCTTGGCCGCATTACCAAACAGGGAAACGATTATCTGCGCATGCTGCTGTTTCAGGGCGCGCGCTCTGCGGTCTTCACCGCGCACCGGCGTGACGACCGGGTCTCGCGCTGGATCGTTCAGCTGCAGACCCGGGTGGGCTATTACCGGACACTGGTCGCTGTAGCTAATAAGAACGCTCGCATCCTCTGGGCCATCCTCGCAAAAGGCGAGAAGTTCAACCCCGCTCACGCGCCCGCCCGTCCCAATCCCGCGAGCGACGCGTGACCGACGTTCAACCCCACGCAGTACTCGCTTTGCTCATCTTCCTTCAGGACGCAACAGGCAGTGATAGCGACAGGTCAGACCGGCAGCAGGCGAACTCGGAAGTCCGTCAGGCGCACGTGCCACTTCGTGTCGCCGCACTATGGATGGAGTCCTGCTGCGCGGTTACTATCCGGGCTCCGGCGCGCGACGACTGCGCCCAACAAGGCCGTTTATAGGTGTGCAGTCTCTCCCGTCGCTTCACGCACAGATTTCTCAAACGCAGGAAACACCACATGATATGTGATCCTTACTTCCCAAGACCAACTTGCTAAAAGGCGAGGCTCCTTATAGGACGGACTTGTGCCAAGGATCGCAGGCGCACGAGGTTATAGGCGACCATGTTTAACACGAACATCTGATCCACCTTCTTCAACCCGCGCACCATCGTCTGGCGCATGCGCCCCACGGTCTTCGCCCAGCCGAAGCCTTGTTCGATCAGCTTGCGCTTTTGCTGAGAAATGGCGTAGCCCACGCTCGAGGCAATCGTGTCGGCCACCGCCGAACGCCGCCCCGAGGTATTTTGCGCTACGTGCGGTGTCACCTTCATTTCGTGGCAGGCCTCGATGAATTCCTGTGCGTCGTAACCCTTGTCCGCACCCAGCGTGATTTCTGCGCTCGCATCCTTTACCGCTTGCCGCACGTCGTTGATCATGATCTTGGCCGCTTCACGCTCGGCATGCCCGTCGGCGTGGGTCACACGCGCGTTGATCACCAAGCCGTGCCGGTTATCGGTCAACGTATGGCCCATGTACCGCAATTCGCTGGCCGTCTTGCCTTTGCGATAGAGCCGCGCATCGGGATCGGTCCTCGACTGATGCGTCTCGTTGCTGCGCTTGCTACCTTTGAAGTCGTCTGTGCTGCCGCCGTCGTTGTCCTGATCGTCACCGTCCTTGCGCACGAAGCTCTTGTGTCCCGCCCACGCCTGGATCAGCGTGCCGTCGACGCTGAAGTGTTCGCCCGAGAGCAGATCCTTCTTCTCAGCTATGGCCACTACTTCGTTGAAGAATTCGATGATCGCATCGTGCTTGATCAATCGCTCGCGATTCTTCGTGAAGACCGTGGGCACCCACACCTCGTCATCCATTGCCAGGCCGATAAACCAACGAAAAAGCCGGTTATATTGAACCTGCTCCATCAGTTGCCGCTCCGAGCGGATGTTGTAGAGAACCTGGATCAGCATGGCTCGCAGCAGCTTCTCTGGCGCGATGCTCGGCCGCCCGTCCTTTATGTTCGCTTCGTACATCCCGGCGAACAGTCGATCCATCTTCGCCAGCGCTTCGTTCGCCATCACGTGGATCGATCGCAACGGATGCGACTTCGGGACGAAGTCGTCCAGCTTTCGCAGGGAAAACAGACTCGGTGAACGTGTCGGCGCCGCGCATGATCTCCAGTGGGCAAGTGAGGGTCCTAATATCAACGCATCAGGGGACTTCCGCGATGACGTCAGCCGCCGGTACTTCAGCAACCTGTTAAACGGACGTTGAATTCGCATTGAATCTGCACGATGCGAAAAATCTTGCGACGCGAGTCGCGTAATAAGAGCGGGGCCTCTTTAATTCGAGTGTACTTCAGCAGCCTGTTAATGGAGAGTTACAGGAGCGCGAGTTCCCCGGTTCGCGCTCGCTCGACACGTCCACTCCCCATAAGGCATGAGTCGTAGGCGATGCGCTGATGGCCACAGGCATCGCACTGCTCGACATGTGCGCCGAGCGTGGCGGTAGGACACAGCTCGATCGGTGAACGTGTCGGCGCCGCGCATGATCTCCAGTGGGCAAGTGAGGGTCCTAATATCAACGCATCAGGGGACTTCCGCGATGACGTCAGCCGCCGGTACTTCAGCAACCTGTTAAACGGACGTTGAATTCGCATTGAATCTGCACGATGCGAAAAATCTTGCGACGCGAGTCGCGTAATAAGAGCGGGGCCTCTTTAATTCGAGTGTACTTCAGCAGCCTGTTAATGGAGAGTTACAGGAGCGCGAGTTCCCCGGTTCGCGCTCGCTCGACACGTCCACTCCCCATAAGGCATGAGTCGTAGGCGATGCGCTGATGGCCACAGGCATCGCACTGCTCGACATGTGCGCCGAGCGTGGCGGTAGGACACAGCTCGATGGCGCTCATCACACGCCGCTGGACACGACTGAGCCCGTCGGCATGAGTGTGCCGGTACTGCGGGCCGCAGCGGCGAAAGATGTCCGCCACCTCGAGCGCCGGGCGCATCGCTGCGCTCAGAAGTACTCGGGCGCAGGAGGCGGAGATGGAATGGGATCGGGGTGCGGCACCAGGTCGAAGGGACTGGTGGTGGCGCACACGGTACTGGTCGCGATGCGCAGGTAAATGAAATGTGCTGCAGCACATTTCGGATATCTACACGCACATCTGGGAATCAAGGAGCAAGCTCTCGCCCGGGTTCGCATGCCTAACACCCAGCCCGGCCGGTATCGCCCCTCCGATACGCTTCTCGCCTTTCTGGAGTCGCTTTGATTATGCCGATACCTAAAGTGCGTTCGCCGCCAGCAGTCGGGTATCGCAGCCGGACTTCGGCATAGTCCGGACATCGGCGTAATGGAACTTCCGACATCGGGATAAGTTTCATAAAATGGAAAACGTCATGAACGCGCTGCCCAAGTCGCAACAGGCATGCGCGAAGGCCGACATGCAATCGATCTGCATGGCGGCGACCCGCGCCGACGCGCACCCTGCCTTCGATCGTTTCGTGTCGATCTATGCGGCCAGATATCCGAATGCGACCGAGACGTTGAAGAAGGACCGGGAGAGCTTGCTCGCGCTTTACGAATTTCCTGCCGAGCACTGGCAACTGCGCACGACCAACGCGATTGAATCGACGTTCGCGACGGTGCGACACCGTACGACGCGCACGCGTAACTGCGTATCGCGACCAACCTTCCTCGGACTAGCATTCAAGCTGATCGAGGAAGCCGAAAAAACCTCGAGCC
The DNA here is from genome assembly GCF_030412785.1 of Paraburkholderia sabiae. Lineage (NCBI taxonomy): Bacteria > Pseudomonadati > Pseudomonadota > Betaproteobacteria > Burkholderiales > Burkholderiaceae > Paraburkholderia > Paraburkholderia sabiae. Next base: position 394,397 of record NZ_CP125298.1, read on the forward strand.
GTATCAACGGCCCGGAAAAGATCAAGCTGTTGCTCGAGGGCGTTGCCTTTAAGGACGGCGAACCGGTGCAAGACGATCGGCCGGATCAGCAGAAACTCGCCGCTTGAAATCGATCGCCGTCAAATTGTTCATACACCACTCTTGACGTTAGCTCTGCTACTGGTGCGGGTACAGTCTACGTTCGTCAACTTGACAAAGCCGCTTCGCCTCTTCATTTCCCACTTCGCGGTCGGTCGTGGACGACTTTGACGAATCTGATACTCTATTTCTGAGTCGCTCGACCTCTATTTTTGTATTCCCACAAATCTTCCTGGAGAGAAACAATGGCGGCATTAGCCCACGACAGCGCTCAGTTGACGTCTACTGACCCCACCGCACAGTCGGATTGCCGGCAGGTCTGTCCCAGTCCAGATCAGATCGGGGCAGACAAAAAGCGGTGATTGGCCAACTTAGACCTAGATTACACCACAGTAGCGAAAGGAGAAGAAAAAACGACTCCGGAACAAGCGGCAGGCACCCTAAGCTCGTATATGGCAAATAACGGCTGGAAACGGATGGAGGCGGGCGGTCTATATTGGCTCGCAGAAAACACCGACGGCAACGTACCGCCAGATGTCTCAGAGGCGGCGAGATACATGATGCGAAACCCAGACGTCTTTCGCCAGATCGAAACGCACTTAACAGGAACTATCGATGGTGTAGCTACTAGTGGGGACCTGAACTGGGCTGCAATGGGCGGGCCGAACCAGCGAAACTGACTGCGCCACCGAGTCGATGGTCATGTGGCGCGGTGGCATTAGGTGCACTGGACTAGACAGAGAGGCGTTAGTCAAAATGAGTTCTTCAGCTTTCGCCAGCAGATGATGCAGCAGGCGATTTTCATGAAGGCTTCATGGATGTTGCAAGACCTTCGAAGCGGATGCGCAGTCGTCGCAAGTTATGAAGCCACGAAATGGTGCTCTCGACGGCTCTGGCGCAAATAGCGGGGGGCGAATCGGTTAGAGGGTGTTAGCAACTTTGAGCTAGGCCTGGTACCCAGGCGGAATGAAAAAACGCAGGCCCTACCCAACGGATGTATCGGATGAAGAGTGGTACTTCGCCGCTCCGTACCTGACCTTGATGAACAAGGACGCACCGCAGCGCCGCTACGAACTGCGCGAGATGTTCAACGCGCTGCGCTGGATCGTACGTGCGGGAGCCCCATGGCGTTTGTTGCCCAATGATTTTCCGCCGTGGGAACTGGTCTACCAGCAGACGCAACGCTGGATTCAGGCGGGCTGCTTCGAGGCCATGGTGAGCGATTTGCGGTCGATCATCCGGGTCGCCCAGGACCGCCGTGGTCAACCCAGCGCGGTCATCCTCGATGGCCGTACGCTGCAGTCGACGTGCGAAAGGGGTGCACGTGCAGGCTACGACGGGTACAAACGCAAGAAAGGCAGCAAGGTACATATGGCGGTGGACACGTTGGGACAACTTCTCGCGGTGCATGTGACGCCGGCCAACGAGCAGGAGCGCGCGCAGGTTGGAGAACTGGCGCGTCAGGTTCAGCAGGCAACAGGCCAGACGGTCAAGGTGGCGTTCGCGGATCAGGGATATACCGGCGAAGAGCCCGCGCAGGCGGCGCTTGACGAAGGGATTGAACTTCAGGTCATCAAGTTGCCAGAGGCGAAAAAGGGCTTCGTGCTGTTGCCGCGCCGCTGGGCGGTCGAGCGCAGCTTCGGCTGGCTCAACCGCTTCCGCCGACTGGCAAGAGACTACGAGCGATTGCCCGAAACTCTGGCCGGCTTGCACTTCGTCGTATTCTCCGTGCTTATGCTTGTCCACTTTGCAACCCTTAGCAGAAGTGCCTAACACGCTCTAACTGTCGGTGGCCGTTTTCAACACCAACCACCAGTTTGGCACTCGCTGTCGCCAGATATAGCGAGAGCTCCGCCGTGTCCGCTGGCTTGGCTTACCGACGCGGGGAGGGAGGCGTCCATACCATCTTCGTGCGCAAGGACAGTGACGATCAGGACAACGACGGCGGCAGCACAGACGACTTTAAAGGTAGCAAGCGCAGCAACGAGACGCATCAGTCGAGGGCCGATCCCGATGCGCGGCTCTATCGCAAAGGCAAGACGGCCAGCGAATTGCGGTACATGGGCCATACGTTGACCGATAACCGGCACGGCTTGGTGATCAACGCGCGTGTGACCCACGCCGACGGGCATGCCGAGCGTGAAGCGGCCAAGATCATGATCAACGACGTGCGGCAAGCGGTAAAGGATGCGAGCGCAGAAATCACGCTGGGTGCGGACAAGGGTTACGACGCACAGGAATTCATCGAGGCCTGCCACGAAATGAAGGTGACACCGCACGTAGCGCAAAATACCTCGGGGCGGCGTTCGGCGGTGGCCGACACGATTGCCTCGAGCGTGGGCTACGCCATTTCTCAGCAAAAGCGCAAGCTGATCGAACAAGGCTTCGGCTGGGCGAAGACCGTGGGGCGCATGCGCCAGACGATGGTGCGCGGGTTGAAGAAGGTGGATCAGATGTTCGTGTTAAACATGGTCGCCTATAACCTCGTGCGCCTGCGATCCTTGGCACAAGTCCGTCCTATAAGGAGCCTCGCCTTTTAGCAAGTTGGTCTTGGGAAGTAAGGATCACATATCATGTGGTGTTTCCTGCGTTTGAGAAATCTGTGCGTGAAGCGACGGGAGAGACTGCACACCTATAAACGGCCTTGTTGGGCGCAGTCGTCGCGCGCCGGAGCCCGGATAGTAACCGCGCAGCAGGACTCCATCCATAGTGCGGCGACACGAAGTGGCACGTGCGCCTGACGGACTTCCGAGTTCGCCTGCTGCCGGTCTGACCTGTCGCTATCACTGCCTGTTGCGTCCTGAAGGAAGATGAGCAAAGCGAGTACTGCGTGGGGTTGAACGTCGGTCACGCGTCGCTCGCGGGATTGGGACGGGCGGGCGCGTGAGCGGGGTTGAACTTCTCGCCTTTTGCGAGGATGGCCCAGAGGATGCGAGCGTTCTTATTAGCTACAGCGACCAGTGTCCGGTAATAGCCCACCCGGGTCTGCAGCTGAACGATCCAGCGCGAGACCCGGTCGTCACGCCGGTGCGCGGTGAAGACCGCAGAGCGCGCGCCCTGAAACAGCAGCATGCGCAGATAATCGTTTCCCTGTTTGGTAATGCGGCCAAGGCGCTGCTTGCCGCCGCTGCTGTTCTGGCGGGGCACGAGACCAAGCCAGGCCGCCATCTGGCGGCCGTTCTTGAACTGGTTGGCATTGACGATGGTGGCGACGGCGGCCGATGCGGTAAGCGGGCCGACGCCGCACATGTCCATGCAGCGCTTGGCGGCGCCATCGTGACAAGCGTGGGCAGCGATCTGGCGGTCGTACCAGGCGATTTCCTGATCGAGCGTCTGCCACTGTGTCCAGGCGCGCATTAACGCTTCACGCGCCGTGCCGGGAAGCTCGCTGGCGCCGTCCTCGACTTGTGCGACGAAGTGCCTGCGCAACCGGTCGATGCCTTGCGGGATGAAAATGCCGAATTCGGCAAGGAGTGCGCGCAGCCGGTTGACCAGCGCAGTGCGCTCCTCGACGTAGCCAGTGCGCATGCGGTGGAGCGTTAGCACGCCCTGTTGGGCTGGCGACTTCACGGGGACGAAACGCATCTGGGGACGGCTGTCAGCTTCGCAAACGGCTTCAGCGTCGAGCGCGTCGTTCTTCACGTGGGCGCCGCCCTTGCGGTAGGGTGCGGCGAATTGCGGGGGTATCAGCCGGACCTCGTGCCCAAGTTCGCTCAGCCGGCGTGCCCAGTAGTGGGCGGTGCTGCACGCTTCCATGGCAACGCGGCACCGCGGAAGGTTCGCGAACCAGCTAAGGAACTTCTCGCGGGTAATGGTTTTGCGGAGCACAACGTGACCGGCCTGGTCGACCGCATGAATCTGCATAACGTTCTTGGCGAGATCAATGCCGACTCGGGTAATCGCGTTCATGATGTCCTCCGTGACGGACGGTTGCGGGAGTACAGCAATGGTGGCATGGAGCGTCGCCGACCACCGGCTGCGAGGCTCCTTACCAATTCATCGTGAAAGTCAACACGGAAATGAGGCCATGAATTGACCTCAAATCGCTTAACAGGACGTTGAATTCGCACAATGCGAAAATCTTGCGGCGAGAGCCGCGTAATTGGAGCGAGGCCGCTTTAGCTCGGGTGTATTTCAGCAGCCTGTTAAGGCCCCTGTGTCAAGTAAGGATCGGCTCGCGTAATACAGCCGTCTCGAAGCGAGGAGACAGGTGCGGGCAGCAGTTCGCTTCCGCACTGATCATTTCGCTGTGCTCTGGGAAAGTCCTGTAACAATGGTGCACCATGTTCTACAGCAATCTGGTTATCACCGGCGCTGCATTCTTAAATCGCGTGGGTTGCCCCGCCTACAGAAGCGGCATGGATGTGGTCCGATAGTATTTGAACCGTGGGGGCAACGAGAGATAAGGGTGGCGCGTTATAAACAACATTTCAAGGACCACATAGCAAACCGCGTGTTAACGTCGACGAATGAAGCGTTGGAAACGGCTTCAACGCAAATTTGTGCCAGTGCATACGCTTGAGATGTGGCGCGCGCAAGCGATGGCTAAGATTGCGAATGCGCAGGGATGGACACCGGGGCGAATGCTTGAGGCGGTGTCTGGGGGGATGCAGTGCCCGGACGTCGCGAAGAGGACCGCGTGGTTGGGGGAAAAAAGGTGGTTTTCCCGGAGTTCATTTTATGGGGCGTTGCTACCAAGGAGGGCTGCGAGCCTTTGGACAGGTCAAACGAGGTGAGGCAAAGGCTACTCAGTTCCGCGTCAGGGTGCTCGAGCGCGAGCTACGCAAAAAAGATAAAGCCATGGCCGACGCTGCCGCGCTGTTTTTTTTGGTAGGTACGGGGGCACTGATTAGGGCGAAAGCGCTTATTTCACACCAAGCTTAGTAGCGATTTCCACGAAGCTGGACAGTGACAGGAGCGGTGACGCCGCTTGGGCTCTGTCAGGTTGACGCAATAGCGGGGGTAGAATGAAGCGATGAAGAAAAGATCACGGTCGCCGCTTCCCTGCCATCGTCATCAGCTACGCGGTTCGATGGTATTTCCGGTTCAGCCTGAGCCTGCGCGATATCGAGGAGTTGTTGCATGTGCGTGGTGTCGTCGTCACGTACGAAACAATCCGTTGCTGGTGCGACAAGTTCGGCGCTGGATTCGCCCGGTGTGCAAAGGCGGCGCGGCGCAAGCGGGGCAGCACATGGCATCTGGATGAGATGTTCGTGACGCTGCGCGGGGAGCCGGATCTGCTGTGGCGCGCGTCGATGAGCATGGCACTGAACTCGACGTTCTGATGCAAAAACGACGCGAAGGCCGCGGCTAGGCGTTTCTTCCGGCGGATGCTGCGATCCAACCCGGTGCCGCGCAGGATCGTCACTGACCAGCTGCGTAGCCATCCGGCA